>CAYFXM010000053.1:0-14754 GCA_964346965.1 uncultured Actibacterium sp. | reverse complement strand
GCCAGAGCCGGTGCTTACAGCTGTTGCACCAGTCGTTGAAGAGCCTGTCACACCAGAGCCCGCTGTGTTGACCACGCCATCGGGCGCAAAGATCCTTCCTGCCAGCGTACCGGGGCCAAGCCGCTCGATCCGCCCGGCCAGCCGCCCCGAGCAGGACCGTTTCGCGATGGCTGCAGCCGCCGCTGTCGCCGAAGCCATGGCCGCTAAACCTGCTGCTCCGATTGAGGTTGCTGCTGTCGCTGCGGGCACGAACCTTGTTCAGCTTGGAGCCTACGACAGCGAGGAGATCGCGCGAAGTGAATGGCAACGCCTGATGGGCCGTTTCGGCAGCTTCTTTGAAGGCAAGCAGCGCCTGATCCAGAAGGCGGAGCGCGGTGGTCGCACCTTCTATCGTCTGCGAGCGGTCGGATTTGCTGATCTTGCGGATACACGCCGTTTCTGCGCTGCGCTGACAGCCGAAAACGCGGGATGCGTGCCAGTCGTCGCAAAATGACACTATCGGCCACGATCCTAGGATGCGAAGGTCCGGTCCTGACGAAACAGGAGCGGGCCTTTTTCCGTGAGGCGCAGCCATATGGTTTCATCCTGTTTGCGCGCAACGTGGACACGCCAGCGCAATTGCGGGCCTTGACTGCTGAAATGCGCGACCTGATGGGGCGCGAGCTGCCTATCCTGATTGATCAGGAAGGTGGGCGGGTGCAACGCCTGATCCCTCCGCAGTGGACGCAGTTTCTGCCGCCGATGGAGCAGGTGACGCGTGCAGGGGAGGCCTTTGAACGCGCCGTTTACCTACGGTCTCGTCTGATTGCGTCGGAATTGCATGACGTCGGCATTAACGTGAATTGCGCCCCGACCTGCGATGTGGCGCGGGCTGAAACCCACCCGTTCCTTTTGAACCGCTGTTTCGGCATGGACCCGGACACAGTGTCGCGTGCCGCTCGGGCCGTTATGGAGGGTCAGGCTGCAGGCGGCGTCCTTTCAGTGATCAAGCACATTCCGGGACACGGGCTGGCGTTGGTCGACAGCCACCACGAATTGCCCACAGTAGACCTTCCCCATGCGGAACTCTCTGAAATTGACTTCGCCCCATTCAAAGCTCTGAACGACGCACCCTTCGCCATGACGGGCCATATCGTTTTTAGCGATCTGGACGCTGCTGCCCCCGCGACCACGTCCCCCACCATGATCCGCCTGATCCGCGAGGAAATGGGTTTCTCCGGCCTGTTAATGAGCGATGACGTCTCCATGCAGGCTCTGTCGGGCACAATCGCCGATCGTTCCGCCGCTTCGCGGGCCGCCGGTTGCGATGTCGTCCTGCATTGCAATGGCGATATGTCCGAGATGCAGGCGGTGGTCGCCGCCTCTGGAACGTTCACCGCCGAGGAGGCTGCACGGGCGCAATCGGCGCTGGATCAACAACAGTTGCCAGATGACGTTGACATTGCCGCTCTCCGCGCCGAACTTATGGCGCTTGAGGAGACTGGCGCAGATGGCTGACACCCCAACCCATATCGACGTCGAAGCCCGGCTGGCGGCCGAGGCTTTGATCGTGGATGTGGAAGGGTTCGAGGGGCCTCTGGACCTGCTGCTGACCCTGTCGCGGACGCAGAAAGTGGATCTGCGGAAAATTTCGGTTCTTGAACTGGCCGAGCAGTATTTAACGTTTGTCGAGAAGGCCAAGACGCTGCGGCTGGAACTGGCGGCGGACTATCTGGTGATGGCCGCCTGGCTGGCTTTCCTGAAATCCCGTTTGCTGTTGCCGCCCGATCCGACCGATGAAGGGCCGTCGGGCGAGGAACTGGCCGCCCACCTTGCCTTTCAGTTGGAACGGTTGGAGGCCATGCGTAACTCGGCCGCCCGTTTGATGGGGCGCGACCAATTGGGTCGCGATTTCTTCGCACGTGGAATTACCGAAGACGTCACCCGTGTTCGCAAGATCACCTATACAGCCACGCTGCTGGACCTGATGCAGGGCTATGCTCGTATTCGGACCAAGGACGAGTTCCGCCCCTTTACGTTGGACCGCGACAGCGTCTTTACCATGGAACAGGCGTTGGATCGTATGCGTGGGCTGATCGGCTTTGCTGGTGACTGGACCGAGTTGATCAGCTATTTGCCCGACGGTTGGGAAAGCGAACCCGCCAGGCGCCGCTCCGCGACAGCAGCGACATTTGCCGCCTCGCTGGAATTGGCCAAGCGCGGGCAGATCGAAATCCGGCAAAACGACACGTTTGCCCCTATTCAAATCCGCAGGACCGACCCGGATGAGTGACGAAACAGAAGAAAGCCTGTTCGAGGCCCCACCCATCGCTGAACAGGAACGGATGGTCGAGGCGATCCTCTTCGCCACCGCCGATCCCGTGTCCGTGGCCGAACTGAACGCCCGGATGCCGCATGGTTGTGACGCGGCTGAAGCCCTAGTGCATCTTCGCAAACGCTATGATGGGCGAGGGGTGCAAGTGGTTAAAGTCGGCGACGCATGGGCAATCCGCACGGCGTCTGACCTTGGGTTCCTGATGCAGAAGGAAACGGTCGAAACCCGCAAGCTTTCCCGCGCCGCCATCGAGACATTGGCGATCATCGCCTATCACCAGCCCTGCACACCCGCCGAGATCGAGGAAATCCGCGGCGTTTCAGTTAGCCGAGGCACAGTCGATCAATTGCTGGAGTTGGAATGGATTCGCTTTGGCCGCCGTCGCATGACACCGGGCCGCCCGGTAACTTATGTGGTCACGCCGACTTTCCTCGATCACTTCGGTCTGGAAAGCGCCCGCGACTTGCCGGGATTGAAAGAACTGCGTGCTGCAGGTCTGTTGGAAAATCGCCCGCGTCCGGGATCGCAGCTTGAACAAGAGGAAGCCGACGCAGAAGGTCAGGTCGATATGTTCGAGGACGACGCGTAACGGTGGGCGGGCCCAAAACCCGGGCAAAGTAGATTTAGACAGAATCCGTTCCCTGTCGCGCTGCTAGTTTGTTTGGCACACAAACAAGGAGGGCAGGCGCAGTTGATCGACAAATTTTCGAGATTTCAACGCAGTTTGATGTCAAACTGGATCCTTTAAACAGGAAATGGAATCCAGGTTGCGGTTTTCAGTACGATAATCTGAGGCTGCAAATTTCTAAGCAGCCTCAATTGGGGTTCAGTGCGGCATTTCCGCATCGGGTGGTAATCCTACGAATAAGTGGACATGGCTGACGTCCCCCATTGATCCGGGCTCCCAGCCATATGTCTTGCCGTCGCTGTGATAGGCAATCGCCAAACCTGCCATGAGTTGAGAGCCGCTTCCCTGAAGACAGGGTTCAAAGCTAGCATTGTAGATCGCAGCACCACTTCCGTCGGCGGTAAAGGTCGATTCACCACCGTCGCGAACACCAACGGGCATGTCGTAGGTGTGGAATTTAGCCGGGAAGGGCACACCAACAAAAAACTGCCACATGGTATAAAGCCCGTTAGGGACCAGATTGGTGAATTCCGCCGAGATATTTCCTTTGTTATCGGCGCAAGAAATCCTAGCTGTGCCCGACGCATTGAGCCAGTCACCAAGTGTAAAGCCCAGTTCATGCCCCTTTGCAAAGGGGCCGATATTTTCTGCGTTCATCGGGTCGTGGGCAACGCCGGTAGCTGTTGTAAATACTACATCTGCTAGGTGCTTTTTATAATCTCCGGTTGTCACCCGGAAAACCTTTCCTGCCTCTTTCTCGACATAGACGTCCTGTTCAACCATTTCAGCTTTAATATGGTCGACAAAGGTGACGTTTAACTCGCCGCCCGCAATCGATGCAGACGGTATTAGCGCCACACACAAGCAAGTTATCATTTGGTTGTTCATGACAATTCTCCCTCCAATAAATTCGACTGCCTGTTAACGGTCAGAATTGATAATTTCGGGGACTAATGAAGGGGGCCGTTCCAGACAGCCGCGGGCATTATACCACTTCCGGAACATAAATTGCAGAGGCATGTTTACCGCGTTCGAAAATGCTTCGACAGCTTCAACCCTTGGCCTTGGTAGTTCGACTTGATGTCCACTCCGTACAAAGCTTCGGGTTCTTCGGACATGCGCTCATAAACCAAACGACCAACGACCTGCCCGTGCTCCAGCACGAAGGGGGCTTCGTGGCAGCGGACTTCCAATACCCCACGAGAGCCAGAACCGCCCGCGGCGTCATACCCGAAACCCGGATCGAAGAAGCCCGCATAGTGGACGCGGAACTCGCCGACCATCGCCAGATAGGGGGCCATTTCGGCTGCGCAGTCAGGGGGGATGGCAATCGCCTCGCGGCTGACAAGGATATAGAAGGCACCGGGATCGAGGATAATGCGACCGTCTTTGGTGCGGACCTCTTCCCAGTATTCGGCGGGGTCATAGTGGCCGAGCTTCGACAGGTCGACGACGCCCGAGTGACGTTTGGCGCGAAAACCGACCAAATCGCCGTCCTTCGGTTTCAGATCGACCGAGAAGCCAAGCCCGTCCGAGATGACGGGCTCACCTGAAACAATGGGGCTTCGATCGTGCACTGCGCGCAGCTCTTCGTCGGTCAGGATCGTTTTCCCCTGCCGAAAAATAATCTGGTTCAGAAGCTGTCCGGGCTGCGCGACGACCGAGAAGCTTTGCGGGCATAGTTCGGCATAAAGCGGGCCGTCATACCCCTCGGGTACGCGGTCGAATTCGATGCCATGGTCGGTGATGACGCGGGTCATCAGGTCCACCCGGCCAATGGAACTTTTGGCGCTGGCCGCTGCGGTCATACCTTCTGGCAAGCGCAGACGTTCGACCAGAGGGACAACGTAGACACAGCCCTTCTCCAGCACAGCGCCGCCGGTCAGCGACAATTCGTGCATGGTGAGTTCTTCCAACCGCTCCGCCACGGTCGATCCGCCGCCCGGCAGGAAAGAGGCCCGCACACGATAGGCTTTTTCGCCCAATCGAAGATCTAGCGAGGCTGGCTGAATCTGTTCGTTCAAGATCGGAGAGGAGGCCGCAATGCCGCCCGTGGTGATCATCTGCCGGATCTGGTGGTCGGCCAGCACACCTGTTTTCACGTGCTCTTCCCCCCGTTCTTGCCCTTGTTCACCGGGCTGGACACAAAAACACCCGCCCGAAGACCGGGCGGGCGTTTTTTGAGATTGGTCGGGCTAGCAGGACTCGAACCTGCGACCTTCCGTCCCCCAGACGGACGCGCTACCAGGCTGCGCCATAGCCCGACGTGGCGTGTGTCATAGCATGTCTGCGGTTGGGGGCAAGTCGGAAATGGGGTCATTCTTGTTGGAATTTCAACGGGCCGACATTTTGCCATAGAGGGCTTTCAGGCGGCCATGCGCCTGTTCCAACACTGCGGGATTTTCTTGCAAACGCGCACGAATAGTCGGGTTGCGAAGGCCCATCCGAAATTCGTGAAGCCCAATCACTCCGGGGGGCAGGGCGCCCGGTTCCTCGGGAATGAGGTCGAGTTGCTGGGCATCTTCCTGCGGTTGTTTCTCGGGCTTGCTTGGCGTCGTAGCAGGCTCTTGCTCTTGAGCCATGCCCCCTTCGAGAACGAGAAGACCTTGCGGTGTGGCAGGAGCGGTTTCCGCAGGCGGTTCCTCTTTTACGACCCGGGCCTTGGGTTTCGGTGCTCTCTTCTCTTCAGCGCCTCTTTCAAGCGGGATGGACAGGGTACAGACATGTTTGACACCTTCTTCGCGGATCAGCTTTTGCGCCCCACGGATGGTCATACCGTCTTCATGCAAAAGTTTCTTGATCCCGCCTAACAAGAGCATGTCGTTGGGGCGATAGTACCGCCGCCCTCCGGCCCGTTTTACGGGCTTCACTTGCGTGAAACGGCTTTCCCAGAATCGCAAGACATGGGCGGGCGTATCCAGCCACTCAGACACTTCGCTGATGGTTCGGAATGCTTCGCGTGACTTGCGGGCTGCCATCTATCAGGCCTTGTTGCCGGCCGCCACGCGATCCTTCATCAGGTGAGAGGGGCGGAAGGTCAGAACGCGCCGGGGCGAGATCGGAACCTCTTCCCCGGTTTTCGGATTGCGACCCACGCGAGCAGCTTTCTCGCGGACGCTGAACGTGCCGAAGGAAGAGATCTTTACAGTCTCTCCACTGACAAGCGCATCGGACATGTGATCCAGTACGGATTCGACCAATTGCGCAGATTCGTTACGGGACAGACCCACTTCGCGAAAAACGGCTTCACTCAGGTCCATGCGTGTTAATGTCTTAGAAGCCATCGTTCCCCCCGAAATCGCTTGGTTTTGCAAGGATAGGGAGAAATGATTTTCCGAGTCAATATCAATGGCTTGCGGGAAGTGCCGCTTTGGCGATTACCAGCGCAGAACGACCGATCCCCAGGCCAATCCGCCCCCAATGGCTTCTGCGACGAGCAGATCACCCTGTTTGATGTCACCCTTTTCCTTGCCAACAGACAGGGCAAGGGGAATCGATGCGGCAGAGGTATTGCCATGGTCCTGAACGGTCACGATGACCCGATCCATGGGCACTTGCATGCGTTGTGCGGTGGCTTTGATGATGCGCAGATTGGCCTGATGCGGCACGATCCAGTCAACATCGCCCCCCGACAGGCCGACTTTGTCCAGCGCGGTATGGGCGGTCGCAGCCAGCTTTTCAACGGCGTGGCGGAAAACCTCTTTCCCGACCATGCGCAGGTGGCCGACAGAGCCGGTCGAAACACCGCCGTCGACATAGAGAATGTCACCGTGACGGCCGTCAGAATGAAGGTCGCAGGCCAGAACGCCCCGGTCGTCGGTTGAGCCGTCGCCCTCGGATGCCTCCAGAACCAACGCGCCTGCACCATCGCCGAACAAAACGCAGGTACCGCGGTCGGTCCAGTCCATCAGGCGGCTGAAGGTTTCGGCGCCGATCACAAGGATGCGCTTGGCCTGACCAGACAGGATCATCGTGTTCGCATTGGTCAGTGCAAAGACAAAACCGGCGCAGACCGCTTGCACATCAAAGGCAAACCCTTTGGTCATGCCGAGATTGGCTTGAACAACGGTGGCGGCGGACGGAAAGGTCCGATCAGCCGTCGAGGTCGCCAAAATGACGGCATCGATATCATCGGCTGTCAATCCGGCGTCGGCCAGTGCGGCTTCTGCAGCTCTGGTGGCGAGATCCGAAGTATTTTCGTCCTCAGCGGCGAAATGACGTCGCTCGATCCCGGAACGGCTGCGGATCCAATCGTCTGTAGTCTCTAGTGTTTCTTCAAACTCAGCATTGGGAACAACGCGTTCCGGCAGGTAATGCCCGACACCTTTGACGACAGCTCTGATTGTCATTGTTTTCCGCTACTCTCGGATATGATGGTCGGATCATCTTGACGCTGTGTCGAGGTAGATGCAACCCGCGCCGCCAGTCTTTCTGCAAAACCGGATTGCGCCAGTTGGAACGCCAGTTTTACAGCGGCGGAGACACCCATCGCATCGGCCGAACCGTGCGACTTTACCACCGTACCATTCAGCCCCAGAAATACCCCGCCGTTAACACGGCGCGGGTCGATCCGTTTCTTCAGGCGGCGCAACGAGGTCAAAGCCAGCAGGGCAGCAATGCGCGACAAGGGGGTGTGTTTAAACGCGGCACGCAGCAACTCGCTGATCAGGCTGGCAGTGCCTTCGGCGGTCTTCAGGGCCACATTTCCGGTGAAACCATCGGTGACGATCACATCCACCTTAGCCGAGGGAATGTCGCCGCCTTCGACGAAGCCAACAAATTCAAAGTCATTCTGATCGGCCGCCGCCGCAATCAGGTCGTGGGCGGCTCTTAGCTGTGCGCGACCCTTATGCTCTTCCGTACCGACGTTCAGCAGGCCAATACGCGGGTGGGGCAGGTCCAGACCATTGCGGGCATAGGAAGCGCCCATGGTGGCATATTGCAGTAGATCGTGCTCATCAGCCCGGATGTCGGCGCCAACGTCCAACATCACGTTAAATCCATGCGGATTGCGAGAGGGCCAGAGGCAGGCAATCGCCGGACGGTTCACACCTTCCAGCTTACGCAGGCGCACCATGCTTAAAGCCATCAGGGCGCCGGTGTTCCCGCAAGAAACACAGACGGTCGCCTCGCCATTCCGGACGGCTTCGATCGCGGACCACATCGAAGTGTTCTTGCCCTGCCGCATCACCTGGCTTGGCTTGGCGTCCATTGTCACCACGCCTTCGGCATCGCGAATCTCGCAGCGACCGGCAAGCACCTTGCGACGCGCGACCAGCTTTTTCAGCTTGTCTGCGGGTCCATGCAGGATGAAGCGGATGTCAGGATTCTTGGCCGCAGAACGAGCAATACCGGCGACTACTGCCGCCGGTCCTCTGTCGCCTCCCATCGCGTCCACCGAAAGGACGGTGCGAGGCGCTTCATGCGCCGCGTGACTTGCGTCTGCGGTCATATGCTGCGTGCCGCCGAATTAAGACGCTTATGCCGCGTCTTCTTCGTCCAGGTCGATTTCATCAGCCTGGGCAACAACTTCGCGATCATCATAGTGACCGCAGGCACCACAAACGTGGTGCGGGCGCTTCAGTTCGCCACAGTTGGGGCACTCGGCAGGGTTGCCTGGAACAAGTGCATCGTGCGAGCGACGGTTTCCGCGGCGCGCGCGCGTCGGTTTATTCTGAGGGACAGCCATGTCACAACCTCGGTAATCTGGAGGGCAAAGCCCTGTTTTTCTAGGGGATGAGCGACCTTAGCACCATTTCGGCGCGCCGTCCTACCCAACATTCAAACGAGGCCGGGAACATACTAAGATTCTGTTCCGGCGCAAGTGTTTTTTCAGTCGTTTTCACCGTCTTTTGCAAGCTTGTCGCGAAGCGAGGCCAAACCGGCGAAAGGTTTCACGTCTTCGGCCTTCAAAGGCGCCACGCCGGGGGCCGCGAAAGTACTGGTTTCGATCTCGGCATTATCGGCCCGCGGATAGAGGGGCAGGGAAAGGGCCAGTGCTTCGGTCATCACCTCTTCCAGATCGAGTATATCGGGCATGGGTTCGGTGCTTTCATCTTCTAACATCTCGGTCTCGGACCCTTCCTCGGGTTCCTCGTACCGCGAGAGGTAGACACGCTCCGTTGTGTCGTCGATCCGCGTCGTGACGGGTTCGAGCGTGACCACACAGGATTGAACTACGGTTGCCCCAAGTTTGGCTTTCAGAAACCAATCTTGTTTTCCTGCAGGGGAGATCGATCCTTCGAAACGTAGCTTGCGAAGGGTCATCAGACCGAGAATTTCCGCAATGCGCGCGCGGGCGGCCGCGTCGGGCTCTAGCAGGAAGTCGTAGGACTGGTCTGCCGCCAGCCGGCGTAGGTGGATCTTTGTCTCTGTCTCGCTCATCTAATGCGTTCCATTCTTGAACCGAAGCCTTTCCTTCTGTAAGCGGTTACGAGGCGCAGCCGCGCATGGCAAGAGGTGTGTATGTTCAAATCGGGTCTGATACGGAACCTGGTCCTGCTGTCGGGACTGACTTTTGGGCTGTCCGCCTGTAGTACGCTTGAAGACAACCATGGCTATGCGCCGTCGGAGATCGAGCTTCAGGACATTGTTGTCGGCGTTGATACTCGCGAGACCGTTGCCACGCTGATTGGTCCGCCCTCGACCGGTGGCGTCGTTCAGGATGGCAACTGGTACTACGTCGCCAGCACTTGGGAAACCCGCCTTTATTTCAAGCCCCAAGAGATCTCGCGCGAAGTTGTTGCCATCTCCTTTGACGAGGACGGCGCTGTCGAAAACATCGAGCGCTTTGGCTTGGAAGACGGTCAAGTGGTGGTTCTGAACCGCCGTGTGACCGACGACAATATCAAGGGCTTGACCTTCCTGCGTCAGCTTTTGGGTAACATTGGCAACTTCAATCCGGGCCAGTTCCTTGGCGGCGACGGTTAATCGTCAGCCTCAAAGTCCAGCGCGACACCATTGATGCAATAGCGAAGCCCGGTTGGCTCCGGGCCGTCCGGGAAGACGTGACCCAGATGCGCGTCGCAGCGATTGCAGTGCACTTCCGTGCGGCGCATGAAGAAACTGCGATCGTCTTTTTCGCGCACATTTTTGGAATCGATCGGCTGGTAAAAGCTGGGCCAGCCTGTGCCGCTGTCGAATTTACTAGCCTGATCGAACAGGGGTACGCCGCAACAGACGCAACGGAACTTACCGGGTTCTTTGGGGAAATTATCGTGTGTGAAAGCCCGTTCTGTACCGTGTTTACGCGTAACTTTGTAAGCAAGATCAGAGAGTTGCGCCTTCCACTCGGCATTTGTCTTGGTGATTTTGTCGCGCATCCGACCCTCTCTGGTTTAAATAACTGTCACATCTTGCGTGGTAAGCCGCTAAAAACCATATCTAGGCGACATATTACTTGTCGCCAATGCAAGAGGATGTGAGCGATGCGGAGATTGCGCAAAGGCCGTTACCAAGCGCGGATCGCCACGAGCGAGGCCGATATCCAAGCCGCACAGGCGCTGCGCGCGCTGACTTTTCGTGGAGACGCCAAAGGCGTTGATGCGGACGCGTTTGACGAAAGTTGCGTTCACATGTTGGTCGAGGAAACTCGCAGCGGCACAGTAGTCTGCTGTTTCCGCTTGCTGCCCCTGTCGACAGGAGCAGAGATTGGTCAGAGCTACTCTGCCCAGTATTACGAGCTGTCGGCGTTGGAGGACTTCCGCGGACCGATGGTCGAAATGGGGCGTTTCTGCATCCATCCAGATTGGAAAGACCCCGATATCCTGCGTGTGGCATGGGGTGCGATGACTCAATTCGTCGATGACGAAGGGGTCGAGATGCTTTTCGGCTGTTCCTCGTTCAAAGGGACAGAAGCGGACGAGTACATGGACGCCTTCGCCCTGCTGAAAGAGAAGCATCTGGCGCCGAAGCGGTTCCTACCGCGTCCCAAGGCCCCCAACATTTTCCGATTTGCGCAGAAGTTGCGTCTGCGCAAGCCAGACCTGAAGCGGGCGCAGCTGCGTATGCCGCCACTGCTGCGAACCTATCTGTTAATGGGCGGTTGGGTTTCTGACCATGCAGTTGTCGACCGTGATCTAAATACACTGCACGTTTTTACCGGATTGGAAATCAAGGCGATTCCACCAGCGCGGAAGCGACTTCTGCGTGCGACAGCGGGGTAACGCCCGTTTCGGTCAGCCGAGGCTGCCCTCTACGTGCGTGCCGCTTGGCTGCGGCCAACCGGCTAGGGATTGACGCGCTGGCCGCGCTTGGATAGCCCGCGCTTATGGCACGCGCTCCTTTACTCCAACTCTCCGATATCTCCCTGACCTTTGGCGGCGATCCGGTATTCGACCAGCTTGATCTGGTAGTGCAGCCGGGCGACCGGGTGGCGCTTGTTGGCCGGAATGGGTCGGGGAAATCCACCTTGATGAAGGTGATGGCCGGATTGGTGGAACCTGATCGTGGCGATCGCGTTGTGCCGCCAGGGATCAGCGTGGGGTACATGGAGCAGCACCCCGATCTTTCAGGCTTTGCCACGCTTGGGGAATTTGCCGCTTCCACTCTGGACCCGTCGGAGGCTTACAAGGTTGAAATGGTGGCCGAGGGTTTGAAGTTCGATCCCGACACGCCGGTCAAGAATGCCTCCGGGGGCGAACGCCGTCGTGCGGCGTTGGCCAAGCTGATGGCGGAAGAGCCGCAGTTGATGCTGTTGGACGAGCCCACCAACCATCTGGATATCGAAGCGATCGCCTGGCTGGAACGACATTTGGCCGAGACCCGTAATGCCTATGTGCTGATCTCTCACGACAGGGCGTTTTTGCGCGCGTTGACCCGTGCGACTCTGTGGATCGACCGGGGAAAGGTACGAAGGCAAGAGAAGGGATTTGGCGCTTTCGAGGAATGGCGTGACAAGACCTGGGAAGAAGAAGACATCGCCCGCCATAAGCTGGATCGCAAGATTAAGGCCGAGGCGCGATGGGCCGTGGAAGGGATCAGTGCTCGGCGGAAGCGGAATCAGGGGCGCGTGCGTGCGCTCACAGGGTTGCGCGAAGAACGCGCTAATATGATCAAACGGCAGGGTGCAGCCAGTATGGCACTGGAGGCCGGGCCAAAGTCCGGCAAGCGGGTGATCGAAGCCAAAGGAATCTCCAAGATTTTCGAGGATCGAGTGATCCTGAAACCTTTCGACTTGCGCGTGTTGCGCGGCGACCGTGTAGCCTTTGTCGGGCCGAACGGTGTGGGCAAGACAACGCTTCTGAAAATGCTCACAGGAGAGGTTACACCCGATACCGGCACTGTCGAACTGGGAACCAACCTCGTGATGGCGGTTTTTGACCAGAACAGGGCGCAGTTGGACCCTGAAATGACGCTTTGGGAAAGCCTGACGGGCGATCCCGAAATGCGGGTGTCGGGCCGGGCGGATCAAGTCATGGTGCGGGGCAACCCAAAGCACGTGGTCGGTTATCTCAAGGAGTTTCTCTTTGACGAACGACAGGCGCGCGCGCCCGTTCGGTCGCTATCTGGTGGCGAAAAAGCGCGGCTCTTGCTGGCCAAGATCATGGCGCGGGAAAGCAATCTCTTGGTGCTCGACGAACCGACCAACGATCTGGATGTAGAGACACTCGACCTGCTGCAGGAAATCCTGGGCGACTATGATGGCACTGTCCTTTTGGTAAGCCACGACCGGGATTTCCTTGACCGCGTGGCCACCACAACCATTGCAATGGAGGGGGACGGTAAGGCCACGACCTATGCAGGTGGGTGGAGCGACTATCAGGCCCAACGGGCCGAGACCATTTCCGTGGTCGAAAAGAAACCTAGAACCGTCAAGACCAATTCTGTGAAGGAAAAGCCTCAGCCCGCCAAGGCGAGCGAAGGATTGACCTATTCCGAGAAGCATAGGCTGGAAAAATTGCCCGCGATCATTGAGCGGTTGGAGGCCGAGATTGCCAAGTTGGAAGAGTTCCTGTCCGATCCCGAACTGTTCAGCAAGGAGCCGGTGAAGTTCCAAAAGGCCAGCGAAGGGCTTGTCGAACGCCAATCCAAACTGGCGGAAGCCGAGGAAGAATGGCTGATGCTGGAAGAGAAGGCAGACGGAGCCTAAGCGCAGACATTCGGCTGATAGCCGTTCCTCAACGCGGTTACCGTCGGAACAGGGGTGAGAACCTCGGTTAAGCCTGCAGTCGGGCGGGGTAGGGCCGGGCCATACCCCTCGGGCGCGTAGGGGCGAAGGCTTTCTTGCCAGATCAAACAGGCTCTGCCTTCGTGACGAACGAAACAGCCGTCAGGCAGATCTACCCACTCCGCCCAGATGATCTTCTTACGTCTGCTGGCGTGTTCGATGCGGGCGCGATGCAGGATCGAGTCAATCTGTGCGGCCCTTAAAGAGTCGCTGTCCAAAGCCTGACGATATGCATTGAAGGCTGCGCGGCGACATTCAGCGCACGGGCGGTGTCCGGCAGCCAAGGCAACGGCTTCGTCCAGAAAGAACAACTCGGTGTAATGGCCCGGACTCATGATCTGACGATGCCGGTCTTTGAAAGTTAACTTGCAGGTAACCCAGCCTTTGTGTCGCCAACGAGACGCGCCTAACTCTTTGCAATGATTGTGCAAAATCCCCCGGTTGCCCATGCATGTCCCCCTTGCAGGGTGGGCAATGATCCGTCCATCCGGCGTCACGCGGTTCTGCAATGTCATGCAATTAGGGTGCGCCTCTGCACCTTTTTGGTCAAGTCCGGCCTAATCCGGGCTGTCACCCATGACATAGCGCGGTCCGGCGCCTTTCTGTCGTGCCCTGTCGCGCGGGTTATACAAAGAGCAGGTTTTCAGGGACAGGCACCCACAGCCAATACAGCCGTCAAGGCGGTCTCGCAGCGATTGCATCTGTGCGATTCTTGCATCCAGTTCCTGTCGAAAGTCTTTGGACAAGCGCGTCCAATCCGCTTTTGTCGGAGTTCGGTTTTCAGGTAGCTTCGCAAGGGCTTCGCGGATCTGGGAAATCGAGAAGCCAAGACCCTGCGAGATCATGACAAAGGACAGGCGGCGTAAATCGGCCCGATCAAAACGGCGCTGGCCGCTATCGGTGCGAAACGGGCGAACCAACCCCTGTTCCTCGTAGAATCTGATGGCGGAGGGAGCGAGCCCGGTGCGCTCTGACATTTGCCCGATGGTTAGTCCGCGTTTGTCTATCCGTCTGGTTTTCAAGGAATCTTTACCCATTGAGTTCAAGTTAACTTTAGGAACTATCCTCTTTTTCAATATTTTTCAATTTGAAAGGAGATCCCATGCAACTGGAACACGTCAATGTCACCGTACCCGATCCCAAAGCCACCGCTGTGGTTTTGAGCAGGTTGTTCGGATGGCATATCCGTTGGGAAGGAGAGGCATTGAACAAGGGCTACACAGTCCATGTCGGCAGCGAGGATGCCTATCTGGCGCTGTATGCGCCGAGAGGAGAGCTTGGCCCTGCAGGCAACCCACACCGAACCCAAAGGGGGCTTAACCACATTGGCATCGTGGTTAACGATCTTGAAGAAACGGAAGGCCGGATCAAGGCCGAGGGTTTCGACACATTCAACCACGCAGACTATGAGCCCGGACGCCGATTTTACTTCGACGGACCGGATGGGATCGAGTACGAGGTCGTTTCCTACAGCTAGTCCTTGCCAAAATGGGGCAGGTTGCGCTAGGCCTGTCCCATGACCAAAGCACTGAACATCATCTGCTGCATTATTATCCGCTGACATAGGTCAGGCGGGTCGGTCATTTCATTCCTTGGAAACTGGTGATAAGCCCCGCCTGAACAGGCGCAAGGGAAAGCTATGAC
>CAYFXM010000052.1:3503-14760 GCA_964346965.1 uncultured Actibacterium sp. | reverse complement strand
CTGATGCCTGTTTGCGACCTAGGAGATGTCCAGCTGAACTACACCGATCAGGGCGACGGCCCGCCGGTGGTTTTCGCCCACGCGCTTGGATGCAGCCAGAAGATCTGGGAGCCAATCCTACCCCTGATGCCAAAGGGCCTCCGTCTGATTTCCTATGACGCGCGCGGGCATGGTGCGTCGTCTGTACCCGAAGGGCCATACTCTATGGGCGCACTGGTCCGCGATGCAGAACGGCTACTGGATGCGCTGGAGGTGCGGGATTGCGTCTTCGTTGGACTGTCGATGGGGGGGATGGTCGCGCAAGGACTGGCCGTGAAGCGGCTGGATCAGGTCCGTGCGATGGTCCTGTCGAACACCGCCGCCAAAATCGGGCAGCCGAAGCAATGGCACGAACGTGCCAATATCGCGCGATCTGACGGCGTGGGTGCCCTCTGCGACATGGCCATGCCACGTTGGTTTACTAAGAAGTTCCTCTCTGCCGGTCTCGACGCCCCGTGGCGCGAGATGATGGCGGCCACCCCGGTCGAGGGCTATTGCGGCGGCTGTGCTGCCATTGCCGGCACAGATTTCTATACAACGACCGCCAGCCTAACCCTTCCGACGCTGGCCATCGCTGGTGCCTATGACGGCACCACGCCTGCCGATCTGGTGCGCGAGACCGCTGATCTGGTCAAAGGCTCGCGTTTCCACCTGTTCCGCAATGCGGGCCACATGCCCTGTGTCGAAATCCCAGAGGACTACACTGCGGTGCTAACAGAGTTCCTGACCGACATCGGCCATGCCTAACCCCGGCCGGATCATCCTTGTCCACGGCGCCTGGGGCTCTGCCTTGAGTTGGGGGCCCGTGGCCCGGGCCCTGCGCCGCGCCGGACATGACGTTGTGGCGATCGATCTTCCTGGCCATGGCGACGACGCCACCCCGCCCGACGAGGTCACGCTCGAGGATTATATCGACCGCGTTGAGGAAGAACTGACCAACGGACCACCCGCCTTGCTGGTAGCCCATTCCATGGGGGGCATGGTCATCTCGGGCGCGGCGGAACGCGTGCCGAACAAGGTCCGAAAACTCGCCTATATCTGCGCCTTCCTGCCGCGTCACGGAGATAGTCTGCTGGATCTGCTCCGACGGTTCCCAAACCACATCCCGGACGCGCTTTTGCCCGGCCCGGTCGACGGAACAACCCAACTGGACCCTGCCGGCGCGATGGCAATGCTCGCGCAGGATGCATCAGACACCATGCAGCAGCAAATCGCCGCCCACCTACAGGTGCAACCCAACGCGCCTCAGACCGATCCTGTTTGGCTGGGCCGGAGCTTCGATGCTGTGCCAAAGGCCTATATCTCCTGCGAACAGGACCGCACAGTGCTACCGGAACTCCAGCTTTGGATGCAGGACCAAGCAAAGGTCACAGAGCGCTATGCACTCGATTGCGGCCACCTTCCGATGATGACTGCCGCCCCCGCGCTGACAAAGATCATCGAGCGGCTCTGACCCATGCGCGCGCGCCTGCCCTTGATCTTTATCCTGATCACGCTGGTGATCGACGCCATGGGTATTGGCCTGATCCTACCGGTTATGCCCGACCTGCTGCAGGAAGTCGGCGGCAACGGGCTGGGCAAGGCGGCGATCTGGGGCGGTATCCTGTCGACCTCTTTCGCCGTGATGCAGTTTCTATTCGGCCCTCTGCTTGGAAATCTCAGCGACCGATACGGGCGCAGGCCGATCCTGCTGATCTCGCTGGTGGTGATGACCGCAGACTACCTTGTCATGGCGGTGGCCGGGTCGATCTGGTTGCTGCTGGCCGCGAGAATGGTTGCCGGAGTAGCCGCGGCGACGCAGCCCACGGCAGCCGCCTACATGGCCGACATATCTACCCCCGACCAGAAATCTGCCCGCTTCGGACTAATAAGCGCGGCCTTCGGTCTTGGCTTTATCCTTGGTCCGATCATGGGCGGTTGGCTGGGAGAGTTCGGCCCACGCATGCCCTTTATCGCAGCGGCGGCATTGGCTGGGCTCAACGTCCTCTTCGGCCTGATCGTCCTGCCCGAAACCGTCACAGCAGATCTAAGGCGGCCGTTCCGATGGGCCCGCGCCAATCCGATAGGCGCGTTCATTCAATTGCGCCATTTACAGGGTCTCGCCCCCCTCTTGGTCGCCTTCTTCCTCTTCGAATTCGCCTTCTACGTCTACCCGGTGATCTGGGCCTATTTCACCCAAGCCCAATTTGGGTGGGGACCGGCAACCATCGGCAGCACCTTAACGGTCTATGGCGTGTCGATCGTTCTCACCCAAGGCATCCTGATCCGCCTGTTTCTGAACAAACTGGGAGAGCGGAAGACAGTCTTCCTCGGACTGGTTTTCAGCCTGATCAGCTTTATCGCCCTGGGCTTCATCGCCAATGGAGCTGCGCTGATGGCTCTGATCCCGATCTCGGCCCTTGGGATCATTACTTCCCCGGCCTTGCAGGGACTTATGTCTAAAAGCGCAGCCGACGACCAACAAGGAGAGCTTCAGGGGGCGATCACCTCTGTCCGGTCTTTAGCCGTAATTCTGTCGCCGCTGTTGATGACCCGTGTCTTCGCTGCATCCACTGCGCCGGCCTCTCCGGTTCTACTGCCCGGTGCTCCATTTCTGGTGTCCGCGGTTCTGATCATCTTTTGCGCGCTGACACTACGCGTCGGCGGGGCCGCCACTTCCAACGGAAACAAGAACCGTCACCGACAGCGCCTTTGACCAAGATCAACGTCAACGGTCTGTCACCCCCTCATACTGGCCCGACATCGTCAGACCGCACTGGGAGGAACGGAATGACTGTTCTTATCGTCTACGGCACCGTAGAGGGACAGACCGGCAAAATTGCACGCTTCGTCAATGACGTCGTAGAGGCCGCCGGAAAAGATACGCAACTGGTTGATACAGAGGACCAAACGGCCCCCGTGTCTCTGGACGGGGTGGAGCACGTAATCCTTGCTGCTCCGGTCCACGAAAGGCGGCACCCCAAGCCTTTCGAAGTGTTCATAGAGGCCCAAAGGGAGGAGCTTTCAAAACGAAAAACGCTTGTACTGTCGGTTAGCCTCAAGGTGGCCTTTCCAGACGGTCAGGAAGAGGCCAAGGACTATCTTACCGAAATGCTCATGCGCACCCATTTCGAACCAACCGCCACCGCGCTGGTCGCAGGGGCCGTGCGTCCGGGCAGCTATGGCTACTTCGAAACGGAGATCGTCCGTCATGTCGTCTTCAAGGACCAAGACGTTGACCCCAGTGACGGGAAACGGGAATTCACGGATTGGGATGCGCTGGAAGAGCGCGTATCATCGTTCCTTAAGGATGAATCCGGGTAACACATTTCCTATTACACGGAAGAAATAGTGATCGTTGAAGAGCCTAAATAGACCTTCATTTTTAATGAGGGAGTATCTCAAGGCAGCTCTAAAAGCTTCGACAGTTCACCTCTTAGATTCTCAAGGGCTGCAATCTGGCGTGCAGCTGAGCTACCTGTCGCCAAGGGTAGGAAGACGGCATTTACAGCGAGCGGCGTTAAAATCCGTTGTCTGTGATTTACCGCCTGCCCCCTTTGCGCGACGCCCCCAGTTAACCGAATGTGAACCGCCCTCCTAATTTAAAGGCGGCTCCCTGAAGTATATGAGATGCTCTGGCTACTGTGCTGGTGGCACGAACTGAGGGGCGACCATCAGGACCGAGGTTTCGGTGTTCGTGGCTCCATGACGTACCGGGATCACCGCCTGGTAATCAGGCGATCCGTAGAAGCCCGTGGCCGCCTCGGCTGAGGGGAATTTGACGACCACAGTCCAGTTGTGGGCATATTCACCCTCAACTACGGTCACTTCCTGTGACGCGACCAATACTTCACCGCCTGCGGCGAGGATGCCGGGCACGGCCACAGGGGAGTAGTCATTCCCAAAGGTGTCCCAGTCAGTCACAGACACGGTGGCGAGGAAATAGACGGGGTCGGCAAGAGCGGCTCCGGCAATGAAGGGGGTTGCGGCCAGAGTCACAACGGCAAGGACTTTCTTAAGCATTGGTTTTCCTTTCTGAAATTGCGTGGTTGAAGAAGGATCAGTTGAATTTCTTGGCGAGTAAGCCAAGCAGGCCGGCGTAAAGGGGATCGCAGAAGCCCTTGACGTCGCCCCGCGCATTTTCCCAGTCCGAGGACCATTCGACAAAGGCTTTGCCGGTAGCGGTGATCGGCGCGACGCGTGCTTTGCCGACATAACCCGCCACTTGTTCTTTCGACAGGACCTCGGGGCCGTCATCGATGGAGTAGCTGAACGCCATCGAGTCGTCGTCGAAGGACAACAGCGTTTCGGTGATCGCACCGTTCAGAAGGCGTTGTGCGCCCACTTCTGTGCCGCCCTTATTGTTTGTGCTTTCAAGGGATTCGACGATTTCGTCGGCCCAGGACATGTCATTGAAATTGCGAAGCACAGACCAGACCTGGTCGGCCGATGCGTTGATGATGGCGGAGTTGTAAGTTCCCATTTTCTTTACCCTTTCACTGTCCCCAAGACGTTGTGCCTTTGGTTAAGTTCAAGGTGCCGGAAATGGGCCTCTCAATATATCGGGAGAATTCCCTATTTTTTTGCGGAAACCCTCAATCCATCACTATTCCGTGCTCTAAAGCGAGCAAAGCCAGCGCTGGTCGCGCATTCACGCCTGTCTTCTTATAGATGTTCTGAATGTGATGATCGGCAGTCTTAGGCGAGATATTTAACGCCGAAGCCACCTGGGCTGTGGTTTCAGACATTGCCAGCCGCGCAAGCACCTGCACCTCGCGCCGGGTCATGTTGAACGGATAGACGGTACGGACCTCCTTCACCATGTGACCAGCAGCCTGAAGCACCGATGATACGGCCCCGGGCAGGTATTTCTTATCTGTGACCTCCTTGGTCAGGCGCTCGGCCGCAGCCTTGGGCGTCATTGCCTTCCGCGCCGGTGTATCATTGACCAGTTCGTCATATTCATTGGCCGCGGCCAGAATGTTGCAAGCAAGGTCAGACTGCTTGATGCGCCGGTGATAGCCGCTACCGTCGGCGCGTTCCTGCGCCGAAGAAGCGGTACGCGCGAGTGCCGCAAAGGGCTCTCCATGTGACAGGATATATTCTGTCTGAAAAGTGTGGCCCTGCATTTCCAGCCGTTCTGACACGCTTAGATCGTTGGGTTTGTACCAGATCCGGTTGGAGATGGCGCATTTGCCGATGTCATGGACAAGGCCGGCCCTCCGCAGGGATTCTGCCTGTTCCGCCGACAATCCGGCGATTTTCGCAGCAGAGGCCGCGAGGCTGGCAACCCTGCGAGAGTGGCTTCGGAAATGGCTGGCTTTGTGGTCCGTCATATCGGCGGCAACTTCGGCCAGCACCTCCTGGCAGGCGGGGGTCATCGGGACCGGCTCTCCCGGTTCCGCTGCGATGAACGCTTCAAATTCAGGGGTTTTACTGGCCTTGGCGAAGATCTCGTCTGCGTGTTCCAGGAACGCCTGTCCCAGATCGGGATCAAGTTCGGCCCCAAGCTTCGCCGCGACAACCGCCTTGGAGCGGTCTGCGTCCTCCAGGCGACGTACCAATTCTGCCAATTCGGTGATGCGAACAAGGCGTGACAGGTAGGGAACGTCTAGGCCTCCGAATGGCAGCACCTTTCCGTCCCACCGGGCATAGTAGAAGGGAATACACTCAAGAACGGCATCAGACACGTTCAGTCGCCGGGCAAGAAGATAGGATTGGCGGCAATGCGCTGCGGTAAAATCCGGCGCGGCGTCCGGCAGGATGTCACAGATATAATTAAAAGCCTTGTCGCGTTCCTCGGCAGGGGCATCATGTGCGATGTACTGGTCGAGGAACTTCTTAAGGTCCTCGCGGTCGGCCCAATCCCCCAGCATGGTGGCCACCGCAAAGCCCTGATCGTCGCCAATCGACAACATGCCGGTCTCGTGGCTGGTTATGGTGCAACCGATGAACCGGACCGCCGCGACGAAAAAGGCGTCCTTCTGCGTCTCGATATCAAGGCCAAGTTGCTTCGCAAACTCTGCTGCAACAATGGCTGCGGTCAAGCCCGATCCTTTTGGTCGACCCGTTGCCATATCGGCGGCTAGCGCTAGCGCGCCAAGACCCTCTGTTATGGTTGCCATCCCCGCCCCCAACCAACTAATCGTCACTTTGCGAACACCATGGTAACTCTGAAACGCCCTTCTGAATCAAGCATTTCATCAGTGTTTGTTCTTTTGATTACCGAAACACTCGGCTTCCATCGTTCGCGAAGAGTGCGGCAAAGCTTCACTCACCGCCTGCACGACCAAAGCTGTAAAAGCCCCGGCGCAGCAATTGGATCTAATCTCATCGAAAAATGTCTTCGAGGCCAGAATGCAGCCCATCCGGTTTCTTTGATCGAACACATTGAAAGGACAAAGAACGGCAAGCAGAGAATAGGGCTTCCCTCGCTTCCCAGTGTTCGATAGCAAAAAAGTACGCAGGGGAGTCCCATCCAAGGGCCTGAGAGGCGGATAGCAGTACATCTGTAGTGCCGCGACCCTTGGAACCTGACCCAGTTGATACTGGCGTAGGAAGCAAAGCAGTATCGTCACGAAAGTCCGCGAAATACTGCTGAGAGTGGAAGGGGCGTCCCCCAACGTTTCCAAGCCCGAAACCTACTGGTGTCTTTTTGAGTGCAAACTTGAGGAGCGCCGAGTTGAATATCCAAACACCAAAGATCACGACAGACGAATTGCCTGCATCGCGCAAGATCTATGTCGAAGGAACACTGCACCCCGATGTGCGTGTGCCAATGCGCGAAATCTCCACCCATCCTACCGCGGGCGAGCCGCCGCTGCCGGTCTACGACACCTCTGGCCCCTATACTGATCCAAAGGTGCGCAGCGACATCCATCAAGGGTTAGCCCCGCTGCGCCGCATATGGATCGAGGTGCGCGGCGATGTCGGGGAATATGAGGGCCGGGAGGTTAAACCAGAAGACAACGGGTTTGCCCAAGGCGAGCGTCTGACCCCCGAATTTCCGGTCCGCCCTAAGCCGCTGCACGCCAAGGATGGCCAAGCCGTCACGCAGTTGGCCTATGCCCGCGCCGGCATCGTGACGCCAGAGATGGAGTTCATCGCGATCCGCGAAAACCAGCTGCGCGAAGCCGTGGTTGATGAACGCGACGGAGAAGACTTTAGCGCGAACATTCCCGCCAATATCAACCATCCGGAATCCGAACCGATGATCATCGGACGGAACTTCCTTGTGAAGATCAATGCCAACATGGGCACCTCCACTGTAACCTCTTCGATGGATGAAGAGGTGGACAAGATGGTCTGGGCGATCCGTTGGGGCGTCGACACGGTGATGGACCTGTCCACGGGCGCAATATCCACAACACTCGAGAATGGATCCTGCGGAACTCTCCGGTCCCGATTGGCACGGTCCCACTCTATCAGGCGCTGGAGAAAATGAACGGCATCGCCGAGAATCTGACTTGGGAAGTCTTCCGCGACACGCTGATCGAGCAAGCCGAGCAGGGGGTCGACTATTTCACCATCCACGCTGGCGTCCGCCTGCATATGGTTCCGATGACCGCCAGCCGGGTGACTGGAATCGTGTCACATGGAGGCTCGATCATGGCCAAATGGTGCCTGCATCATCACAAGGAAAGCTGCCTGTATGAGCATTTTGAAGAGATCTGCGACATCTGTCGGAAATACGACGTCAGCTACTCACTTGGCGATGGTCTGCGTCCCGGTTCTATTGCGGACGCCAACGACGAAACGCAGTTTGCCGAGTTGGAAACCTTGGGCGAGCTGACCGAGATCGTTTGGGCCAAGGACTGTCAGGTGATGATCGAAGGTCCGGGCCACGTGGCCATGCACAAGATCAAAGAGAACATGGACAAGCAGCTGGAGTGTTGCCACGAGGCGCCCTTCTACACGCTTGATCCGCTGACCACCGATATCGCGCCGGGCTACGATCACATCACCAGCGGAATCGGCGCGGCGATGATCGGTTGGTTCGGCTGCGCGATGCTGTGCTATGTGACACCCAAGGAACACCTTGGCTTGCCCGACCGCGACGACGTGAAGACCGGGGTAATTACCTATAAGATTGCCGCTCACGCCGCTGATTTGGCTAAAGGCCTGCCTGGCGCGCAACGCCGCGACGATGCCCTTAGCCGAGCTCGCTTCGAGTTCCGGTGGGAAGACCAGTTCAATCTCTCGCTGGATCCGGAAACGGCGCGTTGTTTCCACGACGAAACCATGCCAAAAGAGGCTCATAAGGTCGCACATTCCTGCTCTATGTGCGGTCCAAAGTTCTGTTCAATGCGGATTTCTCACGACATTCGAGCAGAGGCGCAGAAAGAGGGCATGGCAGCGATGGCGGCAAAATACCAGCAGGTAGGTGACCTCTACCTACCCGTTGACGAAGTGGTCGACTAATGTCAGCGGCGGGGCCTGTACTATCGGCAATGCCTTTGCCAACCATTGCTTATTCGGACTTTGGTTCCGGGCGGGGCTTCTGATCCTGGATGGGCAACAAGTCAATCGGTAATGGAAAGACGATTGTCGAAGTCTTGTCTGTGGCAATATCGTTGAGCGCATTGAAATAGCGTAATTGCATCGCGTTAGGCTGAGCCGCTAGCATCCGACCTGCCTCGACCAGTTTAGTTGCGGCCTGCTGTTCTCCTTCGGCATTGATAACCCGTGCGCGGCGCAGACGCTCTGCCTCGGCCTGTTTTGCGATGGCGCGAACCATGCTTTCGTCGATATCGACATGCTTGATTTCGACATTGGCGACCTTGATACCCCATGCATCGGTCTGCCGATCAAGGATTTCCTGGATATCTGCGTTCAGCCGGTCGCGCTCTGCCAGCATTTCGTCAAGCTCATGTTTGCCAAGCACAGAGCGCAGTGTCGTCTGCGCCAACTGGCTGACGGCGGCCCTGAAATCGGCGACGTTGATGATGGCGCGCTTCGGATCGACAATTCGGAAATAGATTACAGCGTTGACATTGACCGAAACGTTATCCCGCGAAATCACGTCCTGGCTCGGCACATCCTCGACGAACATCCGCAGCTCGGTACGCACTACCTGCTGAACAAGCGGGATCAAGATAACGAAGCCCGGGCCGCAGACGCGGGTGAACCGGCCAAGCGTGAACACCACACCACGTTCGTATTCGCGAAAAATGAAGATGGCATTGTAGAGAATAAAGAAGACCAAAGCTGCTGCCAGCAGCTGGACAATCCAGTCGAACACAAAAATCGTTTCCATCGATGCCTCCTATTTTTCAAGTGCCGGTTGGTGGTCTGCGCGCTGCCGAACGATCAGCGTCAGTCCATCGACGCCCTCGACCCGCACCGCCTGGCCCGGCGCCAAATCAGCCGGCCCCCTGGCGCGCCAGCGTTCTCCCGCCGCCCAGACGAAACCGTCGCCTTGTGACCATTCGAGAACACGTCCGGCCGCTCCGGCCATTCGGTGGTACTCGGTGACCGGGGCACGCCGGTAGGCCCTCAAGGTGAAGCCGAGCAGCAGGATCAGCACGGCCGCGCTGACAACGGCCAGCGACCCGATCAACCACCACGACACCTGATACTCCGGCGCGTCAGTGTCGACGAGCATCGCGGCGCCGATGACGAATGCGATCACCCCGCCGAGGCCGAGTATCCCAAAGGTCGGCGTCACCGCCTCGACAACCATGAAAGCAATGCCGAGACCCACAAGCGCTAGTCCGGCGTAATTCAGCGGCAGTTGGTTCAGGGCATAGAGCCCGAGCATCAGGCAAATCGCGCCGATCACACCGGGCCCTATGCCACCGGGGTTCCAGAACTCGAAGATAATCCCGTATATGCCGACCATCATCAGGATCAGTGCAATGTTGGGGTTCGACAGCACGCTGAGGACTCGGGTCATCGTGTCCATGTCGACGAATTCCACACTTAACCCTGCGATCGAGAGAACCTGCTCTGCACCGCCGATCGACACCCGGCGCCCGTCTGCGGCAACTAGAAGCTCGTCGACGTCCCGCGCCATCAGGTCGATGACGTTCAGTTCCAACGCAGCGGAGGCCGACAGGCTTGCCGCCTCGCGCACCGCACGTTCGGCCCAGTCGGCATTGCGGCCGTGCATCTCTGCGAGGCTGCGGATCAAGGCGACAGCATCGTTTGTTGCCTTGGCAGTTGTCGCCTCAGCGGGAGCGAGACCGCCCTGTTTCCCCTCGTTATCGGCGTTCTTGTCGCCATCGGGTTCCGAACCTTCTTCCACTGGTTGGTCGCCCGGACTGGGGAAGCCTCCCGGCAGCCCACCAATCGCGACCGGTGTAGCCGCGCCCAGATTGGTACCCGGGGCCATCGCAGCGATATGGGTGGCGTAAAGAATGTAAGTGCCCGCGCTGGCGGCGTGCGCGCCCGATGGCGCGACGTAACCGATCACCGGAGCTGGCGCAGCGAGCACAGCCGTGATGATCTCGCGCATCGCGTCGCTGAGCCCGCCGGGAGTATTCAGCCGCAGTATGATCACTTCGGCTTTCCGCGCCCTAGCATGTTCGAGCACGCGTTCGACATGGTGCACGGTCGCAGGTCCGATCGGTCCTTCTATCGCGGCGAGGATCGCAATTGGAGGTGGATCGGACTTATCAGAAGTTTGGGCAGTCGCCCACGCCACAGCAGTTAGAAAAACGGCTACTGCCACAGCGAGACAACGCGCCCCTCTGTTTTTCGGCATTTTCCACTCCTAATACCCAATATATTGGCCGCAACGCTCCGCAACAACAGGCAGGGGACAAAAGATCGGCACTGCGGGTAATTGTTGTGTTGAGGATCACGGCCGACCCTTTGTGATACGGGATAGCTGGCGACTCAGCGGAGACTCCCAATCTTAGTCAGATCGCAAGAAATTATTGAAACCAGCCGAAAAGGGGCCTGTAGCATACCCCCTAGCGAACGGCGGAAACGACCCAGATCCCGAAGTTTTGCAAAGACTGATATCGGCGCATAGCGGATCTTGGCGAAGACGAAGCAAGTTTCCTCAACCTGACCATTTGCAACGAAAGCTACGGTTTAAGAATACGTTTCGCTCGGTTCTCGACTCAATCTTTCCCGACAAAAGCTGACTTGGGCTGCTAATCGAGACAACTTGCAGTTCAAACCCAAGACTTGTGCGATATGTTCTACTACCCGTTTCCAGCCCTGATGTCATTGAACTTGCGGGGTAGCAGAATATTAAAGCTGACTAGAGCAACCGAGTACGTTGAAGTTA
>CAYFXM010000052.1:0-3493 GCA_964346965.1 uncultured Actibacterium sp. | reverse complement strand
TGTGCGCCTGACAGAAGAATTGCAGCAATTGCAGCCGGTAGAAGACGACGTAGAAGAGCCAGCGGTCCAATAAGCGCGTGAGAGTTCAATTGTGACGTTAATGGCGATCCCTGAAGGACTCGAACCCTCAACCTGCTGATTAGAAGTCAGCTGCTCTATCCAGTTGAGCTAAGGGACCGCTCTGCCCCGACATTTCATCCACGGGGTTCTTCGCGCATACATTTCCTGCGGAGGTTCGGCAAGACCCGCTGCCAGCTAAAATGCCCATGAGCCCCAGCATTTTTTCAATTGATTTAGTGGACTTATTGTTAAAACCAAGGTGCCCGGGCGTGACCACCGCAGTTGGTAACCTTGGCCCTCACCAATTTCCAAAGAGGCGGCCAAGAAAACAAAAATATCAATGAAGGTCAAAGGCTGATCCCTAGATCTCCTGGGTCATGAATGTACTCAGCGGGTCTTCGATGTAGTCCCCAAACGGCGGGCATTCGATAAAGCCAAACCGCACGTAAAGTCGTCGCGCTGACTCGAAAGCCTCGAAAGATCCGGTCTCCAGGCTTAGCCGGGTTAATCCCAGTGCCCTTGCCTCACCTATCAGCCGGTTCATAATCGCCGCCCCTATCCCGCGCCCGCGGGACGCGGACAGGGTATGCATGGATTTCAATTCCCCGTGCCCCGGTTGAAAGGGTTTCAGCGCCCCGATCCCCAGCACCCTGCCCTTCTCGCGCCAGGCAAAAACAAAGGCGCCGCTGTCAAACAGGGCGCCCGGTTCCATTACGTGGCAGCTTTCTTCGGGGCTTTGCGACCGCATCAGCGCGAAATGGCGGGACAAGATCGCGATGATCTCCTCGTCCGGTACGGTGACACGGACAATGGCCATATTTTAGTGGGTCCAGACCGTCCGGCGGTTGGTCGCGAAGTTCTCGCCATAGCCGCGCGGGCGGATGTTGGGCTTGCGCTTGTGCGGCTCGGTCACGGTGAAGGCGATACCATTGGCCTCGGCGTATTCGATCGCGGCTTCCTTGGTCGGGAATTTCATGCGCACCTGCGACTGGGTATCGGGCGAACCGGTCCAGCCCATCAGCGGGTCCACCTTACGCTCGGCATCCGGGGCGAACTCCAGAACCCACTCGTGGGTTTTGGCGGTGCCGGACTGCATGGCGTTGCGGGCGGGCTGATAGATTCTGGCTTGCATGGCAATCTCCTAAGATCAGGGCGTTTATTCCAAATTCGCCACCGCGAGGCAAGCTCCAAAACCGCGTCAACCTGCAGCACAACCGGTCAATTTAGGCGCAAATCAGCTGGCATGTTACGCTCGAGCCGACTCGGCCCGCCCCAAAGGAGGCCCCATGACTGCAACCACCGTCCCTCTGCCCCGCAAAACCGGCCTGATCTATCTGGCCGAAGGCGGCACCGAGACAGAGATAATGTATCGCCACGGACACAAGTTGCGAGAGTTCGCCATGTTCGAACTGCTCGACAACCCGCAGGCTGTCACGGACCTGAAAGACATGTATCGCCGCTATCTGGACGTGGCCGCGAAATGGGGGCTAGGAGCACTGATTGCGGGGTTCGACTACCGCGCCAGCCCGGATTGGGGTGCAAAACTGGGCTATTCCGCTGAAGGTCTCGCAGAGATCACGCATCGCTGCATCGACTTCCTGCGCGAGGTCTCTGCCCCCTACGCCGACCAGCTTCCGGCGACCGTCGTCTGCGGCTGTATTGGCCCGCGCGGCGACGCCTACTCGCTGAACGAAGACATCACTGCAGACGTGGCCGAAGCCTATCACGCCACCCAGATGGCCACCCTGAAAGACGCGGGCGCCGACCTCGTCTGGGCTGCGACCTTCAACAACGTCCCGGAAGCCGTCGGCGTCAGCCGCGCCGCCGCCAAGGTTGGCTTGCCAGTCAATGTCAGCTTCACGCTCGACAGCAGCCACCGTCTGAAATCCGGCCCCTCGCTAAAAGAAGCGATCGAGGAAACCGACCGCCAGGCCGGCAACCAGAAACCAGACTCCTACGGTATCAACTGCTCGCACCCGGTCGAATTCGATCCCGCATTGGAACCCGGCGACTGGACCGCTCGCATCCGTTCCCTCCGCCCCAACGCCTCAAAGATGGAGAAGGTCTCTCTCTGCCGCCTCGGTCATATCGAGGAAGGCGACCCGGTGGAACTGGGCGAACTGATGGGCGACCTTGTAAAGCGCTATCCCAACGTCGACATCGTGGGCGGCTGCTGCGGTACATGGGACAAGCATTTCGACGAGATCGGTCGAAACGTCGTGGGGCTTCGAACTTCTGCCTAGCAGGTCAGTGGATCGTCACCTCGAACACATGCGCAAGCAAGGGCATCCCTGCGGGTTCCTCCCCGAAATAAAAACGAAATCGCTTCGCGATCTCTGTTTGGATTTCGTCAGGGTTTCCCCCGCGCTCATGAATTTCTTGTATCGATGGGTTCCCGAACACCAACCCCTTCGCGAATTGTTGGAAATCTGGCACCACCCGTTCGTGATCAACGTCGATGTGGCTGGTATCACTCATTCCAGCAGCTTTTAATTCCGCTAATATCGCGTCGGGATCGTGCAGCGAGAAGGGCACTTTGTAGAAGCCCGGAGGATTGCCAGAGAAAGCTTCCGACAAAGTCTCATAGGCGATACGTGCAAATGGATTTCTTTCCATATCGCTCCACGTCGAGAATACATAGGCGCCGCCGGGCCTTACCACCCGCATCGCCTCTGCATGGGCCTTGGCGCGGTCCGGAAAGAACATGTGGCCAAACTGACAGAACAAAACATCGAAAGAGTTATCCTCGAACGGTAAATCCAGCGCATCGGCCGAAGTGAAAGTCACATTGTCTGTGTCGCCGAACTTCTTCCGTGCGACCTCCAGCATGGCGTCGTTAAGATCGGTTGCGGTTAGCGCGGCAGACAAAGGCAGGGCGTCGCGAATCTTCCGCGTTACAATCCCCGACCCCGCAGCGATTTCCAGCAGGTCCTGCGGTTCCTTTGCGGCAACTCGCGCTGCCATGTCCCGCGCATAGAAATCGAATATGTTCGGCCCGAGACACTCGTCGTAATGCCGAGGCACATCCCCCACAAAATTGCTTGCATTAAAAGCCATTGGTTTCCCTCCCAAGTCCCTTCGCGCCCTTTTGAATTCCTCCAGTCTAGCACAGGCTCCGAGTCGCCGGGCATTTGCGCCCTTGAACAAGAACAAAAAGTGATCAAATGTGGGGTTCTGAACGGAGCCCCACATGCCGCACGTACATTCCGACAAGTCTCAACCCATCATGCACGCCCCAGCCCCTGACGTGAAATCTCGCGACAAGCTGGAAGGCGGCAAGGCGTTCGTTATGCACACCGACTTCGACCCGGCGGGCGACCAACCCACGGCGATTGCAGAGCTGACTGCGGGCGTGAAAGACGGCGAGCGCGATCAGGTGCTTCTGGGCGCCACCGGCACCGGCAAAACCTTCACCATGGCCAAGGTGATCGCC
>CAYFXM010000051.1:11572-14866 GCA_964346965.1 uncultured Actibacterium sp. | reverse complement strand
GCGCGTATCCTGCAGGACCAGCTGGCCACCTTCGTCAACTTCGACGAGCCGGAAGCGGCTGGTCGCCAGGAAGAAGACGACGGTCTGGAATTCAACCCGCTGTTGCTGAAGAAGGTCGACGAGCTGGAGCTGTCGGTCCGTTCGGCAAACTGCCTGAAGAACGACAACATCGTCTACATCGGCGATCTGATCCAGAAGACCGAAGCAGAGATGCTGCGCACGCCGAACTTCGGCCGCAAGTCGCTGAACGAGATCAAAGAAGTTCTGTCTGGCATGGGTCTGCACCTTGGCATGGATGTCGAGGAATGGCCGCCGGAAAACATCGAAGAGCTGGCCAAGAAATTCGAAGACCAGTTCTAAGATTGACAATTCGAGGGGGCGGTTTAAAACGCCCCTTCATCAAATGCCCGGGTTTTCCGGGGAAAATATGGGTGAATAGCCCCAAGGAGAGTGGCCTCAGGACCAGAGGCTGCCGGACAAAGTAAAACGCAAGACTGGAGATTAACATGCGTCACGCTAAAGGCTACCGCCGCCTGAACCGTACTCACGAGCACCGCAAAGCGCTGTTCGCCAACATGGCCGGTTCGCTGATCGAACACGAACAGATCAAAACCACCCTGCCGAAGGCCAAAGAACTGCGCCCGATCGTAGAGAAGCTGATCACCCTCGCAAAGCGTGGTGACCTGCACGCCCGTCGTCAGGCCGCAGCCAAGCTGAAGCAGGATGCCTATGTCGAGAAACTGTTCGACGTACTGGGCCCGCGCTACAAAGATCGTCAGGGTGGCTACATCCGCGTTCTGAAGGCTGGTTTCCGCTATGGGGACATGGCTCCGATGGCAATCATCGAATTTGTTGACCGCGACGTGGATGCCAAAGGCGCCGCAGATCGCGCGCGCGTAGAGGCTGAGGAAGCCGAAGAATAAGCGCGAATCAAAGTCACACCAAAAAGCCCCGCAGATTGCTGCGGGGCTTTTTTGTTTGCTGATTGTACACTTAGCGGCTACAGTTGATCTGTTTTGGGGGTAATGGTGACTGTGTAAGTGTTTGAGATATGTCCGAAATCATCTCACTAAGCTGGGCGTCCTCGACCGAGGTTGCACCAAGAAATTCAAGCAGGTCGACCCGTACATTACGGGGAAATGACATGACTTGGGTGAATAAATCAGGACGTATGGACCTCACAACGCATCCCTTCAACTGTAACCTAGCACTAGTGGTCAATTTAAGGTTGACTGCGAATGCTGCAACTTGTCTAAAAAGACATGTTCAATAAGATAGTCTTTGATCGCGAACTTCGCGCGTTGGATGAATATGCACAGGCCGGGTACTTCCTTGGTCTGCACATTCGATTCACCTCGCCGCTAATGTCGTTCACGACCTATGATCCAAGTTGGACAGACCACTATACAAACAATGGGTACGTCCTTCGCGATCCAATGACCGCGTGGGGATTTTGCACAACCGGGTCAACCCGGTGGAGCAATAAAAAAATTCCGGATCCTTTCGGCATCTTCAAAGAAGCCGCGAGTTACGGACTAAGGTATGGCGTTACGATCTCGTGTGGGCCCATAAGCTCGCGAACAATTGCTAGTGTGGCACGAGCAGATCGGGAATTCACGGACGCCGAAATAGAAGAACTACAATCCATTGTTTTTCGACTCCATGATATAACCGAGCCACCGCAAAAGCTGACAAAAGCACAGATCGAAGCGCTTAAGTGCATTGCGGAAGGCGACAGATACGCGGCTGCTGCCGCGAAACTGGGTATCTCGGAAAGTGCGTTAAAGGCCAGGCTGACGTCAGCGCGTCAGCGGCTAATGTCGCGCACCACTGCCGAAGCTATCCAGCGGGCCAAAGACTACGGCCTGATCTGATGAGTGTGTTGTTTTGGAACGCCCTCCGCATGCGTGAAAACGTAGGACCTTTTGCTGCTGGAGGCACAAATGTTAACAACCACTCTCTCGTTCGAGAACATGCACCACCATGGTGAGCTGTTCGCGAACATGCTTCGCGCTCGACGCGAACTTTTTATCGGTCACAACAAATGGGATCTGCCCGAGGCCATGGGGATGGAGTACGACCAGTACGACACCCCGGCAAGCCGTTGGGTAGTTGTCCACGATGACCTCGGCCGCGTATTGGCCGGAAATCGCCTGACCCCGACCAATGCGAAATGTGGGATTTACTCCTATATGATCCGGGATGCCCAATTGGGTCTGCTGGACACCATCCCATCGCATCTTCTGTATGACGATGCGCCGGTTTCGCCGAACGTTTGGGAAAGCTCGCGCCTGTTTGTATCGCATGATGTCCCGGCGGCCCGCCGTCGTCGTGTGCATGCTCAGTTGGTGCTGGCACTGGCGAAAGCTGCTCGTAATCTTGGCGCCAGCCAGTGTCTGACACTGCTGAACGCCAACTGGCCGCGGTGGGCTGGTCGTGTCGGGGTGGACATGACTGCCATGGGGCCAGTGATGGAGATCGAGGGCGTCAAGAACCAGGTAGTTTCGATGAACTTCGCATCGAATCTGCACTGATCTTCGTGCTGGTTGCCGCCGATCCTGCGTGCGGCGGTTAATTGGCTGGTTGAAGTACCGGCCAGCTCTGCGCATATCTCGTGCAGAGCTGGACCGGAGATGAAGATGAAACGACTTCTTGCTGCGCTACTGATTGCCTTGTCACCGCTGATGGGACTGGCGGAAACCAAGGTACCGGAATCGCAGCAGGAAATTACACTCAGCTTCGCGCCGGTGGTACGGCAGGCCGCCCCTGCGGTGGTCAATATCTTTGTGAAACGGGTCGTCGCGCAACGTAGAACCCCCTTCGCTGACGACCCGTTTTTCCGTGAGTTCTTTCGCGGCTTTCAAAATACGCGACCCCGGATTCAAAACTCGCTAGGCTCGGGCGTGATCCTGTCGTCAGACGGGTACGTCGTTTCGAATTACCATGTCGTGGGAATGGCCGATGAAATCCGCGTGGTGCTGCAGGATCGGCGGGAATTCGATGCTAAGGTAGTGCTGGGCGACGAGGCATCGGACCTCGCAATCCTGAAGCTTGAAGATGCCAGCGACCTGCCGGCGCTGGATTTCCGCGATCTTGATACGCTGGAGGTCGGCGAACTGGTGCTGGCTATCGGCAACCCCTTCGGCGTAGGACAGACAGTGTCGTCAGGGATCGTGTCGGCGCTGGCGCGGTCCGGCATTTCCGTGGGCAGTGGCAAGGGTTTTTTCATACAGACAGATGCAGCCATCAACCCCGGCAATTCCGGAGGGGCTTTGGTTGACATGCGTGGGCGAC
>CAYFXM010000051.1:1482-11536 GCA_964346965.1 uncultured Actibacterium sp. | reverse complement strand
TTGGGATCAACACGGCGATCCTTTCTCGTTCAGGTGGATCGGTCGGGATCGGCTTTGCGATTCCCTCGACGCTGGTGCAACGTTTCCTGTCACAGGCGGAGGCTGGAAACGAGGCCTTTGCCCGTGCCTGGGCTGGCGTAACCGGACAGGCCGTTGACGCGGATATGGCCGACGCGCTTGGATTGGACACGCCGACAGGGGTCATGTTGAACGATCTGCACGAAGCGAGCCCTTTTGCTGACGGCGGACTGCGTCAGGGGGACGTGATTCTCAGCTTTGACGGGGAAGCCGTGGAAAGCCCGCAGGAGGTTCTGTTCCATATGTCGATTGTGCCATTGGGCGAAAAAGTCCCGGTCGAGTACCTTCGCCGGGGGAAAGTCAAACGGGCAAAGGTCGAGATGATGGCTCCGCCCGAAACCCCCGCGAGAAGCCCTGTAATCCTGTCTGACGACAGTCTGTTCGAAGGTCTGAAGGCGATTCAGATCAACCCCGCCGTGATCACCGAATACAACCTACCGTTCTCGGCTGAAGGCGTGCTGATCACCGATCCGGGCCGCCTTGGCGCACGTGCCGGGCTGCGGGCAGGGGATATCTTGCTTGGCCTGAATGGCGAAGAGGTTGAAACCACCCGTGATCTGCGGCGTCACGCGTCGGAACGCACGCGCAATTGGCGGATCGACTACCAGCGTGGTGGACGTCGCAGCGTCTTGCGCTTTCGCTTGTGACCGCACTGGCATAACCTGCTCCCATGGCGGATTTGTTCGACATTCCTCAGGCCGAGAGTAACGCACCTCGCCCATTGGCTGACCGGCTGCGACCTGCGCAGCTGGACGAGGTCATCGGTCAAGAGCAGGTTCTGGGGAAAGAGGCGCCGTTGCGCGTGATGTTGGATGCAGGAAGCCTTGGCTCGCTGATCCTGTGGGGGCCGCCGGGCGTCGGCAAGACCACCATCGCGCGGTTGCTGGCGGACGAGACCGATCTGACCTTTGTGCAGATCAGCGCGATCTTCACGGGAGTTCCAGAGCTGCGGAAGGTCTTTGAAGCCGCCAAACTGCGCCGCCGGAACGGGCAGGGGACTTTGCTCTTTGTCGACGAAATTCACAGGTTTAACAAAGCGCAGCAGGACGGGTTTCTACCCCATATGGAGGACGGCACGATCCTGCTTGTGGGTGCCACCACCGAGAACCCTTCATTTGAGTTGAATGCCGCGCTTCTGAGCCGGGCGCAGGTTCTGGTGCTGAACCGGTTGGACGCGACCGCACTGGAACGTCTGTTGCAGAGAGCCGAGCAAGAATTGCAGAAGCCATTGCCGCTGAAAGGAGAGGCGCGCGAAGCTCTGATTGAGATGGCTGATGGCGACGGGCGCGCGCTTTTGAACCTCGTTGAACAGGTCATGGCGTGGAAAACCGCGCAACCGTTGACTGTTGACGAGCTATCGCAGCGGTTGATGAAACGGGCTGCGAAATACGACAAGTCGGGCGACGAGCATTACAATCTGATCTCTGCCTTGCACAAATCCGTCCGCGGATCTGACCCGGACGCGGCGCTCTATTGGTTTGCCCGCATGTTGGAAGGCGGTGAGGACCCACGCTTTCTTGCCCGGCGCATTACGCGGATGGCAGTTGAGGATATCGGTCTGGCCGACCCTCAGGCGCAATCGATCTGTCTGCATGCCTGGGAGACCTACGAACGCCTTGGTAGCCCAGAGGGAGAACTCGCACTGGCCGAGGCGCTGACCTATCTGGCCCTCGCCCCGAAGTCCAACGCAGTGTACGCGGCCTACAAGGCCGCGCGTTCAGCGGCACGACGGACAGGTTCTGAACCACCGCCGAAACACATCCTGAATGCGCCGACAAAACTGATGGAAGAACAAGGTTACGGTGACGGGTATCAATATGACCACGACGCCGAGGACGGCTTTTCAGGTCAGAACTATTTCCCCGAAGGTATGAAGCGCGGAATCTATTACACGCCTGTGGAACGCGGGTTTGAGCGAGAGCTTAAACGGCGGGTGGATTACTTCGCTAAGCTACGGGCGAAGCGGAGTTAAAATCCGCACAGACTCTGTGCGAATTCTAAAAAGTGACCCTCCCGGCCAGATTTCTTAGACGGAAAGCTAGGAAACGCGCGTTCAATGGACGTGCACACTTTCAGGCCCAAGGAGCCCATTATGCGTAAAGCCATTATTGCAGTAATTGCCGTTGCCATCCCCACCGCGGTTTTCGCGGGTCCAGCCGAGGACACCGTTGCCGCTCGTCAAGGGTTCTATAAGCTTCTTGGCGCCAACATGGGGGTTTTCGCTGGTATGGCGAAAGGCGATATCGAGTATGACGCTGCCGCCGCGCAGACTGCGGCCGACAACATCGTAACCATGACCTCCTACAACCTTGGGCACCTTTTCGCGCCGGGAACCTCGTCCGATGAAGTGAAAGAGGCGCGTGCGCTGCCGAAGATCTGGGAAGATTTCCCCGGTGTGCAGGAAAAGGGTATGGATTTCGTCACTGCTGCGATGGAAATGCAGTCCGTCGCTGGGAACGGCAAAGGCGAGATGGCTGGCGCGCTCGGTAAACTGGGCGGCACCTGCAAAGCCTGTCACGACAACTATCGCGCTGACTAAGAGGTCGCCGTTATGAGCAAGCAGATCCCCGAGGGCGTCACCAAAGTTAAACTATGGGATCCGCTTCTCAGGTCGTTTCACTGGCTCTTGGTGATCTGCGTTGGCGCGGCGTGGTATCTGGGCCAATTCGGTCCTAATGTTATGACGCTGCATTTTTTCTTCGGCTACGCGGTGATCGGCCTTTTGGCCTTCCGCGTGGTTTGGGGCCTGGTCGGTCCGGCCCCCGCGCGGTTGGCTCATTTCGTCTATCGCCCCCGGACGGTGCTGCAGTACCTGTCGAAAATGGGCAAGCGCGAGCCAAGCTATTGGCCGGGGCACAATCCAGCCGGCGCGCTGGCGGCTTTCGTCCTTTTGCTGGCGTTGGTTGTGCAGGTGGGTTCCGGGCTCTTCGTCGATCCGGACGACTACATTAATGTTGGTCCTCTTGCCGGTATGATTGACCGTGAGGGCAACCGGCTGGCCACGCAGATCCACAATTTCACTGCGGTCCTGATCCTCGCCATGGTGGTTCTCCATATAGGCGCAATTGCGTTCTACAAGGTCTACAAACGCGAGAACCTCGCCGCTGCAATGGTTACAGGCTGGAAATGGGTCCGTAAGGACACCGAATAGGCCGCATTCGCTTGACAAGGTGGCGCTGCCGCATGAACTAGGCGGCCATGACAGGAATTCTGATCCAAGTTGCTCTTGGCGGGGCTATCGGCGCTGTATGCCGCTATCTGACCGGTGTTCTCGCCGTGCGAGTGATGGGGCATGGTTTCCCGTGGGGGACGCTTGCGGTGAATGTCGTCGGGTCGTTCCTGATGGGAGTGCTTGTGGTGGTGCTAGCCAAGAAGGGCGGCAACCATCTGGCTCCGCTTCTGATGACCGGGATGCTGGGCGGGTTCACCACCTTTTCGGCGTTTTCGCTGGACGCAGTGACCTTGTTTGAACGCGGACAGGTGGCGACGGCGGGGCTGTATGTGTTGACGTCGGTACTACTGTCGATTCTCGCATTGGTGCTTGGTTTGCTGCTGGCCAGAGGAGTGTTGGCATGAGTGGCGTTCAGATTTTGCCAGTGGATGAGGACGAAGGCGATCAGCGGTTGGACCGCTGGTTTCGGCGTCGCTTTCCCCATGTTCCCCAGGGGCGTATCGAGAAGATGTGCCGGAAGGGCGAAATTCGAGTCGATGGCGGGCGGGTGAAACCGGCAACGCGGGTCGAGGCGGGTCAACAGGTGCGCGTACCCCCGTTGCCGAATCCCGGCGAAATCGTGTCTCGCCCCAAGCCCAAAGTCAGCGAGAAAGATGCTGATCTGATCCAGTCCTGTGTCATATATCGCGACGACCATATCATCGCGCTAAACAAGCCGCCGGGCCTGCCGACGCAGGGGGGTAGCAAACAGACCCGCCATGTCGACGGTATGGCCGAGGCGCTGACCTTCGGCTACGACGAGAAACCCCGGTTGGTACACAGGCTGGACAAAGATACCTCGGGTGTTCTGCTGCTGGCGCGCTCGCGCAAGATTGCCTCGGCGCTGACCGCTGCGATCCGCCACAAGGAAACACGCAAGATCTATTGGGCTGTCGTTGCCGGTGTCCCGACGCCCTATCTAGGAGAGATTCGCTTCGGGCTGGTCAAAGCGCCCGGACATGGCCGCCATGGTGCGGGCGAGAAGATGATCTGCATCCACCCCCGGGATGTCGACAGTACGCCGGAGGCCAAACGCGCGCATACGCTCTATGCCACGCTTTATCGGGTCGCCAGCCGCGCCGCGTGGGTGGCGATGGAGCCGATCACGGGGAGAACCCACCAGTTGCGTGCGCATATGGCCGAGATCGGTCACCCGATTGCGGGCGACGGAAAATACGGTGGTTCCAAGCAAGAGAACCTTGGCGACGGATGGGGCGCAAAAATGGGCGGGATCATCTCGAACAAGCTGCACCTGCATGCGCGATCAATGACCTTTCAGCACCCGGTGACCGGTAAGGGTGTAACTATCACCGCTCCCTTACCAGAGCACATGGTCGACACATTTGAGACCTTCGGCTGGACCGAGGATTTGGCGGCTGATGACCCATTCGAAGGGCTCTGATGACTGATCTGCGCCTTGTGGTTTTCGATATGGATGGCACGCTGATCGACAGTCAGGACGTGATTGTCGCCTCGATGAGCAAGGCGTTCGACCATCTTGGACTCGATGCGCCCACGCGGTCTGAGATTCTGTCCATCGTTGGCTTGTCACTGCCTCAAGCCATTGCACAGCTCGCGCCGCAGCTGTCTGACACTCATCAGGCCGCTGCCGTCGCGCAATACAAACAGGCATTTGTTGAAGCTCGGGCAGCGCAGGGTGGAACGCCCTCGCCACTGTATGATGGGGCGCTCGCGGCGTTGGAGACTCTGGCGGTACAGGATGAAACCTTGATGGGTGTTGCCACCGGTAAATCACGCAAGGGGCTGGATCATGTTTTCGAAGCGCATGACCTGCGGCGCTTCTTTCAGACCGCGCAGACAGCTGATGACCATCCTTCGAAACCGCATCCCGCGATGTTGCATGAAACGCTTCTGGACACTGGGGTGGAAGCCCATCAGGCGGTTATGATTGGTGACACCAGTTTTGATATCGAAATGGGACGCGCCGCCGGGTTCCGCACGATCGGCGTCAGTTGGGGCTATCACGCGCGGGACGCGTTGGTTGGCGCCGGGGCTGATGTGGTCATTGACAAATTTTCCGCGCTGGAAACGGCGCTGGAGACAATCTGGGGATAAATGATGAGCGAGTGGAAGACGAAACGCTTTTGGAAGGTCGCTGATGCTGTCGAGACCGATGGTGGCTGGACCGTACAACTGGACGGGCGAACGGTGAAAACACCGGCTAAAACTGCCTTCGTTGTGCCGACGTTTGCCATGGCTAAGGCGGCCGCGGCCGAATGGGACGCTCAGGAAGAACAGATTTTGCCATTGACGATGCCAGTCACTCGTTCGGTAAACGCGGCGATCGACAAAGTCGCGGTCCAACGTGCCGAAGTGGCGGACTTGATCGCCGCCTATGGCGAAAGTGACCTGCTTTGCTATCGCGCCGAAAGCCCGGAGGGCCTTTGCAAAATGCAGGCTGAGACCTGGGACCCTTACCTGAAATGGGCAGAAGAAACCTTCGGAGCCAAATTGAACGTCACAGCAGGCCTGATGCCGGCCGCCCAGCCCGCCGAAAGCGTTGCCAAGCTGCGCGAACAGGTTGAAAGCGCTGATCCGTTTTCGCTGGCCGCGCTGCATGATCTGGTCGGCCTGTCCGGGTCGCTGATTCTCGGGCTCGCTGCCGCCCATGACGTGGCCACGCCCGAGGAGATTTGGAAGGCTTCTCGTGTCGATGAGACCTGGCAGGAGATTCAATGGGGCGAGGATGAAGAGGCGCAGGAGATGGCCGAAATCAAGAAAACGGCTTTTCTGCACGCCAAGTACTTCTGGACCCTTTGCGGCGGCGAATGAATCTTACCCAATCCCCGTGTGTTGCCGCTGAATTATTGCTCAGCGTGCAAAATGGTCGAAAAGTTTTACCAGTTGGATAGATTTTCGTTACGTCGCCCTTGACGGAGTTTGATGTTTGCCCCCACACTCGCCTCGCTTACGGGACCATTCACTCTAATTCGGGTCCCGCCCCATGGACGGCATGAGACCGAACAGGGGTTAACAACAGAAGAGGTGAAAATGAAAAAATCCGTATTTTTGGGCGCTCTAGCTGTAGCAGGTCTGGCGGCCGGAGCATCTGCTGCGGGTACGTTGGATGACGTCAAGGCGCGCGGCAAGGTCAACTGCGGTGTGACCGAAGGCACTCTGGGCTTCTCGTCGCGTGACTCCGAAGGTAAACATCAGGGCTTCGACGTCGAATTCTGTCGTGCTCTGGGTGCTGCGATCTTCGACGATGCCGACGCGGTCGAATATATCGAACTGTCGTCGAAAAACCGCTTTACCGCGCTGTCTGCCGGTCAGGCGGACGTGCTGTATCGCACCACGACCTGGACTTTCTCGCGCGACGTTGACCTGAAGACATCGTTCGTGGGTATCAACTACTATGATGGTCAGGGCTTCATGGTTCCCAAGGAACTGGGCGTAACCTCGGCGAAAGAGCTTGAAGGCGCGACTGTCTGCATCGAGACCGGTACCACCACCGAGCTGAACCTCGCAGACTTCTTCCGTGCAAACAGCATGACCTATGAGCCGCTACCGGTTGGTGGCACCACCGAAGCGAAAGCTCTGTTTGAAGAAGGCGCTTGCGACGTCTACACCACGGACGCTTCGGCGCTGGCTGGTGTACGTGCCTCGCTGAAAGACCCGGCGGCCTATCTGATCCTGCCGGAAATCGTGTCGAAAGAGCCGCTTGGCCCGACCGTTCGTCACGGCGACAACGACTGGGAAGACGTCGTTCGTTGGACCCAGAACGCTCTGGTCGCCGCTGAAGAACTGGGTGTGACCCAAGGCAACGTTGCGGAGCTGGCAGCAGGTACCGACAATCCGTCGATCAACCGTATGCTGGGTTCCGAAGGCAGCCTCTGCGGCATGTTGAACCTGGAATCCGACTGCTTCGTGAAAGCGATCGCAGCGACTGGTAACTACGGTGAAATCTTCGAGCGCACCATCGGTGAAAGCACACCGATCGGTCTGGCGCGCGGCCTGAATGCGCTGTGGACCGAAGGTGGTCTGCAGTACTCGCCGCCGTTCCGCTAAGGCACTGTAAAGCAAGGGGCGCAGCAATGCGCCCCTTCGCATTTTAATACCTTCCACGAATAAAGACGCGGTCAACCGCGCCACCCTTGGGGGTCAACGGGGAAAATCTATGTCCGACACTGTCGCACCACCGAAAGAGACGTTTCGTCTCAGCATGTTGCTTTACGATTCGCGCTATCGGGGGATCACAATTCAGGTCTTTGTCCTGTTTCTGGTTCTCAGCGCCTTTTTCTGGCTCGCCAACAATGCCGTGAACAACCTTGCCGCTTTGGGCAAGCCGTTACGGTTCGATTTCCTTGGCGAGACCGCGAGTTACGACATCAGCCAGCGGCTGATTGACTATAAATCCACCGACAGTCACGGCCGGGCCGTTCTTGTCGGCCTTCTGAATACGTTGCTGGTGGCCTTCATGGGCTGTATCGCCGCGACTGTTCTTGGGGTGATCGGCGGGGTTCTGCGCCTGTCGCACAACTGGCTGGTCTCGCGTCTGGTCGCGCTATACGTCGAGATTTTCCGGAACGTGCCGGTCCTGCTGTGGATCTATGTCTGCATGTTCACCTTGACCGCCATCGCTCCGCAGCCGCGAGCTTTCCGTGGGGACAATGCGACGGCATCGATGCTGCTGAATGACTCAGTCGCGGTCACAAACCGTGGGATTTACATTCCTGAGCCGCTCTTTGGCCGACCGCTTGGTGATTTGAGCCTAGGCGTCTTCAACGTCAGTATCGAACTTATCGTTCTTCTGGCGGTTTTGGCGGGCAGCCTGTTTGCCATGCGTTGGAACAACACCCGTGCAAACAAGATCCAGGTCGAGACCGGCGATCGCCCGAATACGACATGGGTCAATATTGCCATCGTGGTCGTGCCCTTCCTGATCGTCCTGTTCGCGCTTGGCTTCCACGTTGGTAAGCCCGAGTTGAAAGGCTTCAACTTCAAAGGCGGCATCAATATGAGCGCGCCTCTGATTGGTCTTTGGCTGGGCCTGACGCTTTATACGACGACCTATATCATCGAAGCGGTTCGCTCCGGCATCCAGGCCGTCAGCAAGGGCCAGTCGGAAGCTGCCTTTGCCCTTGGCCTTCGTCCCGGACGCACCATGAGCTTGGTGATCCTGCCGCAGGCGCTGCGCGTGATTATCCCGCAGCTGATCTCGCAATACCTGAACCTGACCAAGAACAGCTCGCTGGCGATCGCCATCGGCTACATGGACCTTGTGTCCACGCTTGGCGGTATCACGCTGAACCAAACGGGACGCGAGATGGAGGCCATCCTGATGCTGATGGCAATCTATCTGACGATTTCGCTTCTGATTTCGGCGTCGATGAACTGGTACAACAATCGTGTAAAACTGGTGGAGCGGTAATATGTCTGACCTGTCTTATGTCCGCACCGAAATGCTGCCACAAAAAGCGCCGCCCGCGACAACCGTAGGTCTCGTCGGCTGGCTGCGCGCGAACCTGTTCTCGTCGGTCGGGAACTCGATCCTGACCGTCGTGACAGTGGCATTTCTGCTGGTCTTGCTATCTGCAATCCTGCCTTGGGTCTTTCTTGGCATCTGGGGCGCAGACTCGCTCACACACTGCCGTGAACAATTTGCAGCGCTTTATGAGGATGGCCGCACCTACGCCTGCTGGGCTGTGGTCACTGACCGTTGGGACCAGATTATCTTCGGCTACTCCTTCGGCAACCTGCACGAAGGCCTGTATTGGAGACCGTTGGTTGGGTTGGCCCTGATCCTATTGGCCCTGTCGCCGATCCTCTATCCCAACCTGCCGCGGGTTCTGTACATCGCGACCGCCGCGTCGCTGTTCCTGTACCCCTGGCTGATCTGGGGTGGTTCGATCTGGGGGCCGTTGACAATTGCCTTGTGTATCGTTGCTGGCGTCTACGCCTATCGCGCTGCTTCGAACGTGATGATCTCCGCCTTGGCTTTGCCACTGGCGATCCTAGTCACTTTCGTGCTGCTCTATTTCGCACTCAGCCCCGTTGCCGGAGCCTTGACCAGTGTCGCGCCAGTCGAGCTCCAGAAGATCCCGTCGCGAGAGATTTCGGGCTTTGTCCTATCGATCACCATCGGCATTGTGGCCATCGTAGTTTCGTTGCCGATCGCAGTGCTGCTGGCGCTTGGTCGCCAGTCGAACCTGTTCATCGTCAACAAGCTATCGACTGGCTTCATCGAGGTTATCCGTGGTGTACCGCTGATCACCCTGATCTTCGTCGCGACGGTTCTGATGAAGTACTTCCTGCCGAGCTCGGTCGATCTCGATCCGGTTCTGGCGGTTATGGTGCTGGTGACCCTGTTTACCGCGGCCTATATCGCCGAGGTGATCCGCGGTGGACTGGCTGCTCTGCCCAAAGGGCAATACGAGGCTGCCGACGCGCTCGGCCTGACCTATTGGCAGGCACAGCGGTTGATCATCCTACCGCAAGCGCTGAAGATCTCGATCCCCGGCATCGTGTCGAACTTCATCTCGGTTTTCAAAGACACCACGCTGGTGTCGATTGTGGCCCTGAATGACCCGCTCGGGATCTCTGACAGTATCCGCTCGAACAGCGACTGGAACGGCATCGTGTGGGAGCTCTACGGCTTCATCGCGCTGGTCTTCTGGGTCTTCTGTTTCTCTATGTCCCGCTATTCCCTGTGGCTGGAGCGTCAGCTTCAGACCGGACACCGTTAAAGGAGGCAATCAATGTCTGATCTTGCCATCGAACGCGAAATCGATCGCTCCAAAATGC
>CAYFXM010000051.1:0-1472 GCA_964346965.1 uncultured Actibacterium sp. | reverse complement strand
GTCGGTATCCGAAGAGGTCGCGATCCAGATCAACAACATGAACAAGTGGTACGGGACCTTCCACGTGCTGCGCGACATCAACCTGACGGTCAATCAGGGTGAGCGGATCGTGATCGCGGGCCCGTCGGGGTCCGGTAAATCGACCCTGATCCGCTGCATCAACCGTCTGGAAGAGCACCAAGCGGGTGACATCATCGTCGACGGGGTCGAACTGACCAACGACCTGAAGAACATCGACAAGATCCGGTCCGAGGTGGGCATGTGCTTCCAGCACTTCAACCTCTTCCCGCATCTAACGATCCTTGAGAACTGCACGCTGGCCCCGATCTGGGTGCGCAAGACGCCGAAGAAAGAGGCGATCGACACCGCGATGCACTTCCTTGAGAAGGTGAAGATCCCCGATCAGGCCAACAAGTACCCCGGTCAGTTGTCGGGCGGCCAGCAACAACGTGTGGCGATTGCGCGAAGCTTGTGTATGAAGCCGCGTATCATGCTCTTCGACGAACCGACCTCGGCGCTTGACCCTGAGATGATCAAAGAGGTGCTGGACACCATGATCGAGTTGGCGGAAGAGGGCATGACCATGCTCTGTGTGACGCACGAGATGGGCTTTGCCCGTCAGGTTGCCAACCGCGTGATCTTCATGGACCAAGGCCAGATTGTTGAGCAGAACGAACCGGAAGAGTTCTTCAACAACCCGCAATCCGAGCGGACCAAACTGTTCCTCAGCCAGATCCTCGGACACTGAGCGAAGACAGCCATATCTGGTCGCGTTTGCGATAGGCTAGGACCCACAAGCTTGGGCGTTAACATGAAAAGCTCGCGCAAATGCGCGGGCTTTTCTCTTCAAGAACGCGGATAAAAAGGACCATTCATGCTGCGTTGAGCCATCACCACCGCAATGGTAGAATTCCCGATATTTGAATTTACGATAATTGATGTGGTGCAATGATGCCGATCGAAATCATTCTGTGTAACCAACTACCCGAAGAAGCTGAGCTGAACGATATTCTGCTGCAATATTATGATCTTATCGTGCAAAGGATGCGGGCAATGGGTATGGAAATTCCAGCAACTGCGCCTGAAAGCGCGTTGGCGGAATTCTGGGCGAACGCAGGCGATTACCTGCCCCCCGAGGGTTGTTTGGCGCTCGCGAGGGACGAGACCGGCCAAGCCGTCGGCTGTGGCATGCTGAAACGTCTGGATCCAGACACTGGTGAATTGAAGCGGCTATTCGTAACGGAAAACGCTCGCGGCACTGGGGCGGGGCGCCGGCTGGTCGAAGTTCGGGTTGAGGCGGCGCGCCGGATGGGGCTCAAGCAATTGGTGGTCGATACATTGACCCCGAACGTTGAGATGCGCAGCCTTTACCCGAAACTCGGCTTCAAAGAGGTCGATGGACCGATTGAGACAACGACCTACCTCGATCAACCGATGCTTCGCCCGCATATGCATTATTTCGTTAGAGAGAT
>CAYFXM010000050.1:0-14972 GCA_964346965.1 uncultured Actibacterium sp. | reverse complement strand
CGGGCAAAACCACCAACTTCCAAAACCTGCTGGTGTTTCGGCGCCCGACCTACGGCGAAGACCCGATGCTGTTGACCCCCAGCGGAAGCACGGAGTCGTGAGATAAATATCAGAACTGTCAAACAGCTGACCTAGCGGCAATTTTGTCGCCGTTTGGCGGTCGGACTGAATTTTTTTTCGCGTACCCCCCTTCATTCCGGCGCTCAATAGACTAAACTCTCACGTCCGAGTCGAAGAGGTGACGACAGATGAGCAAAAGCGACCCGTTTGGTTTCGATATTTCCGTGTCGGCTTCGAAGAAGAAGAACCCACGCGGACGGCGGGGTATGTCCGGCGCGTTCGAGACCTCTAAACGGAAGTGCGAACACGAAGGCTGTACCGAAGCTGGTCAGTACCGCGCGCCCAGATCGCCGGACCATCTGGACGAGTACCTGTGGTTCTGTAAAGACCACGTGCGCGAGTACAATCTGAAATGGAACTTTTTCAACGGCTCGACCGAGGATGACGTGCAGGAGCAGATGGACAAGGATCGCGTCTGGGAACGCGAAACCAAGCCCTTCAAGAAATCTGCAGAGGAACAGGCCTGGGCGCGGCTTGGCGTTGACGACGCCCATCAGGTTCTGGGCGACAAGGCCACGCGCAATCCAGGCAAATCGATCACCGGCACCCGCCGCCTGCCCCCGACCGAGCGCAAGGCGCTGGATATTCTGGAAGCCAAGGATCATTGGACCAAGAAAGAGATCCGCAAACAGTACAAGTCGCTTGTGAAAGACCTTCATCCCGACATGAACGGCGGCAACCGCGCCGACGAGGACCGGTTGCAGGAAGTTGTCTGGGCTTGGGACCAGATTAAGGACAGCCGTAGCTTCCAGAGCTGACGCCACACCTGTACACTCGCAGGGCGCTGGTCCGGCGCCCTGATTACTCCCTATCTTGCAATCTAAGCCGCTTCTGCCTCGGACGCTCCGGGGAACAGAAGGGTCAGATAATTCCGGAATTGCTCTGACTGGCGTCGCGTGGTTCCGGTATCACCGTGGGCACGCTGCAAGACCAAACCACCTTCAACAACCGACACAATCATCTCGGCCAATTGCCGCGCGGTCACGGGTAGCGCGGGTTCATACCGGTCAATCACGTCCTGAAACTTGCGTACATAGATCGACGTCCACTGGCGCAGCGTGTCCGACACAAAATCGAGCACGTCAGGATCAAACTGTCGGCTTTCATATGTATAGACCGCATACATGCAGCCGGGCGCCGGATCTTCGGAATTACTGATGTAATCCTCGAAGAGCTTGAGGAAGGCAAAAACCTGTTCCAATGGATCGTCGCTCATATCCATCGAGCGGCGATCAAAGGCCTGAAACATCTTGAGGTCCTTCATCGCATAGTCTGACACCAGCTCTCGCGCCAAACCGGCTTTCCCCTTGAAGTGGTGGAAGAAGGCCCCTTTTGTCAGCTCGGTTTCCTTGAGGATGTCATCAATCGACGTCCCGGAAAATCCCTTGGACATCACCAGTTTCTTAGCTGCGGCAAGCAACCGATCCCGAGTCGTTTCTGCCCGATTCTGCATCGCACACTCCATACCAACTAGTTCGTATATTAGTATCTACAGCGGATTTTTCAAGATTTCCGGTAAAAGCTATCTATCTGAAAATTATGAGATTTCAAAATTAATCAGCCAAGTGTTACACGATATTATTGACTACATACCATTCGGTATCTTATACATACCGACCAGTTGGTATGCTGAAAGGCGGCTCAAGATGACACTGCTTCAAGACATGATGATCTCCACAACACCTGCGATGGTTTTCGGGTTCACGGGTTTGACTGGGCAGATCGCTTGGTCGTTCTTTCGGAAGCGCGACACGATCCTGATGATCCAACTGGGAATCGCGATCTGCTATGCCACCCAATACGCCTTACTGGGGCAAAAGACAGGAACCTGTGTCTGCTTGATCGGTGCGACGCAGACCACGATTGCCCTAATCGCTGGCGACCGGCCTTTCCTACACAAACTTGGCTACGCTTTCATTCCGCTGGTCCTGATCCTTGGCCTTCTGACATGGAGCGGCGCCCATTGCGCCTTCGCAATGTCCGCCTGCTGCCTCGTCATGCTCGGCCGGATGCAGAACGACACGCTGAGGATGCGCGCCATCATGTTGGCCGCCGCACCATTCGGCATCGGTTACGACATCAGCACCGGTGCGATCCCTGCTTTGATCGGCGCGATGCTGTCGGCAGTGACAGCAGCCATGAACCTCCGCCGAGAGTGGCTGGTGCGCCACCCCCATCCCCAACCGGAAATCGCCTGAAAGAGAAAGGAGGTCAAACGAAAAAATCACACAACTATATGTAATGTCGCGTTTTTTCCAAAACTCAAAACAAATCGAAAGGTAAATTGAAATGTATGAGAATGCTCAAAAACTCGCAATCGTCGCCTCGCGTGGCACGGATGATGAACGTGCAACGGTCTCCTGGACCATCGCGAACGCCGGGCTGGCCTCAGGCCAACAGGTGACAATGTTTCTGGTAAGCTCTGCCGTCGACACGGTCCGCAAGGGCGCTGCAGATAATGTTCGCATGAATCCGTTCGACCCGCCGATGGGCGAACTGATCGAAACTTTCCTCGATAACGGCGGCCGAATTCTGGCCTGTCCTCCCTGCGCGAAAGTCCGCGGGTACGAAGAGGAAGATCTGATCGATGGCGTCCAGATCGTCGGATCCCCCGCCCTACACGCGCTGATCAATGACGGCGCCGCAACCCTCAGCTTCTAAGCCCCTAATAGAAAGGAACATCCCATGACTGGCTGTGCAGAAACATACACTCCCGAAACCGAGACCGTCGCGCAACCGATTAGCGTCGAGGCCGCGGCAAAGCTTCACGGACGCGCGGGAGTCGAGTTTGTTGACCCTCGCCCGAAAGACTTCATCGCCAAAACCACCGGGATCATTCCGGGTGCAAGAGCGATTTCACTGGAGGCGATCGAGGCCGGTGACCTTCCCCCAGCCTTCGACGACCGCTCGATCCACGTGGTCGCCTCTTGTCTAGGTGGCCCGATGGGCGCACAAGCCGCAGCGGCTTTCGCGAAACTGGGCTTTGCCAAAGTAAGTTTTGTCGAAGGAGGAACCTCTGCCTGGGTCGACGCGGGTCACCCAACGAACCGCTGAGACACCCGACACAACCCAAGACACTCACGCCCGCGCGCAGCCCCAGCTGCCGCGGGCGAATTTCTTATTCTCAGGCCTCTGCAGGAACGAACTTGAGGCTAACACCGTTGATACAGTGACGTTTGCCCGTGGGCGGCGGGCCGTCATCAAAGACATGACCCAGATGGCTGCCACAGCGGCGACAATGGAGTTCTGTTCTGACCACAAGCAGCTTGCGGTCGCGCTTGGTGGCCACGGCATTGGGCAGCGCCTCCCAAAACGACGGCCATCCCGTTCCACTGTCGTATTTCGCATCAGAGGCATAGAGCGGCAGATCGCATCCTTTGCACTGGAAAACGCCCGCCCGCTTTTCGTCGTTCAGGGGGCTGGTGAAGGGGCGTTCGGTGCCTTCGCGGCGCATGACCTTATATTCAAGCTTGGTCAGCATCGCCCGCCATTCCGTATCCGTGCGGGTAATTTCAAAGCTCTCTGCACGGGCTGACTGGCCAAAACCCACAAGAATTCCGGCACTGGCAGTTGAAAGAAGCATGTCGCGGCGGGTCATGGGGCCTCCTGTCCATCATTGAACTAAATTGAAGATAGGGGCGCGATATGCTCACTGTCATATCACATTTGCTTGCCCGCTTGCCCTTGCACGCCCGGATAATATGTTCCACTAAGACGACTTGGGGGACCACCCCGCGATACAATGACAGGCGGACGCTAGTATGGATGCGACAGCAAAACCCACCGAAGAAGTTTCGGTACGCGAGCTTTTTGGCATCGATTCTGACATGGTGATTAAGGGTTTCGCGGATCGTAGCGATCGCGTGCCAGAGATTGACTCGACCTATAAATTCGACCCGGACACGACGCTAGCGATCCTTGCAGGATTTAGCCACAACCGTCGCGTCATGATCCAAGGTTACCACGGCACAGGTAAATCGACCCATATCGAACAGGTTGCCGCGCGTTTGAACTGTCCCTGTGTGCGGGTGAACCTCGACAGCCACATCAGTCGGATCGACTTGATAGGTAAGGACGCGATCAAGCTGCGCGACGGCAAGCAGGTGACCGAGTTTCACGAAGGCATCCTGCCTTGGGCGCTGCGCAATCCGACCGCAATCGTGTTCGATGAATATGATGCAGGCCGCGCGGATGTGATGTTCGTGATCCAGCGTGTGCTGGAGCATGACGGCAAGCTGACCCTTCTGGACCAGAACGAGGTCATCACGCCGAACCCCTATTTCCGCCTGTTTGCGACCGCGAACACCGTCGGTCTGGGTGACACCACCGGCCTGTACCACGGCACGCAGCAAATCAACCAAGCGCAAATGGACCGCTGGTCCTTGGTGGCGACGCTGAACTATCTGTCGCACGATGCCGAGACGATGATCGTCCTGTCGAAGGCGCCGCACTACAACACGGAAGCTGGCCGTCAGACCGTCAGCCAGATGGTGACCGTTGCGGACCTGACCCGGACAGCCTTTATGAACGGAGACCTTTCCACGGTGATGAGCCCGCGGACCGTTATCACCTGGGCGCAGAACGCCGCGATTTTCCGCAATGTTGGTTACGCGTTCCGCTTGTCCTTCCTGAACAAATGCGACGAGTTGGAGCGCCAGACCGTCGCCGAGTTTTATCAGCGCTGCTTCGATGAGGAGCTGCCGGAGAGCGCAGCCAGCATGAGCCTAGGCTAAACTCAGGAACAATGAATGTCTGCGATGAACGGCCCCAACGGGCCGTTTTTTGTTGGCTGATCGCGACTTAAAAGAGGTTGCAGGATTGCCGCGGTTGAAATTCCAACTAACAAAGTTTTCAAACTGATTGTTTATTGGGCGGTATTTTTGGAGTATCGTTCACTTTATGAGCGGTTTGAAAACAATTATTGCCGCCGGACTGAGCAGTGTGTTCCTTGCGTCTACAGCGGTAGCGATGCCCGGCTCTGCCCGAGATCGGGTACAAACCTTTGCGGCCTGTGCTGGACGCCTGTCGGCGCTGGAAGAGAACCAGCGCCTGTTCGATGGCACTGCCTCGGAAGAAACCGCCGCGCGCAAGGCGATGTTTGACCTGCTTATCGAAGCCACCCTGCCTGACGCGAAGCGCGAGGGGCTGGCCGGGCGCCAAGCCCTGCACTGGCAGGTCGATGCTAAGATGGCGCAGGCAGTGCTATTGCAGCAAGCAACCTTTGGCACAAATCCAAAACAGGTTACCCGCGCCAGACAGGCCGCAGAACAACATCTGGCCAGTTGCGAACAGCTGTTGCTGGGCACCTGATTTCTTCGCCTCCGCGCTATGGTCAAGCCCGGTCGCAGGGTCTAAGTTGCAGATCAGACAAGACGCCAACAAGTTGACCTGATGAAACCCTCTGACAACCCCGCAGATCCGTTTAAGAAAGCCTTGGCCGAAGCGACCAAGGTGATCGCGGACGAGCCGGAGATCTCGGTAAGCTATTCGGTGGACCCGCCCGGTCTAACAGAAGACACGGTGCGCCTGCCCCAAGTCAGCCGCCGGATGACACGGGAAGAGGTGCTGCGTGCGCGGGGCACGGCGGATGCTTATGCGCTGCGGTTGAAGTATCACGATTCAGATATCCACGCGCGCTATGTCCCAGAAGGACAGATGGCACGGGACATCTATGAGGCTATGGAGGCCGCAAGGTGCGACGCAATCGGCGCACGGGTCATGCCCGGCACGGCAACCAATATTGACGCCACCATTGCCGAGGACGCCACGCGCAAAGGCTATGATCAGATCACTTCAGCCAGTGATGCCCCCTTGGCCCACGCAGCAGGGTATCTGCTGCGGCATCTGGCAACGGGGCGAGACCTGCCTCCGGCGGCCGCGAATGTGATGGAGCTTTGGCGCGGATTTATCGAGGAGCAGGCCGGTGGCACTCTGGAGGGGCTGCAGGACAAGCTTGAGGATCAAGCCGCCTTTGCCCGCTTCACGTGGCAAGTAATCAACGATTTGGGCTATGGCGACCAATTGGGCGAGGACCCGGATTCTGAGGACGACCAATCGGAAGAAGAATCCGAGCCAGAACAGGATGATCAGGAACCGGAAAGCACCGGCGACGAAGACGAGGATACGCAAGACGACCCTGACGCCGAGGCCGAGCGCGATCAAGACGAACAGCAGGACATGGCCGAGGCGCAGGTCAGCATGGACGATCTGGCCGAGGACGAGATGTCCGAAGAGGCCGAACTGCCCGAAGGTGATGCGCCGCTGGAACCGCCTCCAGCTCCGCCCTATTCCGAGGCGGATCCTGAATATCGTGTCTACCAGACAGAATTCGACGAAGAGATAGCGGCTGAGGAACTGGCCGAACCCGCCGAGTTGGAACGTTTGCGCGCCTATCTGGATCAGCAACTGGAGCCTTTGAAGGGGGCGGTGAGCCGTTTGGCCAACAAGCTGCAGCGCCGATTGCAGGCACAGCAGAACCGGTCATGGGAGTTTGACCGCGAAGAAGGCATTCTGGACGCCGGACGCCTGGCACGCGTTGTCGCGAACCCGACGACTCCTCTGTCGTTCAAAGTCGAGAAAGACACCGAATTCCGCGACACCGTCGTGACACTGCTGCTGGACAACTCTGGCTCCATGCGTGGAAGGCCGATCTCTATCGCCGCGATCTGCGCCGACGTTCTGGCGCGGACGTTGGAACGGTGCTCGGTCAAGGTCGAGGTACTGGGTTTTACCACCCGAGCTTGGAAGGGCGGGCAAAGCCGCGAGCAATGGCTGGCCGAGGGGCGCGAACAACAACCGGGGCGCCTGAACGACCTGCGCCATATCATCTACAAGAAGGCCGACGCGCCGATGCGACGGACGCGGACAAACCTTGGCCTGATGATGAAGGAAGGCCTGCTGAAGGAAAACATCGACGGCGAGGCACTCGAATGGGCACATCGCCGCATGCTGGCCCGGCCGGAGGCCCGCAAAATCCTGATGGTCATCTCGGACGGCGCTCCGGTGGACGATTCCACCTTGTCGGTGAACCCGGCCAATTACCTTGAAAAGCACCTTCGCGATGTGATCGCCATGGTCGAGAAGAAAAAGGCGGTTGAACTGATCGCCATCGGCATCGGCCATGACGTGACCCGGTATTACGAACACGCAGTGACGATCACGGATGTCGAGCAACTGGCCGGTGCAATGACCGAGCAACTTGCGGGCCTTTTCGACAGCGATCCGCGGGCGCGGGCTCGGTTGCTGGGGATCAAGAAAGCCTCGTAAGCCCAGCTCGTGTATAGGTTTTGGCCCAAGGCAATGAGCCAATGAGAAAGGCCCGGATGTTCCAGTCATTTGAGAATACGTCCAACCCGGAGGCCGGTCCGGCGAGATTGAAAGCTCTGCGCAAGCGAATGCGTGAGGCCGAAGTTGAGGCGGTGATTATCCCCCGCTCCGACGCGCATCAGGGCGAATATGTAGCCCCCTGCGACGAGAGGCTGGCATGGCTGACAGGTTTCACAGGGTCCGCAGGGTTTGCACTGGTGACGCTAAACAAGGCCGTTGTCTTTATCGACGGTCGTTACCGTGCGCAGGTGCGGCAGCAGGTAAGCCTCGACCATTTCACCCCTGTAAATTGGCCCGAGGAAAAGCCTTCTGACTGGCTAATAGAGCATCTCGAGGAAGGCGCGACCGTGGCTTTTGATCCATGGCTTCATGGGGTCGATGAAATCGACCGCTTGGCGACGCAACTGGAAGCCCACGGCATCGACACAGATTGGGCGCAGCTGGTGGATGACATCTGGGAGGACCGCCCAGCACGTCCCGCCGCGCCGATGGCGGTCTACCCCGAGCATTTGGCAGGTCAAAGTCTCGCCGAAAAATGCGACGCCGTTGCCGCGGCTCTGCGCAATGAAGGTCAAGCTGCGGCGGTCCTCACCTTGCCGGATTCGATATGCTGGCTGCTGAATGTTCGGGGCGGGGATATTCCGCGTATCCCGGTGATGCATGCCTTTGCGATTGTGCAGGTCGACGGGACAGTCGATCTGTGTACCGACGCGCCTGCAGACGACGATGTGCGGGCGCATTTCGGCGCGCGGGTGAAGCTGCACCCCTACAACGGACTGCTGGACGGGCTGGAGGCCCTTTCCGGCAAGGTCCGGCTGGACACGAAATCAGCGCCGATCAAAATTTGGGCCTATCTGGCCGGTCTGCAAGCACTGGACGGTGGCAAGGTTGAGCCAGTTCAGGGGACCGACCCCTGTCAGTTGCCCAAAGCCTGCAAATCCGATGCTGAAATCGCCGGAGCGCGGGTAGCGCATCTTCGGGACGCTGCAGCAATGTGCGAATTCCTGTGCTGGCTGGATGCTGAAGCTCCCAAGGGCACGTTGACCGAAATCGACGTAGTCAAACGTCTTGAAGAGTGCCGCGTGGCCACCGGAGCGCTGAAAGACATCAGTTTCGACACCATCTCGGGGGCCGGTCCCAACGGGGCGATCGTGCATTATCGAGTAACGGAAGAGACCAACCGGCAGGTTCGACCGGGCGAGCTGTTGCTGGTCGATAGCGGCGGCCAGTATCTGGACGGCACAACCGATATAACCCGCACCGTCGCGATTGGTGACGTGGAGGATGTGGCAGCGCAGTGTTTCACGCGCGTGCTTCAGGGTATGATCGCGATATCGCAGACCCGCTTCCCCAAAGGATTGGCTGGCCGCGACCTCGACGCCTTGGCCCGCGCCCCTCTGTGGCAGGCGGGGCTGGACTATGACCACGGCACCGGCCACGGCGTTGGCAGCTACCTGAGTGTCCACGAAGGTCCACAACGCCTGTCGCGGATCAGTCATGTCCCCCTTGAGCCGGGCATGATCCTGTCAAATGAACCCGGGTATTATCGCGAAGGTGCCTTTGGCATTCGTATCGAAAACCTGATCGCCGTGCAGACCGCTCCTGTGATCGACGGGGAGGATCCGCGAGAGATGCTGGAGTTCGAAACCTTGACCTTTGTCCCCATTGACAGGCGGCTGATTGTCGCGGAAAAGCTGACGGCGCTGGAACGCGACTGGTTAAACAACTATCACGCAGCCGTTCTGGATAAGGTGGGGCCCGGTGTTACCGAGGCGACGCAAGAGTGGCTTCGCGCCGCCTGCGCGCCAATTTAGTCCTACGCAGAAAAGGCCAAAGTGACATACCTCCGTCATTTGCATGGCCTAGGATTATACGCGGATAAGAAGTTGGAGCAGGAAGATGGTGGGACAAATCAAAATTCACAAGGCTGACGGTACATGGACCGTTCGTGCAGGTGGTGCGGTTCTGGCAGAGACCAAGAACGCGCTGGAACTGGTCGAGGGCGAGTATAGTCCAGTCATCTATTTCCCGCGTGAAGACGTTGCGATGACCTTCTTCGACGCGTCTGAACTGAAATCGGCTGATCCGCAGAAAGGCGAGGCAAGCTATTTCTCGATCCAGACAAAAAGTCAGACCTTGAAAGACGTGGCATGGTCCTATGAAAACCCCAAACCGGAGGTCGCAAAAATCAAGGACCACCTCGCTTTTTACATCAGCGAAAAACTCGCGGTCGAGCGCGTTTAGCCCTTACGAATGCTCCTCTGCCGCGGTCTCGCTAAGGGCGCGGCTGTAGGCGGTCAGCGCATCGACGTGATAGAGCGCGCCGACCAGCTCCGAGGGCCGATTGGGTTCGGCCCTTGAGACCACCGGTATGAACCGGTGTCCCCATTCGTCGAACATCGGCATCGCCTCTTCCAGCGTCGTATCCGGTGCAATGAAGATTCCCTGCTCTATCAGAGCCTGACAGGCCTCGGGCGATGCCGCCTTGGGATGATCTATATCCCGCATCAGAACTGCTGTTGAATAAAGCGATAGCAGATAGGCCTGCGGTCCTGCGGCAAGATGTTTCTCGCGCCGCTCTAGCTGAGTCAGGAAGAAGGACCTGTCCACGATCCGGCTGGACAGCGCAGTCGACATGGATACCGCCACCATCACTGCAATACCGGTCTGCCAATCGCCCGTGAGTTCGAACACGATCAGCGTGGTAGAGATCGGCGCCCCAAGCACCGCTGCTGCGACCGCCCCCATTCCAGCCAGGGCATAGAGAGTCACCGAGGGTGCGGCTTGCGGCACAAGGCTCGTGGCGACCATGCCGAAAGCCAAGCCCAGAAGCGCGCCAACCATAAGCGAGGGGGAAAATACCCCACCCCCCATGCGTCCACCCATAGTGATGGCCACGGCGATACATTTGATGACGGCAAAGACCACCACTTCGCGGAACAGAAGAGATCCGTTCAGCGCCGCCAGCGTGGTCTCATAACCAACACCGATGATATGCGGGAAACCAATCGCGATCCCGCCCAGCATCGCGCCAGCTACAGCCGGGCGAAGCCAGTTGGGCAGGCTCAGCGCCTCTTGCAGCGCATCTCCGAAGTCCTCGGCAACGAATATCGAGCGCATCAGAAGCACCGCCACGAGCCCGCTGAGCAGCCCCAAAATCAGGAAGGCGGGCAGCTCGATATAAAGCACAAGATCGGCGTGGTCCGGGCGCGTAAACTCGGTCACGTCACCAAAGCTTAATCGGTTGATCACGGTTCCCGCCACGCTGGCAATCACAATCGGCGCAAATGCATGGACAGCGAAGTGGCGTAGCACCACCTCTAACGCAAAGAGCGCGCCAGCAATTGGCGCGTTGAACGAGGCAGATACGGCAGCGGCCACCGCGCAGCCCATAAGGTCTCGGCCTGTTATCCCATTGGCATGGATGCGCTCTGACACCCAGGTCGAAATCACGGCCGCTAGGTGCACCACGGGTCCCTCGCGCCCAGTGGACCCGCCCGACGAAAGGGTGATCAACGACGCAAAGGCCGAGGCGATCCCAGCTTTGAGTTCGACACGCCCGTCGTTCAGGGCCGAACCTTCGATGACATCCGCAACAGACCGTACCCGCCCCTCGTCCGTATAGCGGTTCAGAAGGATACCGACGACCAAGCCACCGATGATGGGGATGATCAGGATCATGTACCAAGGCAAGGTCTCGGCAAAGGTGTGCAACATGCGCGGGTCTGGCACACCATAGAAGGTCTCTTGCAATGCAGCGATGGACAGTCGGAACCCAAGCGCTGCGAAACCGGCGGCGATGCCAATGGCCAAGGCGATGAACCAGAATTGGATCTGTGATGGCCCTTTGCGACGCACCACTTGCAAACCCTGCCGCCAACCCTCCTGAACATCCTTCAGGAGTTTGTGAAACAGGTTGCGAAGAGGCGCGATTGCCAAGGGCGATGACCTGCCGGGCCGGGTACGTGAAAGGCTTTCCTGGTCGGCCCGCTTGACCTAGGATACGCCGGACACGACGAGAAAGTTCCCCATGCCCAATACCAAGGCGCTTGACGCCCTTTCCACATTTCTAGGCGATCGTTTCAGCACCTCCAAGGCCGATCTGGAGGCGCATGCGCAAAGTGAGACATTTATAACCGCTCCGCCGCCCGAAGCGGTGGTTTTCCCGGAAACGTCCAAAGAAGTGGCAGAGATTGTCCGCATCTGCGCCGAGCATCGCTGCCCAATCATCGGATGGGGTGCGGGAACGTCGCTCGAGGGGCACGCGCTGGCTCTGCGGGGGGGCGTGACGGTGGATTTCACCCGCATGAACAAGATCTTGTCCATTGATGCCGAAGACATGATCGCGACCGTCCAACCCGGCGTCACTCGTGAGGAATTGAACCAAGAACTTCGCGCTACTGGCCTCTTCTTCCCGGTCGATCCGGGGGCAAATGCCACGATCGGTGGCATGGCCGCGACTAGGGCCTCCGGCACTACAGCGGTGCGTTATGGCACCATGCGCGACAATGTCAGAGCGCTGGAAGTTGTGTTGGCTGATGGGCGGATCGTTCACACCGGCACCAAAGCCCGGAAATCCTCGACTGGATATGATCTGACAGGGTTAATGGTCGGCTCCGAAGGCACGCTTGGTCTGATCACCGAGATCACCCTGCGCTTGCAAGGCCAGCCAGAGGCGATTTCAGCCGCAACATGCGCATTTGATGACATCGAACCGGCCATCGAAACCGTGATCGCGACAATCCAGATGGGCATTCCCATGGCGCGGATCGAGTTGCTGGACAGCCCCGGTGTCGCGGCGGTCAACGCCTATTCCAAGACCAACCTGCCCGAATGCCCGCACTTGCTGATCGAGTTCCACGGCTCGGATAATGCCGTGGAAGAAGACGCACAGCGTTTCGGAGAAATCGCACAAGAGTTCGGGGCCAAGAGCTTCGACTGGGCAACCAAGCAAGAAGATCGGACAAAGCTCTGGGCTGCTCGACACAACGCCTATTGGGCTTTGCAGGCCTATCGTCCGGACAAACAAGGTATGTCGACTGACATCTGTGTCCCGATTTCAAAGCTCGCCAAAGCAATCAACGACACCACCGAAGCAATGCAGGCATCGGGCCTGACGTGGTCTGTCATCGGTCATGTGGGCGACGGGAATTATCATGTAAACATGTTCATCGACCCGGATGATCCATCAGAACTGGCGCTGGCCAAGCGGCTTGCCGAAGGGATGGCGGATCGTGCGCTGGAGCTAAGCGGTACAGTCTCGGGCGAACACGGGATCGGCTTTGGCAAGCTGAAATACATGGATCAGGAACATGGTGAGGGATGGAATGTCATGGGTCAAATCAAACGAGCACTTGATCCGGACAACATCATGAACCCGGGGAAAATGGTGCGGGGGAATTGACGGTTGTGGTTTGCGACCCGTGCAGCCATCACGCACACGCATGGTAGCGTCAACCTCCACCTCCGCGCTCAAGTGCAAATGAAAACCCTAACTCACTCGCGGTGCCCTTAATGGATCTCACGGCGTAACGACACCTACCCCGCCAACAACGCCTTCGCGGCCTCTCGCGCCGCGTCCGTCACCGTGTCCCCTGCCAGCATCCGGGCCAACTCGTCTACGCGGTCTGTGTCTTCCAGAGGAGTCACCCGCGAAAGGGTTACCCCATCCGTCACCTCTTTGGCCACACGCCAATGGTGCCCGCCAAGCGCCGCCACTTGTGGTGAGTGGGTAACGACAAGAACCTGTCCTCCGTCGGCAATGCTGGCCAGACGTCGGCCGACAGCATCGGCCGTGGCGCCGCCAACGCCGCGGTCGATCTCGTCGAAGATCATGGTCAGGCCAGAACTTCCCGCCGTCAGGCAGACTTTCAGGGCCAAAAGGAACCGGCTGAGCTCACCCCCAGAGGCAATCTTGTTGAGCGGCCCTGCGGGCGCGCCGGGGTTGGTGGCGACCGTAAAGGTTACGGCCTCCGTTCCATCCGGACCAGCCTCGCCCGGAGTCACATGTGTCTCGAACACCGCACGCTCCATCTTCAGCGGGGCGAGTTCGGTGGACATAGCCGTATCCAGATCCTGCGCCGCCTCTTTGCGCTGCTGGCCGAGCATATTGGCCGTGGTGTCATAAGAATGTTGCGCGTCAGACAGCGCCTTGCGCAGCCCCTCCAGACCTTCTTCCCCTGCATCCAACGCCGCCAGACGGTCCCGCAGGGTTCCCGCAAATTTCGGCAGATCATCAGGCTGCACCCCGTGCTTCCGACAGAGACCACGAATGGCGAACAACCGCTCCTCGGTTTCTTCCAACTCAATAGGGTTAAAGGCCAACGCCTCAAGGAAGGTCTCGACCCCCTGCTGCGCTTCGCCAAGTTCGACCATGGCCCTGCCAAGCGAGTCTATGGCCCCATCGAGCCGCCCATCCGCGTGATCTGAAGCGTCTTCCAGCCATCGCATCGCGTCGCCCATCTGACCTTCGGCCCCCTCGTAGCCGAGTGCTGCGAACGCACGTGAAATATCTTCGCGAATGCGATCTGCGGCCTGCATCATGCGGCGGCGGGTATCCAGCTCTGCGTCTTCCCCGGGTTGAGGATCCAGCGCGTCCAATTCCGCGACCGCGTGACGCAAGAAATCCTCTTCCTGGCGTACCTCGTCCAACGCGGCTTCAGCGGAGTCCAACGCCTTTCGGGCCTCTGCCACCCCGTGCCATGCCTCTCGCACCGATTTCGCCTGAGCCCCCAGCCCGGCGAATTCGTCAAGCATCTGCCGGTGTGCGCGCGGGTTCAAAAGGCCCTTGTCATCCTGTTGTCCGTGCAATTCCACCAACACGTCCGATAGAGCGCGCAAGACATCCCCCGAGACCCGACGGTCGTTGACCCAGGCAGTCTTACGCCCCTCGGCAGTGTTCACCCTACGCAGAATCAATTCGTCGCCGTCGGGCAATCCGGCTTCGGCCAGAACATTCCTCGCGGCATGGTCCGCTGGCAGATCGAAGATCGCTGTCACCTCGCCCTGCTTGGTGCCTGCCCGCACCAATTCGGCCCGCCCGCGCCAGCCCAACACGAAGCCAAGCGAATCCAGAAGGATAGACTTTCCCGCACCGGTTTCCCCGGTCAGCACGTTCAAGCCCGGCTGAAACTCCAGTTCCAGCCGGTCGATGATCAAAAGGTCTCGAATATCGAGGGACCGAAGCACACCGCCCCCTTTCAGATCAGAGCCATTTGCCCTGAACCATCTGGCGGTAGATGTCCTGCAACCAACCACGTCCGCGCGGGGCAGGTTCAAGACCGCGGCCATGCAGCAGGTTCAAGCCATCCTCGGACCACTCGGACGATTGGAAGTTATGACCAAGAATCGCACCAGCGGTTTGTGCCTCGTTCGTCAAACCAAGCGACAGATAGGCTTCGATCAGGCGATAGAGCGCCTCGGGTGTTTGAGTCGTGGTCTGGAAATCTTCGACGACAACCCGGAACCGGTTGATCGCCGCCGAGAAGTGATCGCCGCGCAGGTAATAGCGCCCGATCTCCATTTCC
>CAYFXM010000049.1:0-15019 GCA_964346965.1 uncultured Actibacterium sp. | reverse complement strand
AGCCTCGCCCCTATCCGTCTCGTGGCAATCGCACTCTCCGACGCTTGAATATTTTTTGGCCATATCGGTGGTCTCAGAGCGTCTCACCAAAGCTCACATCTCCACAACCTTCGGAAACAACGGCGCTATCCAGCGCCGTCTCTCGCATCGCAGGTTTGGTGGATATGCCTGGCTGGGGTGGTAGGATTCGAACCTACGATACACGGTACCAAAAACCGCTGCCTTACCACTTGGCTACACCCCAACAGTGAGCGGTTAATTACGACCTCGGCGCGAGGTCTGCAAGCCCAATTCTTATAAATATTCTCATTTCCCGCCGGGATCATCGGCAGTAGTCGGAAGGGGTAAAACGCGGTTGTATTCCTACACTCAAAGTGCAGGAGCCAGTGTCCGCATCAATCAAAGACGGATCGGGTTTTCCTTCGCCAGACGGTCAAAAGCCATCAATGTTTCGATCAATGCGGGCATTTCAGAAAGGTGGATCATGTTCGGGCCGTCCGAGGGAGCGTTGTCCGGGTCCTCATGGGTCTCGATAAACACTGCGGCGATCCCTAGAGATACTGCCGCCCGGGCCATCACCGGGGCAAATTCGCGCTGACCACCGGAAGAGCCGCCTTGTCCACCAGGCTGTTGTACGGAATGGGTGGCGTCCATGACGACTGGGTAGCCAGTTTTCATCATCTCGGGAAGACCGCGCATGTCGGCCACAAGTGTATTGTAGCCGAAAGAGGTGCCGCGCTCGGTAAGAAGAAGGCGCGTGTTGCCGGTGCTCTCCAGCTTGCTGACTACGTTCGCCATGTCCCATGGCGCAAGAAACTGCCCTTTCTTCACGTTGATAACCGCGCCGGTCTCGCCGGCTGCCAGCAGAAGATCCGTTTGGCGGCAGAGGAAGGCTGGGATCTGCAGTACGTCGACCACTTCGGCCACTGGAGCACATTGTTCGGCCGTGTGAATATCGGTCAGGACAGGCACGCCTAGCGTTTTCTTGACGCCGGCGAGAACCTGCAGCCCCTGCTCCAGACCCAGCCCACGTTTGCCCGAGAGCGACGTGCGGTTGGCCTTGTCGAACGAGCCCTTGAAGATGAACTGAGCACCCGCGGAATCACAGGCCTCTTTCATGGCGCCGGCGATCATCTGAGCGTGGTCGGCGCTTTCAAGCTGGCAGGGGCCAGCGATGAGCGTGAGGGGACGGTCATTGCCGGTGACAATGTCGCCAATTTGGACGTTATGCATATTAACCTGCCAGTTGTTCCCGAAGGACCGATGCAGTGATCGAGACCATCAGATAGATGCCGCTGAACACAAGAAGCGTCAGCAAGGTGTTTTCGAAAGCGCGCGGGTAGGCGGCTTCGTCAGGTAGAATAGGGTAAACACTCATGGACAGGAAGCGGGTCTGGCGATTTGCTTCGATCCGGGCGGCCTCCATTTCCTCTAATGCAGCCGCCACCATGCCTTGACGGGTTTCCATGTTCATTTCCGCTATCGTGAGTTCGGCGGTGACGCTGGCGAGCGACTCGGCCCCGTCGATTTCTTCGATCAGAGAAGCGCGCAGTTGTTCGATAATGCCTTCGAGCCGCGCAATATCGCTTTTCAAGCCGTTGATCCGTGCCGGACTGGGATCGGGGTTGCTGAGCAATTGTTGCAGGCTCAGTTTTTTCTCGGTCAGCTCAGTTTCGAAAGTGGAGACCTGTCCCAACACGCGGCCCGTTTCCGCTGTGGGATCGAAAACCGATTTTTGTTTCTGGAGCTTCAGATACTCCTTTTGCGCATCGCGCATTTGCTCTTCAGCCTCCGCAAAATGCGCGCGCGAACCACGCATCTGGTCTTCGCGCATGCGTTCGGTCAGGCGATCGATCCGTTCTTCAGCGTAGCCGATAAGAGCCAGCGCGAAGTCTTGGCTGGTTGTCGCGTCCGCAGCGATAATCTCCAGCTTTACGATACCTTCGGTCGTATCATAGCTGATGCGCACATTGCGTTTGTAAAACTTGTAGGCCTTCTCGTTCGTGGCATCGGGGGGCAGTCGCCGGATCGGGTCGATGTGGTCTTGTTGATAGTGGGCTTTGAAGGCGAGATCGTCGTCCAATCTCAGCATCGCTTCGCGCGACTGCAGATAGCCCTGCACATTCAGCGAATCCTGTTGCGTGGCCATGCCAGTGCCTGCGAACAGCCCGCCAGCTCCCGGACCGGCCCCGCCGCCATCCGCCTTCTGAATCACGAATTCGGTCTTGGTCGCGTACATGGGTGTTGCGACGGTGTAGAAATAGTAGCCCGCCAGAAGGGTCGGCAGCAGGATGAAGAAGCTCAACCGCGTGACCAGCAGCGCAAAGTTCCGACGGCGGCGACGTACAATGTCGCGCTGGATTGCCCGGATGCTTTCGGCTTGGGACGCAGAGGTAAGAAGCTGCGGGCCCTCCGGCTTTGGGAGAGATTTCTTTTCAGCAGGTACCTCTTCACCACCTTTAAATTTGGCGTCGCGGACGATCTTCAACGACCTTGGAGAATCGAATGGATCAATTCCCTTAGTGCGCAACTGCCGGACCGCGTCATAATCCGACGTGGCCTCTATCCCATTGCGCTGCGCGGTTTTTCTGGCTTGGCGAAGTTGCTTGGGACTTAGCCCTTCGGATTCAATCTGCTGAATGATTTCGGCGGCGCTCAGGTCACGTACAGGCAAATCAGGCATGGGCGTCTGAGGCGCCTTCGCGGTGTTGTCCGCAGCGGGTTTTGGCGCGCGAACGCGATATTTACGAGCTTTAGGCGTTGTAGTCATAAAGCGCTGCTGCCTCTTCCAGAGTGTCAAAGGAGTAAAGCTGGCCATTGCGCAGAACAGCGGCCGTGCGACAGAATTTTTCCAGCGTCGCGGGCTGGTGCGAGACGATCACGAAGGTCGTGCGTGACAGGCGCTGTTGCAGAATGCTACCGGCACGCCGGTTGAAAGACACATCTGTGGTCGCTGGCATGCCCTCGTCAATCAAGATGATATCGAAGTCCAGCGCCAGTTGCAGGGCAAAGGAAAACCGCGCGCGCATGCCGGAACTATAGGTCGCAATGGGCATCTCGAAGTATTCTTCCAACTCGCAGAGCCAGCGGCAGAAAGCTTCGATATAATCCGGATCGAGACCGTAGATCTCAGCTATGAAGCGGCAGTTTTCGCGAGCGGTGTGTTTCGCCTCAACACCGCCCATGTAACCAATTGGGAATGAGACGGTGCAAGTGCGATGGATTGTCCCCTCATCCGGCTTTTCCAATCCGGCCATCATGTTGATCAGGGTGGTCTTGCCCGTGCCATTCGGGGCCAGAATGCCAAGAGAATTGCCAAGCTCCACCCGAAAGGACGCGCGGTCAAGGATCACCTTGCGGCGGACACCGGTCCAGAAGGACTTACTAACTTCGACAAATTCCAACATTCGCTGTTCTGCCCGACGATTGCCGTGTTCTTGTGATCTGCCTGATCGACGGCTTGGCTATCGCACCTCTCGGGCAGCATTATGTCCGAAGAAGCACCTAATTTACAATGAACAGCTTTGTAAAAGAGAAAACCCTCTCCGGAATTCAATCCAGGGAGGGTTTGAAAGGGTTAGGCGTCTTGCTTTTCGACGCGCGTAATTTTACCCGCAATGATCGAGAGAATTGCAGCGCCGAAGCTGAAAAGGGCGCCCATTTTGGCTGCATCCTGTACGCGGATATCGCCGAGCATTGTCGAGCTGTCGAAGGCCACCGAGGCCACGAACAGTGAAACGGTAAAGCCGATCGCCGCGACGCAGCCAATTACCAAGAGGTCGATGGTCCTCATGCCAGCGGGCAGACCTAGTTTCATCGGACCAGCAGCGAACCAACCAAATAGTAGGACACCAATCGGCTTACCAATGATCAGACCTGCCAGAACCAACCATGTCGGCGAACCAATAGACGAGAACTCAACGCCCGCATTGAAGAGGCCAAAGAAGAACAGAATTACCTCAACCGGATGCTTCAGCAGGTGCTCTGCGTGGTTGAGAAGGTCGGTCAGGTACTGCTCGGCCTCGGCGAAGATACCGAAAGCGCGGTCCGCGTGGGGCAGTGCCGGAACGATTGGCAGCAGGCCGAGCGCCGGGTGAAGGCCGGATTCCTGAAAGCTGTACCAGCTGATACAACCAGCCAGAAGGTAGGGCCAGAACGACAGCTTCTGGCGCATCCAAGTCGAGTTTGGACGCGCTTGGTCGCCACGGTCAAGGTAACGCGGGAACCAGTTGAAAGCGACGTAGGCGATGATTGCGGCGGCCAGCGAGACCAGCAGCCACTCAGGGGCCATCTCGCCTGACGGGTAGAAAATCGCCAGAATGATCAGGCCGGCAGCGTCGTCGGCGATTGCCAACAGCAACAGGAAGCGGACTGCCGGGTGGCCTGCACCGAAGACCATACGGCCGACAAGATAAGAGAAGGCGATGTCGGTTGCGGTCGGGATCGCCCAGCCACGGGAAACGGCGTCATAGGTATCAGAGCCAAGAAGCATCGCCAGGCCAAGATAGACCGCAATCGGGCCGAACATGCCGCCAGCTGTCGCAAACAGCGGTGTTGCGGCTTTTTTACCGCGCAAAGAGCCGTTCTTGAGAATGATGGCTTCCCAAACTTCCTTCGCCGCGATAGCAAAGAAGAAGGCCATCAGGACGTCATTTACAAGGTAATGCGCCGTGAGAACCCGAGTGACGTCTCCGACGTCCGAAATGTGGAATTCTTCGCCGTATTTATACAGCCATTTCGATGCGTCCGTTCCGACAATGTCATTGAACCAAATCGGATACTCGACGACGTGGTGATAGGAATGTGCATCAACATTCGCCCAGACCAAGGCGATCAAAGCGCCTGCAATCAGAAGCAGCGAATAGTTGGTAACAAAGTTCCAAACACGGTACATATGACGCTCCCCCAACTCCATTTGCAGAGCAATTAGAGCATGTAAGAAATTGGGGCAAGCAGTTGGCGACCTAAACCGCGAAGTTCCACAACAATCCTGCAACAACTGACCCAAATAGAGCAAACCCCAGGTAGGCCGCGAAGACTCTGGGCTTCACTAAAGCCCAAACAGCAATCGCTGCAGGGATACAGCTGACACCTCCAGCAAGAACGAAGGCCATCGCCGGGCCTTGCGCCATGCCTTGTTCCAAAAATCCGCCGATCAGGCCGACGGCTGCATAGCCGTTCAGATAGGCGGGCATACCGACAAGGGCTGCCAATAGGATGGTTCCGATTCCATCATCGCCCAGCACAGTCGCGATGGTATTCGCCGGAATATAACGCAGCATCAAAGCTTCGAAGAGATAGGCAACCGTCAACCACTTGAAGAGGAATACCGCGTTTTCCAACCACGTGGCGCGGAAGATCATCCGCCGATCTGATTCGCGCCAGAAACGCCATTGCGGTTTGTCGCGGAACGGGGACTTTACGCCACAGCAGCCGCCAACATGTGGTTTCTCGCGCAGTGGATCGATAAAGACAGCACTGTTGGCAAATGCCATCGTCAGGAAGCCGCCCAGCAACCCGATGCTAACCGCGGCAAGCGTTTTGCCCATGGCAAAATCCAAGCCGATTTCACCCCATGTGATGGTAAACATTGCCGGGTCCATCAGTGGCGAGGAAAGCCAAAAGGCCATAACCGCCGATAGCGGCGCACCGACAGCCAAAAGGGCGGCAATGAAGGGGATGACCTCGCAGCTACAGAATGGTGATAGCCCGCCCAGAAGTGCGGCCAAAACGATCATTCGCGCTGGATTGCCCTCGAAAGCTTTGGCCAAAAGGTTCTCGGCCCCTGTCGCTTTGACATAGGCGACAAGACTGATCGCAACGACGATGAAGATGCCGGTATGCGCGAGCGCCCCGGCCGCGAAGGTCAGGGTTGGCCAGACAGCAGTTGCGTCGAAGAGTGCGACGAGCAGGGGAATGGCGAATATGACCAGCCAGACCTTGTCGATACCGGCAAGGCGCGACCGCAGGGTGGGGCTCGGAAGGGATGTTTCAGCCATGGTCGTGGCCTCCCTCGCAGGCATCGGCGCAACATTCGGATAATAGAAATTCTGACAGTTTTTCCATCTGATCATAGGCCGCGCCAGCACATATGATACTGCGGCCCTGTTTTACCTGAGTCACCAGACCCGCTTGTGTCAGGATCTTCATGTGATGGGTAAGGGTTGAGCCGCTCACACCACAACGCGCCCCAAGTTGACCAATGGACAGTCCATTGGGGCCAGCACGGACAAGGGTGCGCAGAACACTCAAGCGCTGCTCGGATCCAAGGGCGGCGAAGCGGGCGGCCATCTCGGCGATGGTTAGGTCGTCTGTCGATTCTATTTTCATATTTCTAATATTATAGAAATATCGAAATGTGGCAACACCGATTTGCACACGGCGGTTGTCGAGGTACATCTGGCCCATGAGCTTTCTTGAAACAGACCTGCAACGACAGATTGCCGACTGCCGCCTTTGTAGAAACCGGTTTGCGGCGACCGAGACAGCCCACGTACCGCGCCCGGTGGTCTGGTTTCGCCCAGGGGTTCGAATTTTGGTAGCAGGGCAGGCTCCGGGGATGCGGGTGCACGAGTCAGGCCGTCCGTTTGACGATCCGTCGGGCGATCGGCTGCGCAATTGGATGGGGGTCGACCGGAACATATTCTATAACCAGAAGCTTCTGGCCAACCTGCCAATGGCGTTCTGTTTTCCGGGCTACGATGCCAAAGGTAGCGATCTGCCTCCGCCACGGCTGTGTGCGAACACCTGGCACCGGCGGGCGATGGAGGAGATCGGTCAGGCGCCATTGACGCTGTTGGTTGGTGGATACGCGCACAAATGGCACCTCGAAGCGTTAGCGAGCGGTGGTGTCACCGCCACCGTTTCCCAATGGAGAGACCATGCGCCGCGCGTCTTTCCCTTGCCCCATCCGTCTTGGCGGAATACGGGATGGCTGAAGAAAAATCCGTGGTTCGAGGCCGAGCTTCTGCCGGTTCTTCGCGCCCGCGTGCAAGAGGTACTGACTGCATGACCGAACAGACGCCGCTGGATCAAGCCCACGCCGCGATGGAAGCCGCGCCCGACGACGACGCAGCGCGTATGCGGTTCTACGAACGTCTGGCTGACAACGAGCTGTTCCTTCTTCTCGAAAAAGAGGTTGAAGGTGACCAGGTCACCCCGCGCATCTTTGAGCCGGAAAGTGGGCCCTGCGTCCTTGTTTTCGATCGCGAGGAACGGTTGGCCGACTTCGTAGGCGGCGAGGCACCCTATGCGGGCCTGTCCGGGCGAGGGCTGGTCTCGATGCTGAAAGGGCAGGGGATCGGACTGGGGGTCAATCTCGGTGTGGCACCATCGTCGATCCTGATCCCGGCAGAGGCCGTCGATTGGTTGGAAAGCTCGTTGAGCGGCGCACCCGAAACCGCGGAAGATATTCCCGTCGAACTTCGCCGCCCTGCTGGATTGCCAGAGGCGCTCCTGACCGCTTTGGATGGTAAATTTGCCAGCATGGCGGGGGTGGTGAAGCTCGCTTATCTGGCCGGGGTGACATATGAAGGCGGTCGAAAGGGGCATCTGCTGGCATTTGTCGATGCGCTTGAACCGGCGCAGCCCGCGTTGGCGCAGGCAGTCAACGAAGCACTAGTGTTTAGTGGGATCGAGGCAGGAGTGTTGGATGTTGTCTTCGTTGCGGCGAGTGACCCAATTGCCGCAAAGCTTGCAGCGAACGGACTGAAGCTGGAGATGCCGGAACCGCCGAAAAACGACCATGCGCCGGAGGCTCCGGGAATGGACCCGGAAAAGCCGCCTCGTTTACGTTAGCATGGCCTCAATACCCGGCGTCTCGATCTACCAAGTAGAGGAAAGGCTCGCCCGACTCGCCGCGCCGAATGTTTTCGGCAATGACCATTGCCGCGGTTTCCGCTCGGGTCTCCGACGCGATGTGTGGGGTAACGGTGATATTGGGATGCCCCCAGAATGCGTGGCCGGTGGGTAAGGGTTCTTCACGGAACACATCCAGCGTGGCGCCGGCAATGTGTCCGTCATCCAGCGCACCGACCAGCGCGCCGTCATCCACCAATTGTCCGCGACCGGGGTTAATCAGAACGGATCCCTTAGGCAGCCAACCCAGACGTTCGGCGTTCATCAGGTTGTCGGTTTGTGGTGTCAGCGGCAGAAGCAAGACTGCGATCTCAGCGCGCGCTAGGGCGTCTCGCAATCCTGCATCACCCGAAAAACAGGTGACTTCCGGCAAGGATCTTGGACGCCTGCTCCATCCCGCGACATCGAAGTGAAGCTGACACAACGCCTTTGCACAGGCCGAGCCAAGAGCGCCCAATCCAAGAATTGTAACCTTGCGCCGGCGCGCAAGTGGAGGAGCGGCTGGAACCCAATGGTGATCAGGATTCACGATATGGGCGTCCATCCCAAGGTGATAACGCAAGACATGGCCCGTGACCCACTCGACCATACCTTCTTCCAGCCCTGCGTCGACCATCCGGCACAGCGGCTGTGTGAGCGTCGGATTGCCGACAATCCTTTCTACACCGGCCCAGAGGCTAAGAACTGCTTTGGTGTTGGCGAAGGGCGTGAAGTCACTGATTGAGCCGTGGGGCGAATAGATGATGTAATCGACATCGGCGGAATCCGCTTCCAACAAGAGGTCGACTTTCAAACCCTTGAGAGCAAAGGCCGCGTGCAGGGCGGTCTCGTAGACTTCCCATTGTTCCTGCGGGGCGGCGAAGAGTGCTTTGATCATGGCCGGTCTTCTCGTTTCAGAACGGTGAGAGCGGCAGCGGGCCTAGCGCGGACGATGGATATGGGCGCTTTGCACCAGTCCGAATGCTGCTAACAGAACCAGCATGGCAGACCCACCGTAAGAAACAAGAGGCAGAGGTACGCCAACGACCGGAGCAAGCCCCATGACCATCGACATGTTTACCGCAAAGAACAGGAAGAAAGTGGTCGCAATACCGATGATCAGCAGAGACGAGAAACGGTCGCGGTTCTTGATAGCCGAGGAAATGCAAAAGATGATGATCAGCGCGTAGAGCAGCAAAAGAGACGAGGCACCAACAAAACCGAATTCTTCGGCCAGCGTCGTGAAGATGAAGTCTGTGTGTTTCTCGGGCAGAAAGTTCAGGCGGCTTTGTGTGCCCTCCATGAAACCCCGACCCGACCAGCCACCCGATCCGAGCGCGATCTTGGATTGCGTGATGTGATAGCCCGCACCAAGTGGGTCCTGCGACGGATCAAGAAAGGTGTCGATGCGCCTGTACTGGTAGTCTTTCAACAATTGCCACGGTGTTCCACGCGAGGCGAACACGCCAACGATGGTGCCTATTCCCATGCTGGCAACGGCGGCGAAATAGAGCCAATGAACCCCGGCTACGAACATCACCACCGCTCCACCCATCAAAAGCAGCAGGGATGTGCCGAGGTCGGGTTGTTTCAGAACAAACGCGGTAGGGATCAGGATCAAGAGAACCGGAATTACGACATACAGCGGGCGCGAGACTTTCTTGATGTCCAGCCAGTCGTAATACGCGGCTAGCATCATCACGAGGCTGATTTTCATCAGTTCCGATGGTTGCAGCCGCATGAAGCCAAGATCGATCCAGCGTTGCGCGCCCATTCCAACGACGCCGAAGAATTCTACTGCAAGCAGCAAACCGATCGAGCCGACATAGGCCAGTGTCGACATGTTTCGCCAGAACCAAATAGGAATGAAGGCGACGATGAACATTGCAGTCATGCCCATCGCGAAACGTTTCATCTGGGGCTCTGCCCATGGCGCCATCGAACCACCTGCAACCGAATAGAGCATGATGAACCCGGTCGACGCCACAGCCGCGAGCAAGAGGACAAGCGCCCAGTTCAGGTGGAAAACCTTACGCCACCCGGTCGGCACCGATTTGATATTGTGCTGCAGATAGGTCATGCGCGGCTGCGCCCCGAAGCCGGCATGACTGGCTCGCGCAGGTCCAATGCGTCCAGTCGTTCCTCGATCTCCCGTCGTTGTTCTGACGGATAGGCATCAAGGGGGGGCAGATCACCGACCATGGCACGTAGGGCGATGTCGCGTGCGATCGGAGCTGCAGCCCGTGATCCGCCGCCGCCGTGCTCGACAACAACCGAAACCGCGATCTTGGGGTCTTCATAGGGAGCGAAGCAAACGAACAGAGCGTGGTCGCGGCGTTCCCAGGGCAGGTCTTCGTTGCGGAACACACCGCGCGCGCGTTCGGCGGCGGTAATGTTACGGACCTGGCTTGTACCGGTTTTTCCAGCCATGATCATTGTCTCGTCAACGATCCGCGACCGGCGCGCGGTTCCTCGGGAACTGTTGGAAACGGAATGCATTCCTTTGCGCACGCGTGCTAGGTTGGCGGTGGAAATGTCCAGCGGCTCGCCTCCGAGCACCGGCTGTTCGGCGCCGTCCTGAGATTTGACCAGCCTCGGTCGGACCTCCTTCCCTGTCGCAATCCGCGCGGTCATCACTGCCAATTGCAGTGGCGAGGCCAGCACGAATCCTTGTCCGATCGAGGCATTCAATGTGTCTCCAACCAGCCAGTCTTGCGCACGATTTTCCAGCTTCCACGCCTTGTCGGGTGCGATCCCGGTTGCCACCGCCGACATAGGCAGATCGTGCCGCACGCCAACACCCAGTTTCCGTGCCATTTCGGCCATCTTGTCGATCCCGACCCGGCGCGACACCTCGTAGAAGTAGACGTCGCAGGACTGCTCGAGGCTCTTGTTGAGGTCGACATGACCATGACCGCCTCGTTTCCAGCAATGGAACCGCCGTCCCGCCGTGCTGAGATGGCCCGGGCACCAAACAGTCTCTTCAGGGCTGATTACACCGGCTTCCAATGCGGCCAACGCTGTGACCATCTTGAAGGTCGATCCCGGTGGGTAAAGACCCTGGACCGTTTTGTTGGCAAGTGGCCGGTACTTGTTGCTTGTTAGTGCGCGGTAGTCCGTCCCCGAAATACCCCGGACAAATTTATTAGGGTCGAAGCTTGGAGAGGACACAATCCCCAGAACGTCACCGTTCTCTACATCCATGACAACGGCGGCGGCGCTTTCTTCGCCAAGCCGGGCCTGCATGAAGTTCTGTAGCCCGTCGTCAAGGGTAAGCTGCAGGTCGGTCCCCGCCTGTCCGGGCGAGCGGTCGAGTTCCCGGATAACCCGACCCTGCGCATTAACCTCAATCCGCTTGGTGCCGGCGCTTCCGCGAAGGGGGCCTTCCAGTTTTGCCTCGACCCCGCTTTTACCGATTTGGAAACGCGGAATTTGCAGAAGCGGATCCGGGTTTTCCAGCTTGCTGAGATCATAGTCGCTGACCGGTCCGACGTAGCCCACCACATGGGCAATATCCTGACCAACAGGATAATGGCGCGACAGGCCGACTTCGGGCGTCACACCGGGCAGGGCAGGGGAGTTGACGGCCACTTGGCTGAAATCTTTCCAGCTTAGGCGATCAGCGACCGTGACAGGAACAAAGGCGCTGCGTTGCATGATTTCTTTCAATGCGCGGGCGCGGTCCGCTTCATCCATCGGTATGATCTGGGAAAGGCGGTCGAGTGTCTCCTCGACATCACCTGCATCCTCTCGAACGACAACGACGCGATAGTTCTGTTCGTTTTCGGCCAGAAGCTGTCCGTTGCGGTCAAAGATCAATCCGCGCACCGGGGGGATCAGACGGACGTTGATCCGGTTTTCCTCTGCCAACGTGCGAAACTGGTCAGCTTGATTGACTTGCATATAGCGCATCCGGAGCGCCAAGCCCGCCATGAATAACGCCTGCGCGCCCCCCAGAACCAGGCTGCGGCGGGTGATGCGTTTATGACTGAGGATCTGATCACGAGGGGTTTGTCGCATCACGCCCCTCCGACGGATTGGCCATCAAGCGGACGCCTGCGAATATTGAAGGCCGTTTGCGACAAGATCAGGACCAGCGGATACACGATGATTGTTGCAAGGGCCTGCGCGAGCCCCATGACCAATGAAACAGGCGGGGCGGCGACCAGCGTATTAATCAGCCAGTGGCTTAGAGTGATGGCGATCACCACGCCCGCGACGTAGCCCCATTCCGAGAAGAACGGCAACTCGCGGGCACCATGCGTCAGCCGCCTCAAAAACTCGGCACCGACCAAAGTCAACCCGGCCCACAAACCCGGCGGTCGCATCAGCAAGAAGTCGGCCGTCAATAAGATAGCGGCCAACAAAAAAAGCGGGAGGTAATCTGGGCGCCGCTGAATCCATACCAAAACAAGGCAGATCAAGATATCGGGCCCCGGAACGGTCTGGGGGCCACCACCGAAAGGCGCCAATTGCAGGATAAGGATCATCAGGGCGAGCCCTGTGAAAAGTAAGTGGTAGAACCACCGCTGCGTAGTCCCCGGATCAACCATTCCCGGCCTCGCTTTCCGCCGAGCTAAGGGGAGCAGGGAGTGTCGGGCCGACCATGTCGCCGGGATCTTCGATCTGTTCGCGCGGCTGGCTGCGTAAGACGCGCAGGAATTCCAATCGTTCGTAGTCAGCGGAAAGGCTCACGCGGAACCGTCGGTTAGGGGCTTGTACCACTTGACCGACCAAGAGCCCTGCCGGGAAAACACCTCCGTCGCCGGAAGAAACAACCCGGTCGCCGGGGCGCAGAAGATCTGGGTTCTCGACGAAATCCAGCGTCGGCAAAGCGGTGTTGTCACCCGCGAGCAGTGCTCGCTGACCTGATGGCTGGATTGTTACCGGGATACGACTGTTTGAATCTGTCAGCAAGATCACCCGTGAGGTGCTGCGACCAATTCCGGATACGCGGCCGACCAGTCCCAGCCCATCAGTGGTCGCCCAGCCATCGCGAATGCCATCTCGCGAGCCCACGTTTAACAGGACCGATTGGCGAAAAGGTGATCCGCTATCGGCAAGAACTACACCGGTGACAAAGGTCAGGCGGGGATCCAGCCGAACTTTGTTGAGGTCCAGAAGCTTGGCGTTTTCCTGTTCTAGCTGAAGGGCGGCTTCTTTCCAGGCTTTCATCTGCTGCAATTCGCGGCGCAGCTCTTGGTTTTGATCGTAGATGCGCGCGTAGGATTGGAAATCACCAAGCATGTCGGCAACGCGGTCAACGGGCAACAAAACCCAGTCAAATGAGGGTACCACCCGGTCCACAAGGGCCGCGCGCATGCGCTCTACGCGCGGGCTGTCGATCCGCCACAAGAGGAACAGCGCAAAAAGCACGAAGATGAGCGCCCCGAGAATGATCCTACGGATAGGGCGCCTATATTCTGCCTGTTCGTTCCAGTTCTTGGCCACGTTTGCCCCTTGTCAGGCAGACAGCGCTGCCTCAGCTATCGTAATCGATAACGTGCCGGAGTTGCTTTTCAAACTCCAGCGCTTTGCCTGTGCCAAGCGCCACGCAGTTCAGCGTTTCGTCGGCAACTGAGATTGCCAGCCCGGTTTGCTCGCGCAGCGCAAGGTCGAGATCCCCCAGAAGCGCGCCGCCGCCGGTCAGCATGACGCCGCGGTCAACGATATCGGCAGCCAGGTCAGGTGGGGTGACCTCCAGCGCGACCATCACAGCCTCGCAAATCTGTTGTACGGGTTCGGCAAGAGCCTCGGCGATTTGTGCCTGATTGATTTCGATCTCTTTTGGTACGCCGTTCAGCAGGTCGCGACCACGAATCTGCATGCTAGATCCACGCCCGTCGTCGGGCATGCGTGCTGTGCCGATCGAGGTCTTGATCCGCTCAGCAGTTGCCTCACCGACCAGCAGGTTCTGCTGACGACGCAGATAGTTGATGATGGCTTCGTCCATACGGTCGCCACCCACGCGGACCGAGCGCGCATAGACGATGTCGCCCAGCGACAGAACCGCAACCTCAGTGGTGCCGCCCCCGATGTCGACAACCATGTTACCGGTCGGGTCGGTGATGGGCATGCCCGCGCCGATGGCGGCCGAAATCGGCTCGGCGATCAGACCTGCGCGGCGGGCACCTGCGCCCAGAACCGATTGACGGATGGCGCGCTTTTCAACCGGAGTAGCGCCGTGCGGGACGCAGACAACGATTTTCGGTTTGGTGAAAGTTGTGCGCTTGTGAACCTTACGGATGAAGGCCTTGATCATCTCTTCGGCAACGTCGAAGTCGGCGATAACACCTTCGCGCATTGGGCGGATCGCTTCGATGCTTCCCGGTGTCCGGCCCAGCATCAGTTTCGCGTCCTCGCCCACGGCCAGAACCTGCTTACGCCCATCCTTGACGTGGAATGCGACCACGGAGGGCTCATTCAGAATGACGCCCTTGCCTTTGACATAAACCAGCGTGTTTGCGGTGCCGAGATCAATCGCCATATCCGCTGAAAACAAACTGCCAAAAACTGCCATATTCGGCCTTCCCGTGTGCTCTGCCTTGTCCCCGCCCCCGATTCTGAATTTTCGGGGTCCGAGCCGTTATAGGGCTCGTTCCGTAAGGGGGGAAGGCCCACATAAAAAGAAACCGGCGCCAATCCGCCGGTTTCCTGAAATTTGTCTTGAGATGAGCATGGATCAGAGGCTGCTGCCCAATTCTTCCGGCTTCGTCTTCTGACGGCGCACGATCAGACGGTTCAGCGCATTCACGTAGGCCTTGGCCGAGGCAACCACGGTATCGGTGTCTGCCGACTGGCCGGTGACGATCTTGCCGTCTTCCTCCATCCGGACGCTGACAGTCGCCTGCGCGTCGGTGCCTTCGGTGACTGCGTGCACCTGATACAGCTGCAAACGCGCCTCGTGCGGGAAGAGCTTCTTCACCGCGTTGAAGGTCGCATCCACTGGCCCATCGCCGTTGGCGGTAACCTGATGGTCGGTGCCGTCGATGGTAAGGGTCAGGTCGGCAGACTGAGGCGCCTCGGTCCCGCAGATCACCCGCAGGAACTTGACTTGCAGATGCTCGTTCTGCGCCGCGCTGTCGCTGTCGCGCATCAGGGCGAGGATGTCGTCGTCGTGGACCTCTTTCTTGCGGTCGGCCAAGTCCTTGAACCGAACGAAGACGTCTTTCAGCTGGTTGTC
>CAYFXM010000048.1:5117-15033 GCA_964346965.1 uncultured Actibacterium sp. | reverse complement strand
GCCGCCGTGCCGTGCTGTCCGGGCGGCGAACCAAGAAGGGCGCGATGGTGGGGTTTCACGCCCGCGCGTCAGACACGATCATCCCGATTCCAAATTGCACCCTACTGCATCCTGCGCTGATGGATGTGATCCCGGCGTTGGAGGAGATGACCATCACCGGGGCCAGCCGTAAAGGAGAGGCGAGCTTTACCATCTCACTGTCTCAGGACGGTGTCGATGTGGCGACAAAAGGCGTAAAACCGCTGGAACAGTCTCTGTTTTCACCCTTGGTCCAGATTGCAGAGAAATACGATTTGGCCCGCCTCACTTGGGGAGATGAACTGGTTGCCACCCGCCGCCCGCCACGCCAGCGGTTCGGCGTCGCCGACGTGGTCCCGCCAGCCGGGGCCTTTTTGCAAGCCACCGCCGAGGGTCAGACCGCCCTTACCGATGCAGTCGTCGAAGCGGTCGGGACAGCATCAAAAGTCGTCGATCTGTTCGCCGGGTGCGGGACGTTTTCCCTTCCCCTTGCGAAAGGTTCGGAGGTGCTGGCTGTCGAAGGCGATGCGGCCATGATGCAGGCTCTTGATCAGGGCTGGCGCCACGCTCACGGTTTGAAACAAGTGACAGTGGAAGCCCGTGACCTGTTCCGCCGCCCGTTGATGCCGGATGAGCTGAACAGGTACGGCGCCATCAGCATCGATCCGCCGCGCGCTGGGGCCGCGGCGCAGTTTCAGCAGATCGCGCGGTCCGAGGTGCCTGACGTGGCGACAGTATCCTGCAACCCCGTTACCTTTGCGCGGGACGCGAAGATGCTGGTCGAGGCGGGGTACGCGCTGGACTGGGTGCAGGTCGTGGACCAGTTCCGCTGGTCGCCGCATATCGAACTGGTGGCGCGATTCTCTCGGTAGTCCACAAAAAAGGGCGCTCAAAGCGCCCTCTTCCATCCGTTTGTTGAAAGGCCTTAGATGGCTTCTTCGATCCAGCTTTGCAGAACCGCTTTCGGGGCTGCGCCGGTTTTGTTCGAGATGACCTGTCCGTCCTTGAACATGAACAGCGCCGGGATACCGCGAACACCCAATTGCGCGGGCGAATTCGGGTTTTCGTCAACGTTTACTTTGACGATTTTCACTTTGCCGTCCAGCTCTGCCGACAGCTCTTCAAGAGCTGGGCCAATCTGACGGCAGGGGCCACACCACTCGGCCCAAAAATCTACGACGACGGGAATGGCCGACTCTTTGACTTCGGCATCAAAGGTGGCGTCGGTGACTGCGACGGTTGCCATGTTGCTCTCCTTGGCGCTGCGTTGGGGTTGGAACCTATGTAGGCCCCGCGTCGCCGTCAAGAGCCGTGCGCGCTAACGCTTGTGTGATCAGGTCGCGGGGCAACAGCATCAGGCTGGCGGTGCGAGTCCAGAGGATGGCAGTATCGATCTGGTGATCCGGGTAGATGCAGGCCAACATCGCCGCATAGGCTCCCATCTGGCGCAAGAGCCCTTCGGGAACATCATCGGGCCGCGTCGGAACCAGAAGGTTGGATTTGAAATCTACAGCCAAAACACGGTTTTCGGTGATGATCAGACGGTCGATCAGCCCATAGAAAGGGCGCGTGAATCCTTCGAGGTGGGCGGTTAGCGGGACCTCCGCCAAGCTATCGGGGGCAAAGACCTCGGCGAGGTCCGGCGTTGTCAGAACGCGAGCCGCCTCGTCGAAAACAGTCTCTATTCCAGCGGAAACCGACAAATTTTGGCTTTGCGGGTTCAGGGTTTTAGCCACTTTTACCCACGCTGACGGAGGATGTTGCGGGAGATGTTCCAGCAACAGGTGCAGCGCTGAACCTCGAGCGAGAGAGGCTGCCTCGTTCCAATCCGCGTGTTCCCCCGGCATGGCCTTGGTCCCGCCCAAATCCGACGGTGACAGGTTGGTTTTGATGTGGTCGGGGGTCGCTGCCTTTGCGGTCGCCCAAGGCGGAAGCGTATTGTCCCGGGGGGTATCTTTGGTGGTTTGGTCCCGCGCGGGGCCAGCCCAATTTCCTGTTTCCAGTCGTAAACCTTGCCCAAGTTCCGTGTCTAAGGGCACAGTCATTGTGCGCTGCATCGCGCTGGCAATTTGACTGTACCAACAGGGCTGCTTGGTGGTTTCGCCAGCGGCGCAGACAATCAACCATTGTTCCGCGCGAGTCATGGCGACATAGAGAAGCCGTTGACGTTCTTCCTCTTGCCGCAGGCGGGCGCCATCCCGCTCGGTGCGAATCTGTGCGGGGCTGTCGTCGGATGGCGGCGCCCACATGGGCGTGTCCCCGTTAAAGATGTTGTCGCGTATTTGAATGCGGCGTTCGGCGGTATCGGGCAGAATCACCACCGGCGCTTCGAGCCCCTTGGCACCATGCACGGTCATCACCCGGATTTGGTCGCCAGCTCCGTCCATCTGGCGCTTGATCTCGACCTCGTCTGTTTCCAGCCAGCCAAGGAACCCAGTGAGACTGGGAACTTCGCTGCGCTCGTAGGTCATGGCCTGTGCCAAAAGCGCGTCAATGCCGTCCTCTGCCTCGGGGCCAAGTCGGGCGATCAGTGCTTCGCGCCCGCCGTGGCGGGTTAGGACTCGTTCTAGCAGATCGAAGGGCCGTAGGAAGTCGGCGTGATCGAGCAGATCGATCAGAACCTCCTTCGTCGGTGTCTCCCCCGCATCGCGAAGCGTCGGCCACAGGTGTTTTTGCGCACGACCTGCGGCGAGGTCATAGAGCTCGGCCTCGTCCCAACCAAACAGGGGCGATTTTAATACACAGGCCAGCGACAGCGAATCCTCGGGCAGGGACAGGAAAGACAACAGCGCGGTCAGGTCGCGGACCGCCAGTTCGCCGCCAATTTTCAGCCGGTCCGCCCCGGCAATTGGCAGGTGCCGGGCTTTGCAGGCGCGGATGATCTCGTGAAACAGGTCCGAACGGCGCTGGACGAGGATCAACACATCGCCGGGCGTCAGCAATCGGCGGCCCTCCTTGGTCCAGAGCGTCTCCCCCCGGTCAAGCATCCCGCGGATCTGTCCCGCAATCTGTTCGGCGAGCTGGACCGAGTGGTGCTCGGGTGACAACGTGTCGATGGGGTCGGACCAGTGGGGCTTCTCGGGTTTCGAGACCGGCTCGATAGCGGGCCACAGGTCTACCCGGCCGGGCATCTCAGTCTGAAAGGCCTTGTGGTGGACCGCGTCGCCGACACCCTTTGCGTCGCGGAAGGTTTCATCCACAAGCTGCAGGATCGGCATCGCCGATCGGAAAGAGAATTCAAGTGCCCGGTCCGCCAGCGTCTGGTCCACCTGTCCCAGTTTCGTACCGAAATGGGATTTCATCCGGTCAAACCCGTCCGGATCCGCGCCCTGGAAGGAATAGATCGACTGTTTCTTATCGCCCACCACGAAGATCGTGCGCCGTGTTTCATCTCGCGCGCCAATTCCGCTGGTGAATTCCTGTGCCAGAAGATCGATCACCTGCCATTGCAGGGGGCTGGTGTCCTGCGCCTCGTCCACCAGAATGTGGTCGAGCCCGCCGTCGAGGCGGTAGAGTACCCACTCTGCCACGCCGGGATCGGTCAGCAGGTCGCGCGATTTCAGGATCAGGTCGTCGAAGTCGAGCCAGCCCCGCGATTGTTTGCGTTGTTCGTATTCGGGTAGGAACGCAGCCGCGAAGCGGTGCAGGGCTAGGCTGCGCTCGGCGGCGGCAAGTGTGAGTCGAAGGGGACGGGCGTCTTCCACCCGTCGCATCAGATCGTCCACCTGTGGCATGATCGCAGTCAAAGAAGCGCGCGTGGATTTAGTAGGAAACGACCCTAACTTGGCGGAAAACGGCTCTTTCGCACCCTTGCCGGTCAGAAAGACGCTTTCCAATACTGGGAGTATTTCAACCGTCGGCCCGGCATAACTTTCCAGCTTGATCGCAGCTTTGTTGTCGTTGGAGCCACCGGATTTCAAACCCGCGCAAAGGTCGTGGATCAAGATGGATTCATTTCCCAAGAAGACCCTTGCCAAAAGGTTTTCGGCACTAAACCCCGGTGGCAGATCGAACATTTGCCAAATCGCGTCAGTATCAACCTTCGCCGGAAACTCGGCCCGGTGCTTGGTGATCTCCGCAATCAGATTTGACAGGTCGTCGCCCGAGAAATACCGCGCGATCCCGTCAAAAGCTTCGGCGTCGTCCTCGTCGGCTAGCGTCTCCAGAATTTCGTCCCGCAGGCGATGGGCGGCGCGGTCGTCCATCTCAGTGAATTGCGGGGAGACTCCGGCTTCCAGCGGGAATCGTCGCAACAACGCGCCGCAGAACGAGTGGATCGTCTGGATTTTCAGCCCACCCGGCGTCTCGATGGCGCGGGCAAACAGGCGGCGGGCGCGTCGTAGGGTCTCGTCGTCGATGGTATCTTCCACACCCAACTCGTCCAACGCTTCGCGCAATGCGAGATCCGGCATCATCGACCATTCGCCAAGCCGCTTGAACAGGCGGTTCTGCATCTCGCTGGCGGCGGCCTTGGTGTAGGTGAGGCAGAGTATGCGTTGCGGCGGCACCTCGCCCAGCAACAGGCGCGCCACCCGGTCGGTCAGCACCCGTGTCTTGCCCGACCCTGCGTTGGCTGACAGCCAGGTCGAGGCCTCGGGGCGGGCGGCGATCACCTGTGCCTGCGTGGCGTCATCGCGGATCACTGGCCGACCTCCTGTGTCGGGGCTTCGTCGCCCTCGTTCCACTCGCCGAAGCGTGAGAGATGGTCGTAGTTGGTGGCGTCGGTGCGGTTCTCAAGGCTGCGACGGGCGAGGTAGCCTTGGTCGGGTCGTGCGTAGGCGGCGATCAGTTTCAACAGATCGGCCCGAGTTTCTTCCAGTAGATCAGCCGGAGTCGGCACAATGGCTTCGCCCGCACCCGTGCCCAATCCGATATACGCAGCGCGGTCGACCGGGCCCGCGCCAAGGTCTTTGAACGCCCCGGCTTCGGCCATGATCGCCTCCAGCAGAAGTTGTTTGTCGTAGGTTTTGACCTGTTTGTCTGTGGGTGGCTTGCCGGTTTTGTAGTCGTAGATCACCAGCCGACCGTCGTCGGTTTGGTCGATCCGGTCGGCCTCTGCCGTTAGGGTAAAGCCGCCCGGCAGCGGCATCCGGCCCCGTCGTTCCAGCGCGATCCAGTGGCCCAGCTTCTGCCGTGCGGCCTCGTCTTGCAGAAACCCCTTGGCCACGCGCGCCAGCCGCGCGCGCCAGATACGGCGGGCGGCGGGCCACGGGGCCTCTTCGGCAAAGACCTGATCGGCGGTGTCCAACAATTGGGTGAACGCGTTGGGATCTTCGGGATCCGGGTTCTGCTTCAGGAAGGCCTCCATCACTTTGTGCAACAGGGTGCCTCGAAGGGGAGCGTCAGGTTGAGGGTGCAGGGGATCAAGCGGACGCAATTTCAGGATTTGCTCGGCATAGATCGCGTAGGGATCGCGGATCAATGTCTGGATGCGCGTGACCGACAGGCTGTCCGGTCGCGCTGTTGCGGGTGGGCGTGGGGCCGGGCGTGGCGCGGGATCGACCGGGCGATCAGGACGGTCCAAGAGCGCGGCCCAATGCAGCCAATCTGCGCCTCTTTCGCGCATCTCTTCCAAGGCTGTCGGACCGCCTTGGTTTGGCAGTCCATTCAGCAGGTTCGTCAGACGGTTCAGCCAGCGCGAAGGCACCGTCTGCGCCTCGTCATCGCGGATCGCGCGGGACAAGACGACCTCGGGCGCTGCAATAGCTTGCTGATAGTCATGCGCGGACAAGCCGATCTGACGTTCCGGAAGCAAAAGGCCCAAATCTTGTCGCATCTCGCGGTTCAGCCACGGGTCGGGTGCGGTGCCGGATGGCCAACTGCCTTCGTTCAACCCGCCAAGGATCACAAGATCAGCCCCCTGCACCCGCGCTTCAAGCGTGCCCCAGATCATCACGTTGGGGTGCGGAGCCACCGGGTCTCGGGCTTCGTCCCGGTTCAGGACGGCGCGGAACAGGTCGGCATAGTCGCGGGGCGACATCGCACCGCCATAGGGGGCCTGTTCTGTCAGCTCCTCGACCAGTTTCAGGGTCTTTTCGCCCTCGCTCTTGCCCCATAGGCGAGAGGTGTCACCCGCTGGCCCGGTCGAAAGCGCCTCGGCCAGTTCCCGGTGATGGGCGATATGGTCGGTCAAGGCGCGATGGCCGATCTGGTCAAGTCCATCGAGCATCTCTGCCAGCCATTTGGCCCAATCCAGACGCCCATCCTCCTTTTCGTGGGCCTCTGTCCAGTCGCGGAGGGCCGGACCATCGGGGAAAGCGGGACCAGAGCGGCGTAACTGCAATTCCAATTCGCGGGTCCAAAGCATGTGTTGGTTGCGCTGGTCGCCAGCGTGGCATAGCGGGTGTTTCAGCAGGGTTAGCAGCGCCTCGACCGTGAGTTTTTCGCCAAACAATCCGGCAACGTGACGCAGGAACCGCCCCGGCGCGGTCTGCGGTAAAGGTGTACCAGCGGAGTCGTCGGGTTCGATCCGCCACCGGTCGAGCGCGGCACCAACCTGCCGTGCCAAGGTTCGGTCAGGTGTGATCAGAGCGGCCTTCTGCCCGTCTTCGGCAGCCTTACGCAGACACAGTGCGATTGCGTTGGCTTCCTGCCGCGGACTTGCGGCCTCTAACAAAGTCAGGCCTGCACAGGCCGCAGGAAGGTCTGACAGCTTGTGACCTTCGACCATCCATTGATCGGTCACAGGCGCAGGCCGCAGCGACAGCGAAACCAGCTTGTTTCGGGCCGAATTAGGCTGTGTTAGAGACGAATCCCACGCCTTCACGTCATCGCGCGACAAGCGCAGATCACGCAGCAGTTTGGCGAAGCGGTATTGAGGGTGGTCCTCTGCAGCCAACACTCGATTTTCTGGGGGTTTTGACAGGCTAATCCAAACGCTGGCGGGTTGGTCAAAGTCAAAACCCGGCAGAACCAGCGCGCCTTGCGGCAGTTTGGCGACCGCTTGCATCAGCAAGGCCGTCGTGCCGCGCGACCCGGTCGACCCTGCGATGATCACAGGATGTTGCGGCGGGGTGGCTTCCCAATTCTTTGCCAAGGCCTGAACCACTAACCGTTGCCGCGCTTCGGTATCGGGCGCGTCTTGAGCATCCTGGCCGAAGTAGCGTTCGATGATGTTCAGGAAGGTCAGGCTGCGTTCCCAATGGGCGGACATGTGACTGACATCAAGCTCGCGCAGGCGGCTTGGCTCAACACCTTCGCCCTGCATTTCATCCATCAGGTCAGCAAGGCTGTCGGCAAGGTCGAAAGCTGCCGCCCGTGGGGCCAGATCGGGCTGGCGCGTAATCAGGTCGGCGACCAATTGCGTGAGCTCCAACCGACGCTGAAGGGCGGGAACGGCGGGCGGGATATCTGCCAAATCAGGATCATGCGCAAGATCGGTGATCAGGCGGATTCGGGGCAGAATTCGCGCAGGTCCCTCGGCTAGCAGGTCCAGCATGCGGCGCTGCATCCGCCGTGTGTTAACGAAGATTTCGGCCTGCGCCCACGCTTCGGGCGCGCCATCGGCCAGCCGCTCTTCCAAACCCGCGATCAACGCCTTGGGAAAGTCTACTCCGGGGGCAACGCCAAAAACTCTGGGTCCTGGGTCACTGAACATCGGAATCCCCCGCGAGCATGTCTTCGGCCAGAGCGATTCCGCCGGGGTGACCCACGTCGCACCATCCCCCGCGATGGGGAATTCCGTACAGCCGTCCTTGAGGAGCCATCGCGTCCCACAGGCGGTTCAACGAAAACACCGTGTCAGGTATCGCGCCCAGCCCCGCCGGATTGATGATCTGTACGCCGGAATAGACCATCCCCGGGCCACGGGTCAGTCGCCCCTCTGCATCCGGGGCGAAATCCCCTTTCCCGCTATGACCGACGGCGCGATCTTGCGGGATCAGAAGAAGCAGGCCGTCCATCCGATCCGGGTCCCAAGCGTTAATAAGCTGGGTGATCGCGTTTTCACCAGTCCACACAGCGTCCGTGTTCATGGTTAGAACCGGTCCGTCACCCAAGAGTGGCAACGCCTTTCGCAATCCGCCGCCGGTATCGAGAATCTCGGGCTGTTCCTCGGAAACCAAGATTTCCGGCCGTGCGCTGAGATGGGCGGTGATCTGGTCGGAAAGGTAGTGGCTGTTGACCACCACGCGACCAACTCCGGCGGTATCGACCTGGTCCAGCGCATGGTCCAGAAGCGCCCGACCGGCAACCTTGATCAACGGTTTGGGTCGCGTATCGGTCAACGGGGCCATTCGCGTGCCGAACCCTGCCGCAAACAACATTATAGCGTCTGGAGACTGGCGCATCGGGCTTTCAAATCGGCTTGGAGTTCAGGAGTCGGCGGCGGCAGTAGGGCGTGCACGACCATTGCAAGTTCCGACAGTTCGGGATGGCGAAGGTCGTCCATCAGGTAGTCCCAAACCCGCGGCAGGAAATCGACGTAGTTTGCCTTGCCGTCGCGCAGGCAAAGGCGGGCGAAGACGCCGATAATGCGCAGGTTGCGCTGGGCACTCAACGCGGCGCAGGCTGCGTGGAACTGGATTGGATCAACGCCGGTTTGGCCAATGTAGCGGTCGGTCATGGCCTGACGCAGTGCGGGGGGAACGTCGCGTCGCGCATCCTTCAGCAATGAGACAAGATCATAAGCTGGGTGCCCCCGCATGCCGTCCTGAAAATCCAAAAGCCCGACGCGGGCAGTTCCAGTACGATCCGGCAACCAGAGCAGATTCTCTGCATGGTAATCCCGCATGGCAAGCACCTCCCCGCCGTGCGCGACCTTGGCAAGGATCGGGGTCAAGGCGTCTGACAGGGCGGTTTCTGCACCGGGTTTCGGGGCGTACCATTCGACCGCCAGATCGGCCAGCGGTGCCATAGTCGCTGCATCATAGGCGGACAGATCGGCAGGTGCCTTGTGTTGGTGTAACTCGGCAAGAAGATCGACGGCGGCTTCGTAAAGCAGTTGCTGCGCCGACGGATCAGCAGCAACGACGCGGGCAAAAAGGTCATCACCCAAATCCTCGAGCAAGAGGAAGCCGTTGACGGCGTCCTCGGCGAGAATGCGAGGGGCGCTGAGCCCGTAAGACGTCAGTAAATGGTCGAGGGCGACGAAGGGGCGGATATCCTCGCCCTTCTCTGGGGGCGCGTCCATAAGGACCGCCGGGCCCAACGCGGAGTGGTTCAACCGGTCGTAGCGCCGGTTCGACGCATCGCCAGCCAGAGGCGCGCGTTTCGCCGCATCCCACCCGGCCCGTTTCAGGAACTGGGTTATCAGTGCCTCTCGTTTCGTCATTGCACCTCTTTCAACGGCACGAGCCGGTCTAGCCAGCCGGGGTTTTGCGAAGAGAGGAGCAATCGGCGCTGATCATCGTTCTTGCCGGCTTCAAACCGAATCCAAAGCGCATCCGCAGGAGCGAGTTCAGCCAGTCGGTCGGGCCATTCCACAAGGCAGATGGCCGATTCGAACGCCTCCTCTAACCCCAGTTCGATCACCTCACCGGGATCGGTCAGGCGATATAGGTCGGCATGCCAGATATCGACCGGCTCCAGTTCGTAGGTCTGGACCAGTGTGAATGTCGGCGACGGCACATCCTCGACGGCGCCGCAGGCCTCCATGCGATCTTGGACCAAGGCGCGGGCGAAATGGGTTTTTCCGGCGCCAATTGGGCCTTCCAAAAGTAGCACATCACCGGCCATCAAAAGGGGGGCCATTGCCCGTGCAATCGCGGTGGTGTCCTCGGGGCTGGTAGCGGTCAGGGAGAGGGGTTGGGCGGCGTCCATGGAGGCAGTTTTAACGCCCACCCCCCGCGCCGCAAGCCCCTTAGATCATCGCGACGTGGTTGCCGACATCTTGGCCAAGCGGGACCTTGGCACCGGGAGGCAGTGTAAAGCTAAGCATGGTCGCACCGCCTGCGATAGG
>CAYFXM010000048.1:327-5017 GCA_964346965.1 uncultured Actibacterium sp. | reverse complement strand
GGAAAGAGCGTTGGCAGAGGCCAGCTTAGCGAAGGGTCATCCCCCGAAGCAGAGCGGTGCAGATCAAGATAGGCTTTATTCGCCCAAGTGACCGAACCGCCGGCGCCCTCCTTCCAAACCGGATAAGGGGCAGATTCCGCTGCGACCCGCAGTGTGGTCTGGTCCGATGCACCGAGGATCAGGCCATGGTCCACTCCTGCATGTGGTCGGTTGGCGCTAGCTTCAAGGATCGAAATTCGCGTACGGTGGCCAGTTTTGCGGGCGATGAGGCTGGCGGGGCCGGCCGTCTCCTGTATCGCGATTGTTGGGGTCTTGTTGAGTAGGGAAAGTTGATCGGACAGACCTGCGAAGCGCTTCGAAAGCTCCAGCGACATTTTCTGCCAGTCATTCAGCTGTGACGGTGCCCGGCCCAAGATGCTTTTGGCCTGCGTTGTCGCGTCAATCAGAACCTCGTTATCGAACAGAAAGACCACCTGCGCCGACGCGTCCCCGCCCCCGTTCTGGCCAGCCAGAGAAAGGTTTCTGCGTTGCCACAGCACGTGGACGTATATGACAAAACCCGCGAAACCCGCGGACAAGGCAAGGACCTTCAATAGTGATGCGGTTTCAGGACCCATTTTCCCAAGACTTTGATTCAATCGGTCTCAAGCTTGGAACTATTGTTTAAGGTTTGGTTAACAGACCGGGAGCACCGTCGCGATCAGGAGGTAAAGGGCAGGTTTTCCCCCAGTGCCGCGCGGTCATCCTGAGCGCTGACGCGAATCTTGTCCGACGGCCAAGCAACCGTAACGAGCGCCCCCCCTGGCCTATCCAGCCCATGGGCTTGGGTGAAAGACTCCTGCGCGTTAGCGAAAGTAAGCTCGGCACCAGACCGCTCCAGCAATGTCTTGGCGATGAACAGGCCGAGTCCCATACCCTCGTAGCCCGGTCTGCGTTTCGACTCTCCACGGCTACGGCGCCGTCGCATGAAAGGGTCGCCGATCCGAGCGATGTCAGCGGCCGAGAAACCGGGGCCATCATCCATGATCGAGAGACGAACCCAGTTATCATCCCAGTGGCCGAATACCCAGACGTTCCCACGGGAGAAATCAACCGCGTTCTGAATCAGGTTACGCAACCCATGGACCACTTCGGGGCGTCGAATGACATTTGGCTGCCTGCCGTCATGATCTGTCGGAAAGTCAAAATGCAGGATCTTGCCGCGATCAAGATGTGGCTCGGCGGCATCCATGACCAGCGTTTCAAAAGGGACCTGGTGCATGTGCCGGTCGTCTTTTCCAGCCCGCCCCATAGATCGCAAAATGTCCCGGCAACGGTCGGCCTGATCGCGGATCAGGATTGCGTCTTCGCGTTGGTCAGACCCGTCCGGCAGGTCTTCGACCAATTCCGAGCTGGCCAGTTTGATGGTCGCCAGCGGCGTGCCCAGCTCGTGCGCAGCCGCGGCCACCACACCGCCGAGATCAGTAAGCTTCTGCTCGCGGGCCAATGCGTGTTGTGTCGCCCACAGCGCATCGTACATCGAATTAATCTCTGCGGTCACACGGCCCGCGTAGACAGAAAGGAAACCAACGCCAATGACAATGGCCGCCCAATGCCCGAACAGGAAGATCTCTGGAACCTGCTGAATCGTCCCGTCCTCAAGCTGAAGGGGCAGATAAACAAAGGCCAGCATTGTTACCACCGCAACGGCCGCCGTCCCTAGGACCAGTGTTGACCGCAAGCGAAGAGCCGTGGCCGAGATGACGACCGGTGTCAGCACCAGTAGCGCAAAGGGATTGTTCAACCCTCCGGTCAGAGCCACAAGCACACCCAGCTGCCCAAGGTCGAACAGCAGCATCAACATCGCCTCGTTTTCCGAAAGACGTTTGTTCTCGGGATAGACCAGCAAAGTGACAAGGTTCATGCCCACCGCCAGACCGATGGCCATGGTGCAGAGCCCGGTATTCACGATGATACCGAATTCGCTTTGGGCGATGGAGATCGCAAGCAACTGGCCCCCGACGGCCACCCATCGCAGTTGGATCAGTGTCTGAAGCCGGATCCACTTGCTGCGGTCCCGGGCCTCGAGCACGCCGATATGAGTTGCATCCTGCGTCATGATCCCTATTTCCGCTGTGACAGGCCGTCCTCTTGTATAGCGCGCCTGTTCCGTCGATCAATGCGGCCAAGATCAGAACCCGGAGGGACCCATGTCCAAGACATTCGCAATTGTTGCTGGCGGCATCGCCGTCACTGCCTTGGCTGTCGGTGTGGCGTTCACGCTCTTGCCAGGCGACGGGGACAAGTTTGCGGACTGTCGCTCGGGGTCTGTTGCAGGTGGCGGGGGTGCGATTGGAGGTCCGTTCACTCTGGTCGACGAAACTGGCCGCACGGTGACGGATGTGGATGTCATCACCAAGCCCAGCTTAGTTTACTTCGGATACACCTTCTGCCCGGACGTTTGCCCCTTCGACACCGCCCGCAACGCCGAGGCCATGGTTTTGTTGCAGGAGCAAGGCTACGACGTGCAGGGCCTTTTCATTTCGATCGATCCGGAACGTGACACGCCCGAGGCCGTGGCTGAATTTACCGACTATCTGCACGAGGACATGATTGGCCTCACTGGTTCGCCCGAACAGGTCAAGGCGGCGTCTTTGGCCTATAAGACTTATTATCGAAAGCAGGAAGGTGATCCGGAATATTACCTGATCGACCACTCTACTTTCACCTATCTCGTAACGCCGGAGAACGGATTTCTCGAGTTCTTCCGCCGCGAGGTGACACCGGAACAGATGGCCGAGAAGGTTGGCTGTTTTCTGGATCAGTAACAGCAAGGTTTGACCCTTCGCCCGCAGCAAACTAAAACCAATCGAACAGGTTGGAAGCGCGGGAGACTGACCAGATGACAGATCAGCCTATCGAGATCGGTGACGATCCGAGTCTGCTGCTCGTGGATGATGACGAGCCGTTCCTGAGACGCCTAGCGCGAGCGATGGAAAAACGCGGCTTTGAAGTGAAGACAGCTGAAAGTGTCGCTGCTGGTTTGGCGATCGCGAAATCGGAACCCCCGGCCTATGCGGTTGTTGATCTTCGACTGGAGGATGGCAATGGCCTGACTGTGGTCGAGGCCCTTCGCGAAAACCGTCCGGACAGCAAGATCGTGGTGTTGACGGGTTACGGTGCGATTGCAACAGCGGTGGCGGCGGTGAAGATCGGAGCGACCGATTATCTGTCCAAACCGGCTGACGCAAACGACGTGACAGCGGCGCTTTTGGAAGACGGCGATTCGCTGCCGCCTCCGCCGGAAAACCCGATGTCCGCGGACCGGGTGCGGTGGGAGCATATCCAGCGGGTTTACGAGCAATGCGACCGAAATGTTTCGGAAACAGCTCGGCGGCTGAGCATGCATCGGCGCACGCTTCAAAGAATTCTGGCCAAGCGCAGCCCGCGATAGAGGTGACCAGCGGTCCTTGAGGGGCCCTTTGGGAGAGCGGAAAATACAGTAAAACTAGGCCAGCAGGCCCAGCAATTCCTCGTGTCGCGCGGTATAGGCGTTGCGTACCTCGACCGGTGGGCGCAGGCGAATATGTAGCGCGTCAATCAAGGCCGGGTCAGGACGACCAAAGAATTTATTCGCCTCGACCTTGGTAAAACCGGCGATCTCCGTGGCTTCCAGCCAAGCAGAGATCCGATCGGCTTTCTTAATCTTTTGCTTCACTGTCTTCGGAAGCGCAGCAGGTAGGCCAAACCTGACGTGGATTGCCGCAGCCAGTCGCTCGTCCAAAGCGCCGTAATTCGGTCCGACGGCAGCCTTCACCGGTGAAATCATGTCCCCGATTACGTATTCCGGAGCGTCGTGCAGCAAGGCGGCCAGCCGCCATTTCACCGGTGCACCGGGTACCAACCGCCCATAAATCTCTTCGACCAACAACGAATGTTCCGCCACCGAATAGGCGAAATCGCCGTTCGTCTGCCCGTTCCAGCGCGCGACGAAGGCCAGACCGTGGGCAATATCTTCGATCTCGATATCGACGGGGGTCGGGTCCAGCAGGTCAAGTCTGCGGCCTGACAGCATCCTCTGCCAGGCGCGGGGAGGTTGGGGCATGGGTGGCTCCGTTTGCGTTTTGTTCTGGGTAGGGTGCGGGGCCGAGGATGTAAACCCATGCCGCAAACGTGTAGCAGCGAAAGTCGCAATTCTGCCCCGGAATCCCCATATATTTATGCATACTGATGATAGGAGATCAGCCATGTTTAAACGACTTTTTAGTGCGGCGTTGATCTTTGGCGTCGCTGCAATCGGCCCGCCAGCTCTGGCTCAGACCGCAATTCCATGTGGTAATCACAAGGTTATCACGGACCAGTTGAAAGCACGCTTCAGCGAAGCGCGCGTCGGAGCGGGACTCCAGACTTCAGACACCTTGATGGAGCTTTGGAGTTCGGATGAGACAGGAAGCTGGACGGTGTTAATTATTCGACCCAATGGGGTGGCCTGCGTGGTGGCCTCGGGCGAGCACTGGTACTCTTTCCCTGAGACAGAGGCAAAAGGCACCGCGAGCTAGGAAACACACGCCAAACCCTGCATTGCACCGCGTTTGATCGGGTGATAGGCACCGGATCAATCCAAAACACGTGACGGAGCATCGCAGATGGCGGCCGACTACATCGTCAAAGACATTTCGCTGGCCGAGTTCGGCCGCAAGGAACTGGATAT
>CAYFXM010000048.1:0-211 GCA_964346965.1 uncultured Actibacterium sp. | reverse complement strand
CGCCTTGGGCGCGGATGTGCGTTGGGCCTCGTGCAACATCTTCTCGACGCAGGACCACGCGGCGGCGGCAATTGCGGCGGCGGATATCCCGGTCTTTGCCATCAAGGGTCAGACCTTGGAAGAGCATTGGGATTATTTAGATAAATCCTTCATGTTCGAAGACGGCCCGAACATGATCCTTGATGATGGCGGCGACGCCACGCTGTACATC
>CAYFXM010000047.1:12291-15042 GCA_964346965.1 uncultured Actibacterium sp. | reverse complement strand
AATGTTCGCATGGTTTTGTTGAAGGGCATCGAACCTGAAGCCTTTGTTTTCTATACAAATTACGAAAGCGTGAAGGCGCAGGAAATAGACCTGTCGGGCAAGGCCTCTTTTGTGCTACACTGGAAATCCTTAAGGCGACAGATAAGGGTTCGGGGTACCGTGACGCGGGAAGACGGACTTTTGGCCGACGATTATTACAAGTCCCGATCACTAAAAAGCAGGTTGGGGGCTTGGGCGTCGATGCAGTCGCAGCCTTTGGCGTCTCGGGCAGAGCTTATGGCGAAGGTGGCGAAGATCACCATTGAGAAGGGGATCGATCCCGCACGCCCTCCGTTTTGGGGAGGGTACCGGATCATACCTTTCGAGATTGAATTCTGGGCGGATGGCGCATTTCGCCTGCATGACCGGTTCCGTTGGTCGAGAGAGGATGAAGGGAGCCCGTGGCAGATCCAGCGTCTGAACCCCTGAAAATGTGTTTTTTTAAGGGGTTCCGTCGAGTGCCTTACGAAACTTAGAACTTGAAAACTGCGGCATTTTGGCCAAAGTTGACGTAGGGGAAGGATGGATCTGCGTGTTTGTGACATTGGATGATACCGGCGATCATATGGCCAATACGGTTCATGGCCACGTGAAGTGGTTCGACCCGACAAAGGGGTTCGGCTTTGTCGTGGCAGATACTGGCGGGCCGGATATTTTGTTGCATGCCAATGTCCTTCGAAATTTTGGTCAAAGCTCTGTCGCTGATGCGGCGGGAATTGAGATTGAAGTCCAGACCACCGAACGCGGCGTTCAGGCGACACGCGTATTACGGATTGATCCCCCCGATTCACCAGCTGGCATGACATTGGTTGAAGTCGTTGAAGACGATTTCATAGAAGATGAGTCTATTCCTCTGGAGCCAGCGCGCGTGAAGTGGTTCGACAAGGCCAAGGGATTTGGCTTTGCGAATATCTTCGGTAGCTCAGATGACATTTTTGTTCATATTGAAGTTCTGCGCCGTTCGGGGCTTGCGGACCTGCAACCTGGCGAGGCAATTTGCGTACGCGTGGTTGATGGTAAAAGGGGCCGTATGGCGACGGTGGTGAAATCATGGGAAAGCGCGGTAGAGCGACCCTCGGACGAATAATCACCTTATTCTTCGCACCGTTAATCTACATCGGGCCTGCTTCGGCGGGTTGCGATCCCTCTGTGGTTCAAATTCGCGGTGAATTCGGCGAGGCGAGATTTCGCGTAGAAGTCGCGGACGATACTGCGGAACGCGCAGAGGGATTGATGCACCGGACGGAATTGCCCGCAGGCGCCGGGATGTTGTTTGTCTATGAGCATCCGCAGAGTGTGGCGTTTTGGATGCGCAATACGCTGATCCCACTGGATATGATCTTCGTCGACATCCGGGGTGAGATTGTTCACTTGCACGAAAATGCCCAACCGCTCGACGAAACTCCGATTCCCGGAGGAGACAGTGTTTTCGCAGTACTTGAAATAAACGGAGGGTTAAGCCGTCGGATTGGGTTCAAGGTCGGTGATACATTGCGACATCCGGCGTTTCCTGCAGAGGGTAGTCTCTGGTCGTGCGATTGAGGGTGAATTAGCTCTTTTCAATCCGGCTTGGTGCGGGTAGGAGTGCTGCCTACGTCGGGGCGTAGCGCAGCCTGGTAGCGCGACGGTTTTGGGTACCGTAGGTCGCAAGTTCGAATCTTGCCGTCCCGACCATCTTCAAACATCTCAGCCACAAGTTTTGCCGCGATGCGGCGTAAATTCGTGCAATTTCTCAGGCATTTACGCTAAGTCTATATATTGTGGTTGAAAATTGGCACCCCTACCACTGCGTGTGCGTTTCAGCTTAACTTGGGTGAATCACCGGTGCGAAGCCGGCTGACGAAAATCTTTGCTCGGTCAACCGAATTTTCCGCAATAAATGTGAAATTTTTTCGTTGACCAGCCATGGGTCTATACGTCAGTTTGTAGGGGCTGGCAGGTCAACCACAAGATATAGTGAGCGCCGCAGCAACAGGGACATGATTTCCAAGATATAGCCCACTGGATTGTGTGGGCGCAGGCTTTGGCGCGGACGGGTCAAGGCGCGGGATACTGTTGTGTTGTTGGGCACGGTCAGAAGCGGAGAAGTAGCTCCGCAATGAAAAGAAACGATTAACGACGGGGCGAGTCATGAAGTTTGAACGTAATTTTACCAAGAGCAGCACCGGCGCATACGGCGCTCTTGAATTTACCGAAACCTCCTCGGAGATTCGCAATCCCGACGGAACGGTTGTTTTCAGCCTTCCAAACCTCGAAGTTCCAACAAGCTGGAGCCAGGTCGCCAGCGATGTGATCGCTCAGAAATATTTTCGTAAGGCCGGTGTTCCCGCGCGACTGAAGAAAGTTCGTGAGAAAGGCGTTCCGGAGTTCCTGTGGCGGTCTGTTGCTGACGAAAAAGCGCTGGCCGAATTGCCCGAGGAGGAACGTTTCGGCGGAGAGACCTCGGCCAAGCAGGTGTTTGACCGTCTGGCAGGCGCGTGGGCGTACTGGGGCTGGAAGGGTGGTTACTTCACCTCGGAAGACGATGCGCGCGTTTATTTTGACGAGATGCGTTACATGCTGGCGACACAACGTGCCGCGCCGAACTCTCCGCAGTGGTTCAACACCGGACTGCACTGGGCTTACGGCATCGATGGCCCGTCGCAGGGGCACTATTATGTCGACTACAAGACCGGCAAGCTGACCAAGTCGAAGTCGTCTTACGAGCACCCG
>CAYFXM010000047.1:0-12199 GCA_964346965.1 uncultured Actibacterium sp. | reverse complement strand
AGGCGCTGTCGGGTGGCGGTAAATCCTCGGGTCTGATGGGTTTCCTGAAGATCGGTGACCGTGCAGCCGGTGCAATCAAGTCGGGCGGCACCACCCGTCGTGCCGCGAAGATGGTGATCTGTGATGCCGACCACCCCGATATCGAGGAATTCATCACCTGGAAGGTGAAGGAAGAGCAGAAGGTGGCGAGCCTAGTTGCCGGTTCCAAGATCCACGAAGCACATCTGAACGACATCTTCGGTGCGATCCGCGAGTGGGATGGCTCGACCGAAGATGCGGTGGATCCGTCCAAGAACCCATCGCTGAAAACCGCGATCCGGTCGGCGAAAAAGGTCGCGATCCCAGAGACTTACGTCAAGCGTGTGCTGGACTATGCCAAGCAGGGCTATGACAGCATCGAGTTCCCGACCTATGACACAGACTGGGACTCTGAGGCCTATGGCACCGTCGCGGGCCAGAACTCGAACAACTCGATCCGTGTGACCGACGCTTTCCTGAAGGCGGTTCGCGATGACAGCGATTGGGAGCTGATCCGCCGGACCGACGGTACCGTCGCCAAGACTATCAAAGCGCGCGATCTGTGGGAGCAGGTTGGCCATGCCGCTTGGGCCTGTGCCGATCCGGGCATCCAGTACCACGACACCGTCAACGCGTGGCACACCTGCCCGGAAGATGGCGAGATTCGCGGCTCGAACCCGTGTTCGGAGTATATGTTCCTCGACGATACCGCCTGTAACCTGGCGTCGATGAACCTGCTGACCTTCTACAACGACGGCAAGTTCAACGCGGACGACTATATCTACACGACCCGTCTGTGGATGCTGACGCTGGAAATCTCAGTGATGATGGCGCAGTTCCCGAGCCAGGAAATCGCGCAACTGTCCTATGACTTCCGCACCACCGGCCTTGGCTATGCCAACATTGGCGGCCTGCTGATGAACATGGGTCTGGGATATGACAGCGACGAGGGCCGCGCCTTGACCGGTGCGCTGACCGCGATCATGACTGGCGTCTGCTATGAAACCTCGGCTGAAATCGCGGCTGAACTGGGCCCGTTTCCGAGCTACAACCGCAACGCCAGCCACATGCTGCGCGTCATGCGCAACCACCGGAATGCCGCTTATGGCAACGCTGACGGCTATGAAGAACTGGCCGTAAAGCCGGTGCCGCTGGATCACGCCAACTGCCCGGATCAAACTCTGGTGCGTCTGGCCAAGCTGGCATGGGACAATGCGCTGGAGAAGGGCGAAAAGTGGGGCTATCGCAACGCGCAATCCACCGTGATCGCGCCGACCGGTACCATTGGTCTGGTCATGGACTGCGACACCACCGGGATCGAGCCGGACTTCGCGCTGGTGAAGTTCAAGAAGCTGGCCGGCGGTGGTTACTTCAAGATCATCAACCGCTCGGTTCCCGCGGCGCTGGAAAAGCTGGGCTATGGCTCGGCCCAGATCGAAGAGATCATATCCTACGCGGTTGGCCACGGTACCATGGGCAACGCGCCGGTCATCAACCACACCTCGCTGGTGGGTCACGGCTTTGGTCAGGCACAAATTGACAAGATCGAGGAAGCCCTGCCGACCGCGTTCGACATCCGCTTTGTCTTCAACCAGTGGACCTTGGGGGAAGAGTTCTGCACCGGAACCCTTGGCATCCCGGCTGAAAAGCTGAACGATCCGTCCTTCGACCTGCTGCGCCATCTGGGGTTCACCCGCGCAGATATCGACGCGGCCAACGACCACGTGTGCGGCACCATGACGCTCGAAGGCGCGCCATTCCTGAAGGAAGAGCATCTGAACGTCTTCGACTGCGCGAACGCATGCGGCAAGAAGGGCAAGCGCTTCCTGTCGGTCGACAGCCACATCACCATGATGGCGGCGGCACAGTCCTTCATCTCGGGCGCGATTTCGAAGACGATCAACATGCCGAACGATGCGACGATCGAGGACTGTCAGAAGGCGTACGAGTTGTCTTGGTCGCTCGGCATCAAGGCGAACGCTTTGTACCGCGACGGCTCGAAGCTGTCGCAGCCGCTAGCGGCCGCCCTGATCGAAGACGATGAAGAGGCAGAAGAGATCCTCGAATCCGGATCGGCGCAGGAAAAGGCCGCGGTGTTGGCCGAGAAAATCGTCGAGAAAGTGGTGATCAAAGAGATCATCAAGAACGAGCGTGAAAAACTACCCGAGCGCCGTCGCGGCTATACCCAAAAAGCCATCGTAGGCGGCCACAAGGTCTATCTGCGCACCGGCGAGTACAAAGACGGTAAGCTGGGCGAGATTTTCATCGACATGCACAAGGAAGGCGCGGGCTTCCGTGCGATGATGAACAATTTCGCCATCGCCGTGTCGGTCGGCCTGCAATACGGTGTTCCGCTAGAGGAATTCGTCGAGGCCTTCACCTTCACCCGCTTTGAACCAGCGGGCATGGTGCAGGGCAACGAGAGCATCAAGAATGCGACAAGTATACTGGACTACATCTTCCGCGAACTGGCCGTGTCCTACCTCGACCGCACCGATCTGGCTCATGTGAAGCCCGAGGGGCAGCACTTCGACGATCTGGGTCGTGGCGAGGAAGAGGGCAAGCGCAACTTTGCCGAGGTTCCGGAAAGCGCCGGCGCCAGCCCCTTCGACGTGCTGAAGCAGGTTGCGTCCAGCGGATACCTTCGTGGCCGCGTCCCGCAGGAACTGGTTGTTCTGCAGGGCGGAGCAGACACTGCTCTGAATCCAACCGCAGATGGCAGCATCGCAGTGCAAACCGTGGTTGAAACCAAGTCGGAAACGGCTTTGGCCACCGGCACTGTCACTATGGATGAACGCACCAAAGCCAAGATGCAGGGTTACGAGGGCGATCCGTGCGGCGATTGTGGAAACTACACGCTCGTGCGCAACGGCACCTGCATGAAATGTAATACCTGTGGAGCGACCTCTGGTTGTTCCTAAGGGTCACTGGGGCGGGTGCGCTCGCCCCTGACGCGGATAAGGTCGCAGGCAAAAAATCACCGAGCGGTATCAATAACTGAACCTTATCAGCGAAACTCAAAGGGGGCCAATTGGCCCCCTTTTTTTATTCAAACTCTACAGGCCTTTGCGACGATCTGTTCACGTGTAGGGTAAAGACATCAGGACGGGAATAATGCCCGGTCGTGTCGAATTTGCGCCGTGCAGCGGCGGCTTCAGTCGGATCGATCTCGGCCTTTAACAGCCCCTTTTCCTTGCGCATCGGGCCAGCAACCACACCACCAAACGGGCGATACACCACTGCATCGCCGGGATTGATCCATTCATTGTTATCCGGAAAGACAATATCCCTATGTGGCACATCTTCTGGGACATCTGACGCCTCTAACTGGGTCGAGCAGCCAATAACCCAGCATCCGCCCTCGCGCGCGATGTGCTGCATGGTCGCCAGCCAGGTATCGCCTGTGTCCCATGTTGGCGCGACGTAGATTTCGATTTGCTGGGCGTAGAGTGCATAGCGGGCCAGCGGCATGTAATTTTCCCAACAAAGCAGGGAACCGACCCGACCGACTGCGGTATCGACGACATTCAGGCCAGACCCATCACCGAAGCCCCAAACCATACGTTCTGGATTCGTGGGCATCAGTTTGCGGTGGTTGTTGAGTAAAGTGCCATCTGCATCGATGATCGCTACGGAATTGAAAATCGTGCTGCCCGAAACCGTGCCATCTACTTCCTGATAGCCGACAACGACGACCACACCATGTTCTTTTGCGGCGTCTTGCAAGGGTCGAAGATGCCCTTTGCTGCGGTCGATCGAATTGGCCAGAAGGCGTGCGTAGAGTTCGTCGGTTTTGCCCATGTCCTTGCCCGGTGTCAGGCGCCATACAAACGTGGGATAGCCGGGAAACCACGCTTCGGGGAAGACGAGCATTTGGCATCCGTCTCGAGACGCGGATTCAACCAAGCTTACGGCCCGTTCCATCGAAGCCGCAAGATTGAGGTAAACAGGGGGCTCTTGAACGACAGCAACTTGCAACGAAAACGACCTTTCAACTTAATAACGAGTGCGTGTTTGGGTTCAGATTACACGCTAACCACTTCTTTCATAGCGTAAATTTCGGGTGGCAAGATCGCCGCCATTCAATCACTTGATGGAATCAGCATGATCGCGTATTAAATGAACAGATGTTCATTAAATGAGGCGAGGAGAGCCCGATGTTCAACGCAACCATGCGCTTCGATCTGGGGGAAGAGGTCAATGCTTTGCGGGACATGGTGCACCGGTGGGCGCAAGATCGCGTCAAACCGTTGGCCGAGAAGACCGACCGCGAAAATGCCTTTCCAAACGAGTTGTGGACTGAGATGGGGGAGCTTGGTCTTCTGGGGATCACCGTGCCGGAAGAATTCGGCGGCGCTGAGATGGGTTATCTTGCGCATGTGGTGGCCACGGAAGAAATCGCGCGGGCCAGCGCGTCGATCTCGCTGTCCTACGGTGCGCATTCAAACCTTTGCGTAAACCAGATCAAGCTGAACGGATCGCCCGAGCAGAAAGCGAAATACCTGCCCGGTCTCATTTCCGGTGAGCACGTCGGTGCCTTGGCGATGTCGGAAACCGGTGCCGGGTCCGACGTTGTCTCTATGTCACTGCGGGCCGAGAAAAAGAACGGGTACTACACCCTTAACGGCAACAAGTTCTGGATCACCAACGGGCCGGATGCCGAAACATTGGTGGTTTACGCAAAGACTGACCCACAGGCCGGATCGAAAGGGATCACCGCCTTCATCATCGAAAAATCGATGAAAGGGTTCAGTACCTCGCCTCATTTCGACAAGCTTGGGATGCGCGGGTCAAACACGGCAGAGCTGATCTTTGAAGACGTTGAAGTGCCTTTCGAAAACGTGCTGGGTGAAGAGGGTAAGGGCGTTCGTGTCCTGATGTCCGGACTTGATTTCGAACGTGTGGTTCTGTCCGGCATCGGAACCGGGATCATGGCTGCTTGTCTGGACGAGGTGATGCCCTATCTGGCCGAGCGCAAACAGTTCGGGAAGCCGATTGGCGAGTTCCAGCTGATGCAAGGCAAGATTGCCGATATGTACACCAAGATGAACTCTGCTCGTGCCTATGTGTACGAGGTCGCGAAGGCCTGTGATCGTGGAGAGGTAACCCGTCAGGATGCTGCGGCATGTGTGTTGTACGCGTCCGAAGAGGCCATGGTGGTGGCTCACCAAGCGGTTCAGGCGATGGGCGGTATGGGATTCATGAACGAAACCCCGGTCAGTCGAATTTTCCGCGATGCCAAGCTGATGGAGATCGGGGCAGGGACCTCGGAAATCCGCAGAATGCTTATCGGTCGCGAGATGATGGGAGCGATGAAGTGATCCGTATAGCGGCCCTGATCGCATTGTTTACTCCTGCCATTGCGCAAGCGGACGAAGTTACGACCTATGGGCCGCTGCTGGAGAAATGCTATGACGAGGCCGTCAGCGCAGAGGCTAAGAGCCAATGCGTCGGCGCTTTGTCAGACGAGTGTATGAACGAAGAAGAGGGCGGCCATTCGACCCTTGGAATGACCAGTTGCACGCTTGCCGAGGCGCGGGTCTGGGACGGGTTTCTCAATTCGGAATACGCCGCAACGATGGGCTTTTTCCAAGACTGGGACGAGGGCGAAAGCACCCATTTCCCAGAATACGCTAAGCGTCAGGAAAATCTACGTGACGCTCAACGCGCCTGGATTGCCTATCGAGATGCTGAATGCGGTTTGGCTAATGCCATTTGGGGCTCGGGTTCGATGCGTCATATCGCTGGCTCGACCTGCATGCTTAACATGACCGCCAGACGAACAATTGAATTATTTGAAATGCGCGAGGAATTCTGATGACAGAAGCCAATGATACTGGCTCTCATGACGTCGACCTGAAAAAGGTTCAGACCGCAGCGGCCCGGGCGATTGCCGGCGGTGGCGAGAAGGCGCGCAACCGCCATTTGTCCCGAGGCAAAATGTTGCCGCGTGACCGGGTTGCCAACCTGCTGGACCCAGGATCCCCATTCCTTGAGGTCGGGATGTTCGCCGCCCACGGGATGTATGACGATCAAGTGCCCTGTGGCGGCGCGGTCGCTGGTATAGGCCGGGTCGAAGGTCGCGAAGTCATGGTCGTCTGCAACGACGCGACTGTCAAAGGCGGCACCTATTACCCGTTAACTGTTAAAAAGCACCTTCGCGCGCAGGAGATCGCTGCCCAAAACCGGCTGCCTTGCGTCTATCTGGTTGATAGCGGCGGGGCGAACCTGCCCAATCAGGACGAGGTTTTCCCGGATCGTGACCACTTTGGCCGTATTTTCTTCAATCAGGCAAATATGTCGGCAGCGGGTATTCCCCAAATTGCGGTGGTGATGGGGTCGTGTACTGCTGGCGGGGCCTATGTGCCGGCTATGTGCGATGTCTCGATCATCGTAAAGGAACAAGGCACGATTTTTCTGGCCGGTCCGCCATTGGTAAAGGCGGCGACAGGTGAGGTCGTAAGTGCCGAAGACCTTGGCGGCGGAGACGTCCACACGCGCCTGTCTGGCGTTGCAGACTATCTGGCCGAAGACGACGCGCATGCCTTGGCCTTGGCGCGTCAGGCGGTCAGCAATCTGAACATTACCAAGCCACAGCAATTGGCAACGCGCCCTGTTGTAGATCCTTCAGATGATCCGTCAACTATGCTGGATGTCGTGCCGTCTGACCTTAAAACGCCTTATGATATTCGCGTGGTGATCGACCGTATTGTCGATGGTGGCAGCTTCGATGAGTTCAAGGCCCGCTACGGTACAACCTTGGTTTGCGGCTTTGCGCATGTCCATGGCGTGCCCGTTGGGATAATCGCCAACAACGGTGTTCTTTTCTCTGAGTCCGCAGTTAAGGGCGCACATTTCGTCGAACTCTGCAGCCAGCGGAAAATACCTCTGGTTTTCTTGCAAAACATCACTGGGTTCATGGTTGGTCGTGAATACGAATCCGGTGGTATCGCCAAGGATGGGGCTAAGCTGGTGACGGCTGTTGCGACCAGCAGCGTTCCCAAGATCACAATCCTTGTAGGTGGATCGTTCGGCGCGGGGAACTACGGTATGTGCGGGCGTGCCTACAGTCCGAACTTTCTTTGGACCTGGCCTAACTCGCGGATCAGCGTGATGGGGGGCGAGCAAGCCGCTGGTGTGCTGGCGACCGTGAAACGTGATGCGATTGAACGAACAGGCGGCGACTGGAGCGCAGAGGAAGAAGCCGCGTTCAAACAGCCGACCATCGATATGTTCAGTGAACAATCGCACCCCTTGTATGCCTCGGCGCGACTTTGGGACGATGGGATTATTGACCCCAGGGACACCCGTAAGGTGCTGGCCCTGTCACTGTCGGCCTGCCTGAACGCGCCGATCGAGGACACGCGCTTCGGCGTGTTCCGGATGTAAGGAGGCCGCTCAATGTTTTCCAAGATCGTAATTGCAAACCGCGGTGAAATTGCCTGTCGTGTGATGGTGACCTGCCGTCGTATGGGCATATCGACTGTTGCGGTTTATTCCGAGGCTGACAGGAACGCCCGTCATGTGCGTATGGCAGATGAGGCCATCTGTGTTGGCCCTGCGCCGGTTGCCGATAGCTACTTGCAGACCGAACGTCTGTTGGAAGCGGCCAAATCGACAGGCGCCCAAGCTATCCATCCCGGCTATGGCTTTCTTTCAGAGAACCCCGAGTTCGTGGAAGCTGTCGAGGCCGCTGGCCTCACTTTTATCGGACCGAGCGCGGATTCGATCCGTGCAATGGGTTTAAAAGATGCCGCTAAAAAGCTGATGGAAAAGGCGAATGTTCCGGTAGTGCCGGGGTATCATGGTGACCGTCAAGATCCTGCCTTCCTAGCTGGTGAAGCCGATCAAATTGGCTTTCCGGTGTTGATCAAGGCGCGCGCCGGTGGAGGCGGCAAGGGGATGCGACTTGTTGAGTCCGCGTCCGAATTTGATGCCGCGCTTGAGAGTGCACAGCGGGAAGCACAGGCCAGTTTTGGCGACCCTGCGGTTCTGGTCGAGAAGTTCATCCAAAACCCGCGCCATATCGAAATTCAGGTGTTCGGCGATGCCCATGGTAACGTCGTGCATTTGTTTGAGCGCGACTGCTCTTTGCAGCGCCGACATCAGAAAGTCATCGAAGAGGCGCCAGCGCCCGGCATGACCACGGATATGCGAGAGGCCATGGGCCGGGCAGCGGTCGAGGCTGCCAGAGCGATTGACTATCGCGGTGCCGGAACGGTTGAATTCATTGTCGACGGATCAGGACCTCTTCGGACTGATGGTTTCTGGTTCATGGAAATGAACACCCGTCTGCAGGTGGAACACCCCGTGTCAGAGGCGATAACGGGTTTGGATTTTGTTGAGCTGCAGCTACAGGTTGCTGCTGGTGAGCCGCTTCCGTTCGAGCAAGACGATCTGACCCTGTCTGGCCATTCTTTCGAAGCGCGGGTCTATGCGGAGGACGTTCCCGGCGGTTTCCTACCCGCTATCGGTCGACTGGAGCACCTGCAATATCCGGACGGTGAGAATTTCCAGCTTGGAAGCACGCGTATCGACAGTGGCGTCGAGGCTGGGGACGAGATCAGCCCATGGTATGACCCCATGATCGCCAAAGTCATCACTCACGCGCCTACTCGCGATCAAGCCTTGGCTCGACTGCAAAAGGCTTTAGAGCAGACACAGGTGAGCGGTACTGTGACAAACCTCGGGTTCCTGTCGGCCCTATCGCATCATCAAGGGTTTTCGGCGGGCGAGGTGGATACCGGACTAATCGCCCGAGACTTGGATGCGCTTACCGCAGAAATACGCCCGGACGGCGCGAAGTTTCTTGCGGCAGCCGCATTGTTGGGCGTGCGTGGTGAAGCAGACGAATTTACGGGTTTCGCCATTTGGCAGCCCTTCGCGCAGCAGGTGACTTTCACTGAAGGCGGCGAAACGCAAACCGCTCAGGTGACTTGTTTATCCGATCAACGGTACCTGATCAGCATAGAGGGCTTAGAGCACGAGGTGCGCTGCCAAGGAGAAAACTGGTGGCTTGACGGTGCCAAAATTTCTGCAGACTTGGTTTTGCATTCAAACGGTGTCACCGTTTTCTGGAACGGTGCACAAGAGTTCGGTCGGATTGATCCACTGGACCGTGCTGGTCACGGCGGCGCAGCCGTTGGCGATACCGTTCTTGCCCCAATGCCGGGGCTTGTTCGCCGGGTTGCGGTTTCCGAAGGGCAGCAGGTCGCTGAAGGTGATCCCCTGATCGTTTTAGAAGCGATGAAGATGGAGCACAGTCTGACTGCGCCGCGCGACGGTGTTATTGCCGAACTTTCCGTCGCCGAGGGGGATCAGGTCAGCAAGGATGCGCTGCTGATCCGGTTGGAGTCAGACGATGACTGAGCACGTAACAATATTCGAGATGGGGCCACGAGATGGCCTTCAAAACGAACCGAACGCAATTGATACAAAAGATAAAATTGCCTTGGTCGATCTGTTATCCCAAACGGGGCTTCGCAAGATTGAAGTTACCAGTTTCGTCAGCCCGAAATGGGTTCCTCAGATGGCTGACGCTGCCGATGTACTGGCCGGGATCACCCGTCAAGCTGGCGTAAGCTATGCTGCGTTAACCCCGAACTTGCGCGGACTTGAGGGTGCGATTGCCGCCAGGGCAGACGAAGTGGCCATTTTCGCTTCGGCTTCGGAAGGCTTCAGTCAGGCCAACATTAATTGCTCGATCGAAGAAAGCTTTGACCGTTTCGGACCGGTCATGGAAGCCGCGCGAAACGCAGGTCTGCCAGTGCGGGGCTATGTATCTTGTGTTACCGATTGCCCCTATGACGGCGCGGTTGCACCAGAGTCGGTTGCATTCGTGGCCAAAAGACTGAGGGAAATGGGCTGCTACGAAATAAGTCTGGGTGATACCATCGGAGCAGGCCGCCCCGAGACGGTTGGAAAAATGCTGGATTCCGTTTTGGAAGCCGTTCCGGCTGCGCAATTGGCGGGCCACTTTCACGACACTCAAGGTAGGGCGTTGGACAATATCGAGGTCTGTCTCGAACAGGGCTTGCGGGTTTTTGATTCCTCGGTCGGCGGTTTGGGCGGCTGTCCCTACGCGCCGGGCGCCGCCGGGAATGTCGCGACCGAGGCTGTGGTCGAGCGTGTAGAGGCGCTTGGCTACGAAACCGGGATCGACTTGAACGCGTTGACAAAAGCTGCTGCCTTTGCGCAGGGGCTGAGGGTGGGGGAATGAATTACCAAACCTTGGATGTACGGATTGACGCGCGTGGTGTTGCCTACGTGGCATTGGATCGCCCCGAAAAACGAAACGCGCTGTCGGCGCAGATGATCGAAGAACTGACCGATCTCGCAACGACGATCGGTGCATCCGTAGAAACCCGCGCAATGGTGCTAACCGGAAACGGAAATACATTCTGTGCCGGCGGTGATCTTGACTGGATGATGGCCCAAATCCGTGCCGACCGCGTGACCCGCATGGTCGAAGCGCGCAAGCTTGCAATGATGCTGAATGCACTCAACGAAATGCCCACCCCATTGATTGGCGTCGTGCAGGGGGGAGCTTATGGCGGTGGCGTGGGTATGGCCTGTGTCTGCGACGTAACACTTGCCTTGCCCGGCGCGAAATTCGGGCTGACAGAGACCAAGCTTGGCCTGATACCAGCCACGATCAGCCCCTATGTGATCGCTCGTATGGGCGAGGGGATGGCGCGCCGTGTGTTCATGTCAGCAAGGCTGTTCGATGCATCCGAAGCACAAGAGCTGGGTATTGTTGCACGGGTGGTCTCGGATCCGGATGCGGCGATCGAGGCTGAGGTTGCGCCCTATTTGTCGGTCGCGAGCGGTGCGGTTGGGGCCGCGAAAGCGCTGTGCCGCAGCTTGGGGCCGCGGATCGACGAGGATGTCATCGACGATACCATCCGCCGCTTGGCGGATACCTGGGAGACCGACGAGGCCCGCGAAGGTATAGCAGCGTTTCTGGAAAAGAAGCCCGCGCCATGGGTTCAGAAGTAGAAAAACGGATTCGTCGCGCTAATGTGACCAATTGCGCATTTTCCTTGGACGCCGAAACGCTATGATCGCGAAAAGCTCGCGAGGAATCTATGCAGTTTCAGCATACTAAACCCCGATTTGGCGATCAGGTCCCACCTGCGATCTTTACGCCGATTCTCGGCTTGATGGGGCTGGGGCTTGCCTGGCGCCGTGGGGGCGACGTTTTAGGGCTTCCGAATGCTTTGCCCGACATGATCCTTGGGGCGGTGACGTTGTTACTGCTGTTTTGCGCTTTAGCTTACGGAGTCAAATTTCTACGTCGACCAGCTACCTTAGGCGAGGACATTCGAACTGTACCTGGCCGGGCCGGGCTGGCCGCGATGACAATGGGTTTTTTCTGCCTGGCGGCTGCTCTTGTGCCATTCTCCGCCGCTCTAGCCTCTTTGGTGTTATTCACGGCTTTAGGGATCCACACAATTCTTGCTGTCTTGAAGGCCCGGCTTTTGCTGTCTCAGCCCGTTGGGCAGCGGCAAATAACGCCGGTTTGGCATCTCAGCTTCGTCGGCTATATCGTGGCGCCGCTTGCGGCTATCCCGCTCGGGTACGACTTGTTAAGCAAGTTTCTTTTTGTCGGCACTCTTGTTTTCGCATGCGCAATTTGGCTTCTGAATCTACGTGAAGTTTTCTCGAAAGGGTGCACGCCTCCGCTGCGGCCGACTTTGGCCATTCACCTCGCTCCAGCCAGTTTCTTCTGCATCATCGCGGTGGATTTGGGATCGACCGCACTAGGTCTGGCCTTTGGCGCGTTGGCCGTTGTGATGTTGGCGGTATTGCTTAGCCGAGTTTTCTATTTGACTGCTGCGGGGTTCAGCCCATTTTGGGGTGCCTTCACCTTCCCGCTGGCGGCGTTCGCATCGGCTATGTTGTCTCTTGCCGATCAGGGGCAGGTCTTCGGCGTTGTGGGCGTTCTATCTTTGGCCGCAGCTTCGGCAATTATTCCGGTGATTGCAGTGCGCATACTGAAGCTTTGGCCTGGTGGTCAATTGACGTTAAAAACTAATGCAGCGCGTGTTTAGGTCAATTCTCTCTTTTCTTTTTCTTTGACCCGTGAAATAGGGAAGCGCCAAACGAAAACTCCCAAGGAGCCCACCATGGAGATTCGCGAGGCACTCACTTTCGACGACGTGTTGCTAGTTCCGGCGGC
>CAYFXM010000046.1:0-15160 GCA_964346965.1 uncultured Actibacterium sp. | reverse complement strand
GGACGAAGGCGCCGTAGACGACAGCATCAAGGTCATCCGCGAGGTCATGGAAAACGCCGCCGACCCCGCGGTCCATCTGGACGTGCCGCTGACCGTTGACGCAGGCCAAGGCGCCAACTGGGCCGAGGCGCACTAGGTCGACGACGTCGTGCAAGGGGAACCCTCTAGCAAACACCGCGACCTGCGCCCCAGCCCGTCGTCGCTTGTGCATGAGGCCTCCTAAAAGACTTGATTTGTAACAAGGCGTCCCAAGCATCAGTTCTCTAGAATTCTTTCATGTTTTGTGGGAGGTGCTTATGGACAAACAAGGATCTAACTCATGGAAATTGGGCCGCTTGGCGGTAACGGTCCTGCTTGGGTGGTGCGCCGGAATCGTTCAGGCAGAAACGCCTGATTGCAGCCTTTCCGCAAGTGAGATCTACGCGCGAACATCGCCGTCCGTCGTTCAGGTGGTTTCGGTTTCGATCAACCCCTTCCTTATCCGTGATCGAGTTGCGCCCAGTATCGGGACCGGATTTATCGTTGATGACGGGTATATTGTGACGAACTATCACGTCGTGGCGGACGCAAATGAGACTATCGTCTTTGTGCAGGACCAAACCTATCTGGCCACGATCGTCGGGATTGATCCCACGCTTGATGTCGCCGTGTTGGACGCGAACCTCGTCGAAACTATTGGAAAGCCGATTTCCTTCACCAAAGATACACAACTTAATATCGGCCAGAGAGCCTTCGCCGTCGGGTACCCGCTTGGGCTGGGGCAGTCGATCTCGGCTGGTGTGGTCTCAGGCATTGGGCGGGTCTTGCAGCAGAAAACTTCCAGCTGGCTTTCTCCCTACGTTCAGACGGACGCAGCAATCAGTCCCGGAAATTCCGGCGGGCCTTTGGTGGATGACTGCGGGGATGTGATCGGAATGATCACCTCCAGCATCAGCGGATTCGGGGCCGAGAACATTGGTTTCGCCATTCCTTCGGGAATACTGCAAACCGTGACGGCGGCCCTTATCGAGGATGGGTATGTTTCACGCCCATGGCATGGGCTCTATGGGCAGATGACGACGCCACCAGTTTTACAGCTTCTTGGAATTCCGCCTCAGGACTGGGGAAAGAGCACGGGATTTTTGGTTGAGACAATCGAACCCGGAAGTGGCGGAGAAAGGGCCGGCCTTATTGGAGGGAACCTGCCGATGATGTGGGGAGCGAACGAGATTCTGCTCGGTGGAGATATCATCACGCATGTGAACGGAGAAAGGGTGAACACTTTGAAAAAGGCTTTGGATGCTGTGAAGAACATCCGGATTGGTGAAACCGTTACGCTGACAGCTATACGGGAGGGAAGCACCTTCGAAACCTCAGTCGTAATTGAGGAACGCCCGATCATGTCGCGCGAACTCGAATTTTATCGGCAACCGAGAAGGTGAAGGCAGACGAGGGAACGTGTCTTGGTCCGCGCGCCTTCAGGGTACTGGGCTTAGGTCTCCAATTCATCAGACGGGATGATTGGGAAGAACGCACCCCCTGACCAGACACCGAACCAACCGTCGCGATGCGTACCGATCTCTACAAGCCGATAGAAGCTTTTACGGTCGATCAACGCCTCAAGATTGGCGCGGACCAGCACGTAAGGTGACGGCTCGCCCGTTGCGGGATCGCGTTCGATCCGGATCGGATGGTCCGAACCCGCTGTGGCTGTGTCATCAAGATTGGTCGTGAAGGTCAGCGCTTGATCTTCATCATTGCCAGATACCTCGAAGTCCACAGCAACGAAGGGCGCGTCATCGACTGTGATACCGACTTTCTCGACCGGTGTGACCAAGAAATATTTGTCATCGTCTTTGCGCAGGACAGAGGCGAATAGCTTTACCAAGCCGATCCGCCCGATGGGTGTGCCGAGGTAAAACCACGTCCCATCCCGGGCGATCCGCATGTCCAGATCGCCGCAAAACGGCGGGTTCCAAAGGTGCACCGGCGGCAATCCGCGCTGTTTTTGCGCTGATTTTACAGAGGCCGCGATCCCTTCTGCCGTCGGTTTCACAATCATTTGTCCTTCTTTGGTTTTTGTCATTTGTACCACGGGCAATATCTGCCTTTAATGGGAGTGTAGTGCAGCACGAGGAGAGTGACCATGTCCGAGGGTCCCGAACTGGTATCGAAAATAGAAGAACTGGGCGAACGCCTTGCGGTTGCGAAGTCGAGTATCGGGCACCGGTTTATAGGACAAGAACGGGTTGTTGACCTGACCCTGACGGCGCTTTTGTGCGGTGGGCACGGGCTTTTAGTCGGCCTGCCCGGTTTGGGCAAGACGCGGCTGGTCGATACGCTTTCTACGGTGATGGGGCTGAACGGGCGGCGCATCCAGTTCACGCCGGACCTGATGCCGGCCGATATCCTTGGCTCCGAAGTGCTGGAGACTGCCGACGACGGAAGTCGCTCTTTCCGTTTCATTCGCGGGCCGATCTTCTGCCAGCTCCTGATGGCGGACGAGATCAACCGAGCAAGCCCGCGTACCCAGTCGGCCTTGCTGCAGGCGATGCAGGAAAAGGCTGTGACCATTGCCGGTCACGAACATGATCTGGACGCGCCGTTCCATGTATTGGCGACCCAGAACCCGATCGAACAGGAAGGTACCTATCCGCTGCCAGAGGCGCAGCTGGACCGGTTCCTGTTGCAGATCGATGTGCCCTACCCGGATCGCCGGACAGAACACGACATCCTGCTGGCGACCACCGGAACGGAAGAGGCTGACGCCAAGCCTGTCTTCACGGCGGAAGAATTGATCGAGGCCCAGACAACCCTGCGCCGCATGCCGGTCGGTGAGGCGATTGTGGCTCAGATCCTTGACCTTGTGCGCGCCTGCCGTCCTGAGGCCAGCGAAGCGCCGCAGTCGGTGCATGACAACGTTGCCTGGGGCCCGGGCCCACGTGCGGCGCAGGCGCTGATGCTGACGGTGCGCGCGCAAGCGTTGTTGGACGGTCGGCTTGCGCCATCTCCCGAGGACGTGGCCGCGATGGCAGCACCGGTGCTGAAACACCGCATGGCGCTAAGCTTTGCGGCCCGTGCCCGTGGCGCGGAACTGGGCGACATAATCGACGAAGTCACCCGGGCGACCGTCACCCCCGAGGTCGCTGCGTGAGATCACCCACTGCCCTCCGGGCCCGGGCCGAAGAGCTCGCGGCAGCCCTTCCGCCCCTTCTGGCCGAGGCCGAGCATTTGGCCTCGACCGTCATGATGGGCGCGCATGGGCGTCGCCGGTCTGGCATGGGGGATGAGTTCTGGCAGTATCGGCCCGCGGCCCCCGGCGACCCCGCGAGGCGGATCGACTGGCGGCGATCGGCCCGGTCGGATGCACATTTCGTGCGGGAAAAGGAATGGCAGGCGGCTCAAAGCGTGCTGCTGTGGGTGGATCACTCGCAATCCATGTTGTTCACGGGATCGAAGGACCGCCCAGACAAATCAGAACGTGCCCGGCTTTTGGCATTGGCGGTGGCGGTACTGCTCAATCGTGCGGGCGAAAGGGTTGGGCTGTCCGGGTTTGAACTTCCGCCCCGCAGTGGGCCGCTTCAGCTGTTACGTCTGGCGCAGGTCTTCAGCGATTCCGGCGGTCTGGGCGACTATGGCAAACCCGAGGCACGGGGGATGTTGCCCCACGCGCGGGCGCTGTTCATTTCCGATTTCCTTGGCGATATCGAACCGGTTGAAGCGGCTTTGGCAAAGGCGGCGGATCGGGGTGTCAAAGGTGCGCTGTTGCAGGTGCTGGATCCGGATGAAGAGGCTTTCCCGTTTAGCGGCCGCACTATTTTCGAAAGCATGGGCGGAGAGCTTCGTCACGAAACCTTACAGGCCGGAGAGTTGCGGGATCGTTATCTCGACCGTCTGGCGGAACGCAAGGCACGGTTGTCAGAGCTCGCGCATCTGGCGGATTGGCAGTTCAGCACGCACCACACCGGTGACAGTTCGCAGTCAGCTCTCCTGTGGCTTTATACGGCATTGGAGAGAGCGGGCTGATGCTGACCTTGGGACCCATAGGCTTTACCGTGCCCTGGCTGCTGACTGCGCTTGCCGCCTTGCCGATCCTGTGGATTTTGCTGCGCGCCGTGCCGCCTGCGCCGATCAAACGTCGGTTCCCGGGCGTGGCATTGCTTTTGGGGTTACAGGACGATGAAACTCAGGCGGATCGCACCCCATGGTGGCTGTTGCTGCTGCGTACACTTGCGGTGGCTGCGATCATTCTGGGATTTGCAGGTCCGATTCTAAACCCCGAAAAACAGACGGGTACAGACGGGCCGCTTCTAGTTTTGATCGACGGGGGATGGGCAGATGCCCGCGATTGGTCACGGCGGATCAACCGCGTGGACGCGGTTCTGGACAAGGCGGGGGCCGAAGCGCGGCCGATCGCGATTGTTCTGACCACCGACCTGCCGGAAGAGGGGCTGCCATTTCGATCAGCGCGCGATTGGATTGCGAAACTGCCGGGATTATCGCCGAATCCGTGGGAGGCAGAGGCAGATGAACTGATCCTTTGGGCTGAGGGGCTTGAGGATGGCTTCGATACGCTTTGGCTGTCGAACGGATTGCAAGCTGACTGGCGGGGGGAGGTTCTGTCGGAGTTGGAGGCGCGCGGCTCGGTGCGCGTGTTTGAAAGCCCGGCGCCGGTCTATGCGCTGCGCCCGCCGACGATTGACGGAGGGGTTATCAGCCTTACTGTTCTGCGCAACCGTCCCGGGCCGAACGCCGATGTAACCGTGGCCGGCATCGGTTTGGACCCCAACGGGATCGAGCGGGAACTGGCGCGAATTCAGGTGGAATTTGCGGAAGGCGCGAACATTGCCGAGGCCAGCCTGACTCTGCAACCCGAACTTCGCAACCGCATCACCCGTTTTACCATCTCTGGCCAATCGACTGCCGGGGCAGTTGTTTTGGGTGATGACAGCCTGAAACGGCGCGAGGTGGCGATGATTTCGGGGCGAGAGCAGCGCGAGGGGCTACAGCTGCTGTCTCCTCTGCACTACCTGCGGCAGGCGCTGGTCACCAGTACAGAGCTGCTGGACGGGGCGCTTCTGGATATCCTGCCCGCCAATCCCGATGTTATTATCCTCGCTGACGTTGCCACGGTGGCCGAGGCCGAAGAATCGGCCCTGTTGGAATGGCTCGATAAGGGCGGACTGCTGTTGCGTTTTGCCGGCCCGAACCTTGCAGCCAGCGACATCAGTCGCGAGGACGAGGATCCTCTCCTGCCTGTCCGACTGCGGGCCGGCGGACGGAATGTTGGTGGCGCAATGAGCTGGGGCGAGCCCAAGGCGTTGCGGCCCTTCGCTGACAACTCGCTCTTCTATGGTCTGGAGATACCCGAGGACGTACGGGTGTCGTCACAGGTGATGGCCCAGCCAGATCCGGAACTTGCCTCGCGCGTCATGGCGACGCTGGCGGATGGCACGCCGCTGGTGACTGGCAAGCCAGTTGGTCAGGGGCAGGTCGTGCTGTTCCACGTCACGGCGAATGCAGAGTGGTCGTCGTTGCCTCTGTCCGGGCTCTTTGTCCAGATGCTGGAGCGTTTGGCCGTGTCGTCGGGCAGCGCAAGGCCGACACTCGAAGATCTTGAAGGCACGACCTGGGTGCCGGAACAGGTGCTGACTGCCTTTGGGCAGCTCGAGGACGCAGGCATTATGCCCGGTATTGCTGGCGAGCGTCTGGCGGGTGATCCGGTGGGTTCGGATCTTCTCCCTGGCCTCTATGCTGGTGGGGATCGCCGATTGGCCGTCAATGTAATCGCGTCGGACCGTGAATTATCGGCCACCGCGTGGCCCGCACGAATCCCGGTAGAAGGATTGGATATCCGCAGCGAGCAACCCCTGAAGGGCCATCTTCTGACCTTGGCGCTGGTGTTGCTGGCGATGGATATGGTCGCCTCGATGTGGCTGTCTGGCCGCCTTCGTGGCCAACGTCAGGGGTATGCGGCGATCCTTCTTCTCGCGTTCGTTGTCCCGCAGGATGGCTGGGCCCAGTCCGGCGATGACTTGCTGGCGCTGCAGGCCACCAAAGGTGTCGTGCTTGCCCACGTCGCGACCGGAGATTCCCGTGTGGACGAGATGACCCGGGCCGGCCTGAAGGGCCTGTCACGGAAACTAGCGGACCGTACCGCAGTGGAACCGCTGGACCCGATCCTGATTGATCTTGAACGGGATGAGCTGTCGCTTTTCCCCTTCCTTTATTGGCCGGTGACCGCCAGCCAGCCGCTGCCGTCGGTCGAGGCTTACGGCAAACTCAACCGCTATCTGCGCACCGGCGGGATGATCCTGTTCGACACGCGCGACGGCAATGTCAGCGGGTCTGGCGCCAACACGCCTGAAGGACGTCGATTGCAGGTGCTTGCCCGGCCCTTGGATATACCGCCACTGGAGCCGATCCCCGAGGACCATGTGCTGACCCGGACCTTCTATCTGCTGCAAGGGTTCCCGGGGCGTTATGATTCACGCAATGTCTGGGTTGAAGCGTCCCCGCCAGATGCGGAACAGGCCGAGGGCATGCCCTTCCGAAACCTCAACGACGGGGTGACGCCGGTCGTGATCGGAGGCAATGACTGGGCAGCCGCATGGGCGATGGATGCGCAGGGAGCGCCGATGTACCCCGTTGGGCGAGGCTATGCCGGCGTGCGCCAGCGAGAGATTGCCTACCGCTTTGGCGTCAACCTGATCATGCATGTGCTGACCGGGAATTATAAGTCCGATCAGGTCCATGTGCCGGCCCTGCTGGAAAGGCTTGGGCAATGAACGGAACGGTTGTCTTTGCCCCTTACCTGCCATGGTTTGCGATCTGGATAATGATTGCTTTGGCGGTTGTTTTCGCGGCGTGGGGGATGTGGCGGCGACAGACGGGCTGGTGGCTTCGCGGATTGACGGCGGCGGTACTGATCGCAGCCATTGCCAACCCCTCACTTCAGGTCGAAGAACGCGAGGGCCTGTCGGACATCGTTTTGCTGGTTGTCGATGAAAGCTCCAGCCAACGCCTGTCGGATCGCCCCGAGCAGATTGCCGATGCCATTGCGCGGGTTGAGGCCGAAGTGACCGCACTCGACAATACTGAGTTGCGGATCGTTCGGCTGGGTGACGGGCCCGACAACAGTGGCAGCTTGCTGATGGGGGCCGTGACGCAGGCCTTGGCCGAACTGCCCCGGGCCCGGTTGGCCGGGGCCATGCTGTTGACCGATGGCCAGATTCACGACATCGAACTGGCGCCAGAAACGGATTTCCCAGTTCACACATTGCTGACGGGACGCGAGACTGACTGGGACCGTCGGCTTGTTGTCCGCAACGCCCCCGCTTTTGCCATTCTCGGGGAAGAAATCACCCTGACCCTGCGGATCGAGGATAGGGGGGCTGTACCTGCGTCGGCGCGGGGACAAGTGCCCCTGCGTATCTCGGTCGACGGAGGAGAAGAGCAGGTCCTGCCGGTTCAACTAAACCGCGACATCCCGGTGCCAATCACGCTGGAGCACGGCGGGATTAATGTGATCCAGTTCTCCGTCGATTTGACCGAAGGCGAGCTGACCGACCGCAACAACTCTGCGGTCGTGCAGATCAATGGCGTGCGCGACCGGTTGAACGTGCTGCTGGTCTCGGGCGAGCCACATCCGGGTGAACGCACATGGCGCAACCTGCTGAAATCCGATAGCTCGGTGGACCTTGTGCACTTCACCATCCTGCGTCCGCCCGAGAAACAGGATGGTGTGCCTGTGACCGAGTTGTCGCTGATCGCCTTTCCGACACGTGAGCTATTTCTGGAAAAGATCGACGAGTTCGACCTGATCATTTTTGATCGCTACCGGCGACGGGGCATCTTGCCGATGCTCTATCTTGAAAACGTGCGCGACTATGTTGAAGAGGGGGGCGCGGTGCTGATCGCTGCGGGTCCTGATTTCGCCTCAGCCAGTTCGCTCTATCGCTCGCCGCTGGCGGATGTCTTACCAGCGTCACCGACAGCACGGGTTGTCGAGGAAGCCTTCTTGCCTGCCATCACCGATCTGGGCGAGCGCCACCCGGTCACACAAGGCCTATCCGCCGATACATCAGATGCCGAGGCCGCTTGGGGCCGGTGGTTCCGACTGATCGAACTGACTGCCTTCGAGGGTCAGACAGTTATGAAAGGCAGCGAGGACCGGCCGCTTCTGGTGCTGGACCGAAAGGGCGAGGGGCGGGTCGCCCTGCTGGCCTCCGACCATGCGTGGCTTTGGAGCCGGGGGTTCGAAGGTGGTGGCCCGCAATTGGAACTTCTGCGCCGGTTGGCCCATTGGATGATGAAGGAACCGGATCTCGAGGAGGAGGCTCTTATGGTCTCTGCCAGAGGTCAGACGGTCACGGTTGTTCGCCGGTCACTGTCAGAGTCGGTGCCGGATGTAACCGTGACCGGGCCAGACGAGTCCCAGTTGCTGTTGTCTCTGACCGAGATTGCCCCCGGGCGGTTCTCAACCGAGTTCACGGCGTCGGAAATGGGGCTTTATCGACTCAGCGACGGTGTGGAAGAGGCCGTGGTTGTCGTCGGACCTGCGGCGCCGAAGGAGTTCGAGGATACGATTGCCACGCCGGATATTCTGCAGCCGGTGGTTCAGGCGCAGCGGGGAGGATCCGCTGTCCTTGATGAGGGGTTCCCCGATATTCGGCGCGTGCGTGCGGGTCGCGTCGCCGCTGGACGCGGTTGGATTGGTATCACCCCGCGCGAGGCCTATCTGACGCAAGGCATCTCTCTCACAGCATTGGCGCCAGCGTGGCTGATGTTGCTGATCGCGGCAATGCTCAGCATCGGTGCATGGCTCTATGAAGGGCGGCGTTAGTCGAGTGGAACCGCCAGCGTATCCGCGCCCCAACCATCAAGATTGTCCCGTGCCCGGATCAACACATGACCCAGACCCGCGGGAATACCCACGCCGCGAAGCGACCGCGTGAATGGCTGTTCGTGCACATGCGGGTGAAGGAGTTCGCGAAAACCGAGCCGCGTGCCATCAGGCGCCGTGACCTCCCAGCCATCCGCATAGTGATCCCATCCGGTATCAGCATGCTGAAGCGTGACATAGAGGGTCCACTGGCCAGAGCCCTCGGGGTGTGCTTCCGCAGCTAAGATTTCCGCCGGGTCGGCTGTTAACAGAGTGGGGCCGAAAGCAAGGCACAGAAGGGCCAAATAGCGGGTGAAAGGAATTGTCATGAGGCCAGAGTGCCAGAATTAGGCTTAGCCCGTGATCAATTCTCTGTGCCTTGGTAAAGGTTCTGTCGTGACGACGAAGCGAACTCGCGCCGCCAGATTACTGCCAAGGTTGCAAGGACGGCCAAAATTAAGGGGATGGCCCCAAGAAGCCAAACCAGGGCGGCAAGCGTGAAATAAATCGATCGTAGGCCTCGATTGAAGCTGCGTGACGCGTTGTTCGTCACCTCGGCAGCCTGAGCTGCGCGCTTATAGGATGCCGGGTCGTCTTCGTCGTTGGGAATTGCACCCATTAAGACGGACGCGTAGCCGAACAGGCGGTGAGCCCAGACAAACTTCAGGAAGGCGTTTGCGAGAAGCAACATCAATAGCAAGAGCTTCAGCTCCCAGATCACTTTCGGTGACTGGTCGAGAGATAAGTCTCGGGCGACCCCCAAAAGCGGGTCTGTATTGCCAATCAAGGCCAAAACACCGCCGATGGCGATCATGCAGCCAGAGGCAAAGAAGGTGGTTCCGTTGCGCAAGCTGCCCATGATCAAGGCATCTAAAACGCGCGGATCGCGAGTCACGTGGTTCTTCATCCAGTCGCGGCGATATGCTTCCATCAGGACAGACACCGACGGTTTCGCAGCATTCAACCTTTCGATCCACCAGCTAACGCCGACCCAGCTTGACAGAAGAAGCAGGACCGCGAGAGCGTCGATAAAGGTGAAAAACTGCAATCGTTCCAGAAGTTCCATGGGTGCGACCGTATCGCCGACGAGGGATACTTGTCATCTGCATAAATTGGTAATATAAACTTACCAAATTGGAGATACGCAATGGAAATGCCTACCCCCGATACCCGCATCATGTCGCGCAAGGCCCGGTTGGTCGAGCGATTGCTTGCTGTTCTGCCAGACAACGCGGTGATCCATGACCCGGCAGAGACCCGGGCATATGAGTGTGACGCTCTGACCGCATATAAATGTCCACCGCTTTGCGCAGTTCTGCCGTCCTCTACCGAAGAGGTTTCGGCCGTTCTGAAGATTTGCCACGAAGAAAATGTGCCCGTGGTGCCGCGTGGGGCAGGGACCTCTTTGGCGGGCGGGGCGTTGCCAACGGCCGATAGCGTGATCCTTGGCGTGGCGCGGATGACCGAAGTACTGGAGGTCGACTATGACAACCGGTTTATCCGTGTGCAGACTGGGCGCACCAACCTGAGTGTCAGCGGAGCGGTAGAGGAAGATGATTTCTTCTATGCACCAGATCCCTCATCGCAACTGGCCTGTGCGATCGCAGGCAATATCGCGATGAACTCGGGCGGTGCCCATTGCCTAAAATACGGGGTGACGACCAACAACCTGATGGGCGTAAAAATGGTGCTTATGGATGGTCGCGTCGTCGAAATCGGCGGCGCCCATCTGGACGCCGGGGGGCTGGACCTTCTGGGTGTCATTTGCGGATCGGAAGGGCAGTTGGGTGTGGTGACCGAGGCGACCCTGCGTATCCTGCGTAAACCCGAGGGCGCGCGACCGGTGCTGATGGGTTTCGACAGTAACGAAGTTGCCGGGCAATGTGTGAGTGACATCATCAAGGCAGGTGTATTGCCGGTCGCCATTGAATTCATGGACCGCCCGTGCATTCGGGCAACAGAAGCCTTCGCCGGTGCGGGTTATCCGGATTGTGAGGCGTTGCTGATTGTTGAGGTCGAGGGGTCTGAGGACGAGATTGACGAACAGCTCGGCTTGATCCTGAAGATCGCACGCAAGCACAATCCGGTGGAACTGCGGGAAAGCGGGTCGGAAGAGGAGAGCGCGAAAATCTGGCTGGGGCGCAAATCCGCTTTTGGCGCGATGGGGCAGATCAACGATTACATGTGTCTGGACGGAACCATCCCGGTGTCGGAACTGCCCTATGTCCTACGCCGTATTGGGGAGATGTCCGAGGAATTCGGCCTTCAGGTCGGTAACGTGTTCCATGCGGGTGACGGGAATATGCACCCGCTGATCCTGTTTGATGCGAACAAGCCCGGCGACCTCGAACTATGCGAGAAGTTCGGCGCGGAAATCCTGAAGCTTTGTGTCGAGGTTGGCGGGTGCCTGACCGGAGAACACGGTGTCGGAATTGAAAAGCGCGATCTGATGACCGTGCAATACGATCCAGTAGACATCGAAGCGCAGTTGCGGGTGAAAGATGTGTTCGACCCGACGTGGCTGCTGAATCCCGCGAAAGTGTTCCCTCTGGCAGCAACAGAAGGGCGACGGGGGTGATGGCTTTTGGCCAATCCAGCCAAGGCATTGAAAACCAAATGAAAATGATACGTCCAGAAAATGAGAACGCGTTAGCAGCAGCGGTACGAGACGCGGTAGAACCCTTCCGAATTGTCGGTGGCGGAACGCGTGGTTTCGCAAATTCGCTCGAGGGTGAGGTGTTGTCGACCGAAGGTTTGACCGGGATCACACGCTATGAACCCGGCGCGCTGACATTGGTCGCACAGGCGGGAACTCCGCTTTCCGAGGTCGAAGCCGCCTTGGCGGCGGAAGGGCAGCGGCTGCCGTTTGAGCCGATGGACCATCGAGGGCTGCTGGGCACCGATGGCACACCAACGATTGGGGGCGTGGTTGCAGCGAACGTATCTGGGCCGCGTCGGATTCAGGCCGGGGCCTGTCGGGACAGCCTGATCGGTGTGCGGTTCGTCGACGGGCGCGGCGACGTTATCAAGAATGGCGGGCGGGTGATGAAGAATGTCACCGGCTACGACTTGGTAAAATTGATGGCCGGTTCCTTCGGAACCCTGGGTGTGCTGACCGAAGTGGCTTTCAAGGTGCTTCCATCGCCAGAGACTCGGGCCGTCTTGTTGATCAACGGGCTGTCGGACCAGAACGCTGTTGCCGCGATGGCGCGGGCTGTCAGTTCTCCGTTCGAGGTGAGCGGCGCGGCGCATGCGCCGTCCGGCGTCGATGGGCACCCGGTGACCATGATCCGGATCGAGGGGTTTGCCCGTTCGGTGGAGTATCGCGCTGCCAAGCTCTCTGCTCTGCTGGCGGATTTTGGGGAAGTGGCTGTCGAGACAGACCTGGCCCGAACCGAAGCCGGGTGGAAATGGGTAAGAGACGTCGAGCTGTTCCATGACCGCCCCGGCGATGTTTGGCGCATTTCGGTGAAACCCTCTGACGGACCTCGGGTTGTCGAGGCATTGGGCGCGGAGGCGGTTCTCTACGATTGGGCTGGAGGTTTGATTTGGGCCCTGACGGCGCCGGGTCGCGATCTGCGACCGGCGCTGAATGGGGTTGCAGGCCATGCCACGCTAGTACGCGGCGAGGTTGAGTCCGCCAGATTTCAGCCCGAACCGGAACCCTTGGCCACGTTGAGCGCGGGACTTCGCAACCAGTTTGATCCGCGTGGCATTTTGAACCCCGGACTGATGGGCTAGACGATGCGGACAGAATTTACGCCAGAACAGCTTCAAGATCCGGCAATGCAACGGTCGAACGAGATTTTACGATCCTGCGTGCATTGTGGGTTCTGCACAGCCACCTGCCCGACCTATCAGGTGTTGGGGGATGAGCTCGATTCCCCACGGGGCAGGGTCTATCTCATCAAGGATATGTTGGAGAACGAGAGGGTTCCAGACGCCCGAACGGTGAAACATATCGACCGGTGCCTGTCTTGTTTAGCCTGTATGACCACGTGCCCGTCCGGGGTGCATTACATGCACCTTGTCGACCACGCCCGGGAATATATCGATAGGCGTTACAAGCGGCCTTTTATGGACCGAACCCTCCGCTGGATGCTCGCGCAGATTCTGCCCCATCCCACCCGGTTCAGGCTGGCACTGATAGGAGCCAAGATCGGCCGCCCTTTTGCGCGGTTGATGCCGGACGCGCGTTTGCGCGCCATGCTAGAGATGGCCCCGAAGCGTATTCCACCGGTAAGTCGCAATGACCGCCCGCAAAGCTTTGAGCCGAAGGGTGCGCGGAAGATGCGGGTGGCGCTGATGACGGGTTGTGCGCAGAAGGCGCTGAACACCGATATCAACGATGCAACGATCCGTTTGTTGCGCCGATTGGGGTGCGAGGTCGTGGTGGCGGAGGGCGCAGGTTGTTGTGGGGCGCTTACCCATCACATGGGCCGAACCTATGACAGCCATGCGTCGGCGGCGACGAACATCCGAGCCTGGATGGCAGAGAAACATGGGGCAGGCCTTGATGCAATCGTGATCAACACCTCCGGCTGCGGCACCACGGTGAAAGACTATGGCCATATGTTCCGAAATGAGGCCCTGGCCGCAGATGCGGCGGAGGTATCGTCCTTGGCGATGGATATCTCAGAGTTGTTGCAAAAGTTGGAGCTGTCCGGTGCGAAAGCTCCGCAGGACATGACGGTCGCGTATCATGCGGCCTGCTCACTACAGCATGGTCAGAAGGTGAAATCCGCGCCCAAGGACCTTCTGAAAGCGGCAGGGTTCAAGGTGGTCGAGCCTGCAGACAGTCACCTGTGCTGCGGGTCAGCCGGGACTTATAACCTGATGCAACCCGAAATCTCTGGCAAGCTAAAGGCACGGAAGGTGCGGACGCTGGAAGCCAAGCATCCCGATGTGATCGCTGCCGGCAATATCGGCTGTATGATGCAAATCGGCTCTGGCACGGATGTGCCCATTGCGCATACGGTTGAGTTGCTGGACTGGGCCACTGGCGGGCCGGTCCCGTCGTCTTTGAACGAAACACGGCCATAATCCTGCCCGACCCCTCCGCTAGGGTCGCGGTGAAAGGGGAACGGGAATGACGCGGTTCTTGTCGTTGTTGATGGTGATCTGGATGGTCGCCGGGCAAGCTGCCGGGCAAGAGGACGCCCGGCTGCGGCCATTATTGACAGCCAACGATGGTAAAGGTTGGGAAGCGGTGGGTCGGCTGGACGTCGGTCGCCACAGCTTTTGCACCGGCTCACTGATTGCCCCGGACCTTGTGCTGACGGCGGCGCATTGCCTGTTTCGTCGTAAAGACGGCAGCCGGGAGAAACTGACGGATATGACCTTTCTTGCTGGTTGGCGCGACGGGCGAGCGCAGGCCTATCGCGGGATAAAGCGGGCGGTCACCCATCCGGATTATGTCTTCGATAATACGCAAAAGATGCTGCGGGTCGCCTATGACCTTGCCCTGCTGGAGCTCGACCGTCCGATCCGGCTGCCCGGGGTGCAGCCGTTTGAGGTCGCCGGTCATCCTCGCAAGGGGGACGAAGTGGGCGTTGTTTCCTATGCCTATGACCGGCCCGAGGCCCCGTCGCTGCAGGAAATCTGCCGCGTGATGGCGCGGCGACCCGGCGTGCTGATGCTGTCCTGTGATATTGATTTCGGATCCTCTGGCGCTCCGGTTTTTTCGTTTCGAGGTGAGATCCCAAGGATCGTCTCCGTGGTCTCTGCCAAGTCGGATATCGACGACCGGAAAGTGGCGCTTGGGACTCCTGTGCGGAAGACGCTCGATCTGTTGAAGCTACGACTGGCGGAAGGGCAGGGCGTTTGGACCCGCGGATCCTCTGTTGGGTTCGGTGCCGGTGGCGCCCGCAATGGCGGCGGCGCGAAATTTGTGAAACCATGATCTGGCGTGCGTTTCTTCTCTGGCTGACTTTCGCCTCCACCACGATGGCGGACACGCTGCTCGACTCGCTTGATCTGCGCACCGAAACCCTTGGACTGGAAGCTGTCGGGAAAATCGACCACGACGGGCGCGGTTTCTGTACCGGCGTCTTGGTGGACAACGACTTGGTGCTGACCGCAGCCCATTGCCTTTTCGAAGAGGGCGAGCGGATCGATCCACGCAAACTGAGCTTTCACGCTGGAATGCGCCATGGTGAGGCAGTTGCAACCAGCGCTGTGCGTCGGGCAGTGGTCATGGCTGAATATCGGCACGACGACACCGATGCCTTGCGCGAATTGCGCAATGACGTGGCGTTATTACAGCTTGTCGACCGAATTCCTTTGGCAACGGCGGCT
>CAYFXM010000045.1:0-15171 GCA_964346965.1 uncultured Actibacterium sp. | reverse complement strand
CAGTATACTCGGATCTTTGACTATCACGGCGAGGGGGCGGCGCGGGCGATGATGGTCGGAAACTCGCTGAAATCGGACGTTCTACCCGCGCTCGAGGCGGGCGCTTGGGGCGTCTATGTCCCCCATGATCTGACTTGGGAACTTGAACACGCGCCCCAACCCACCGGACACCCTAGATACCGCGATCTTAAAACCCTGGCCGAGCTACCAGCGCTGTTGGATCAGATCGACGGCAACACTGAATAAGAAAAACTCTATGTCTTTGAAAATAGGCGTTCTCGGATGCGCGCCCCTATGTTAGGCTTGCCTCAATAATGAATAAGCTCACCGGAAAATCCGGGAGCACGAGGCAGAATAAAGGCAAGCGACGTGCACATCTTGTGGCAGTACGTCCGACACGGGGTATTTATTGTGGCGCTTATTGTGGCGTCCCTTGCGACATCGGCGCAGGCAGCCCCCTATGCGGCAATGGTAATCGACACCCGTTCGGGCGAAGTTTTGCACTCCCGAAATGCAGATACACGGCTGCATCCGGCCTCTTTGACCAAAATGATGACGCTTTACATCGCCTTTGAGGCGGTCGAGCGCGGTGAGATCACGTTGGATACGAAGGTCCGCATTTCCAAGAAAGCCGCCGCTGAACCACCCTCGAAACTGGGATTGAAATCGGGGCAGCGGATCAAGTTCCGCTACCTGATCCGCGCAGCAGCGGTGAAGTCGGCCAACGACGCCGCCACAGCCATTGGCGAGGCGCTGGAAGGCAGCGAAGCGGCCTTCGCCCGCCGCATGAACCGTACGGCCAAGGCGCTTGGTATGAGCCGCACCACATTCAAGAACGCCCACGGCCTGACCGAAAGCGGCCACCTGTCGACGGCCCGCGACATGACAACGCTTGGGCGCCACCTGTTCTACGACTACCCGGATTACTACAACCTGTTCTCGCGCATCTCGACCCATGCAGGCATCCGCGAAGTGGCCAATACCAACCGTCGACTGCTTGGCAGCTATCGCGGCGCGGACGGGATCAAGACCGGTTACACCCGCGCTGCTGGCTTCAACCTCGTCGCTTCGGCGGAGCGTGGAAGCGAACGTATCATCGCGACAGTTTTTGGTGGACGGTCATCGGCCACGAGAAACGCGCGTGTCGCCGAACTGTTGGACATGGGTTTCAAACGTGCACCGTCCCGTGTCGCCTTGCGCAAGCCAACGAAGCCGACCTATCGCTCGCAATCCGGCACGAAAGTGGTCGACGTCTCGATCCGCCCGACGGCGCGCCCGAACCGCGCCCCTGCAGCCGAGGTTTTGCTGGCCCTGCGTGAAGGCGTCGATAGTGCACTTCAGGAAGCGCAAGAAGAGACAACCCTGGCGGAAGCAACAACAGATGGCGCTGCCGAGGCTCTTGCCGAGGTCGTTGCCGAAGAACTACTGGTCACACGCAGAGAGCCACCTCGCACCAGCATCTACACCGAGATTCGGCCCACGCCGCGGCCCGTTCGTTACGCCGCTCTAGAGACAGACTTGAATGGCGACCCTGTACAAGAGGTTGTTACCCGGATGTCGTCATCAGGTGGGCGACATTGGGGTGTGAACATCGGTCACTACACCACACAATACGAAGCGGAACGGGTGCTTCTTCAAACAGCTCTAAGCGAGTTGGACAGCCTCGACAGCGCCTTGCGAAAAGTGGTCAAGAACAGCCGTGGCTGGTCTGCGAATTTCGTGGGTATGACCCTTCAGGAAGCCGACCTTGCATGCCGCAAGCTGGAATCTCAGGGCAGCCTGTGCCAGCGGATCGGCCCGCCGTCCTGATCAGGGCTTCGGCTGGTCATCCCAATCGCTGCTGAGAAATCTCTGACCGTCTCCGTCCGGGTCTTCGTATTGCCGGTTCTTCAGCGCCCATAGGAACGCCACCAGCCCCATCCCGCCTAGAAACAGGGAAATCGGGATCAGGTAGACAAGCATTTCCATGGGATTACCTCAACCGCAACGCATTCAGCGAGACTGTAATTGAACTCGCCGACATCGCCAATGCGGCAACCAGCGGCGTCGCCAGTCCGATGATTGCGATCGGCACCGCAACGACGTTATAGACCGTCGCGATCTGGAAGTTCTCGCGGATACGTCTGGTGGCGGATTTCGCGGTCTCAACCGCTTCCGCAATAGGTTCGAGATCATTGCCCAGAAGAACGATATCCGAAGCCACACGCGCAGCGTCCAGCGCCGTTGCAGGAGAGATAGAGACATGCGCAGCAGCCAATGCCGCCGTGTCGTTCAGACCGTCGCCGACCATCAGAACGTGATTGCCCTTAGACGATAGTTCTTGGACGCGGGAAACTTTGTCTTCCGGCAGGGCTTCGGCCGTCCATTGGTCAATACCCAACTGGTTGGCCAGTGCTTCAACCGCAGGAGCGGTATCGCCTGACAGAAGAAGCACGTCTTTATTCGAAGCTTTCAGCGCCGCAATGGTCTCAGCCGCGCCGGGGCGCAGGGCGTCAACGAAGCGGAAGGCCACTGGTGCGGCCTCCCCGATCTGTAGATAGGTGGCCGTGGTCGACAGCGCCTTAGCCCCGACCCAGGCGGCGCGGCCCAAACGTACGCGCTGACCGTTCCACAGACCTTCGGTCCCATAACCCGGAACTTCGCGCAAGTCTTCGACCGAAGCTGGCTTCGTGCCGGACTGCGTGGACGCGTCAACCAGCGACTTGGCCAACGGGTGGCTAGACCCAAGCGCCAAAGCCATTGCCACCGACAAGTCCAGGTCTGTGTAGGCGTCAATCTGCTGAAGAACAGGGAAGCCAGAGGTCAGCGTGCCGGTCTTGTCGAACACAACTGTATCCACCTCGGCCATCCGCTCTAGCGCGGTGGAATCCTTGATCAGCATCCCCTTCTTGAACAACCGGCCCGAGGCGGCGGTCGTGACCGCCGGAACTGCAAGACCCAGTGCACAGGGACAGGTAATGATCAAAACCGCTGCAGCGATATTCAGTGCCATGCGCATGTCACCGGAATACAGGTACCAGCCAACAAAGCTAAGCGCTGACAAGATGTGAACCCCCGGCGCATAAAGCTTGGCAGCCCCGTCAGCCAATGACGTGTACTTATTGCGCCCGCTCTCCGCGACTGCGACAAGCTCTGCCATCCGGTAGAGGCTGCTTTCCTTACCCACAGCCGTCGCGCGGATGGTCAGCGGGCCGGTCAGGTTGATCTCACCAGTGCTGACCTGCAGCCCCTGTTCGGCGAAGACCGGCAAGGTCTCCCCGGTCAAAAGCGAGCGGTCGATCTCGGACTGACCCTCGATAATCTGTCCATCCACCGGCATTCGCCCGCCGGGTTTGACGAGGATGTGATCACCAACCGACAGTTCGGCAATCGGCGTCTCCACCGGTTCGCCGCCAACTAGTTTCAAGCCGCGAGGCACCTCTAGCGCAGCCAGTTCCTCGGCAGCAGACTGCGCGATGGAACGGGTGCGATAGTCAAGATAACGCCCGGTCAGCAGAAAGAACGTCAGCGCAAGGGCCGCGTCGAAATAGGCATGCTCTCCGGAAAGCGTTGTCTCCCACAGCGAGGAGACAACCGCCAAAGCAATCGCCAGCGAAATCGGCACATCCATATTCAGGCGCCCTTTGGAGAGGGCAGTCCATGCGTTCTTGAAAAACGGCTGAGCCGAAAAGGCAATCGTCGGTACGGTTATCGCTGCCGATATCCAGTGGAACAGATCCCGCGTCGCATCCGCTGCGCCGGACCAGACCGACACCGACAGCAGCATCACGTTCATCATGGCAAAGCCCGCCACGGCCAAACGCAGCAGCAGGTCTCTCCCCGCCTTTTCGGTCGCGGTGGTTGATAGTAACCCGGCATCCAGCTCATGCGCGGGATAACCAAGGCCGTCGAGCGTCTCGATCAGATGTTCAGTCGTGACATTGGGGCTGGCGTCAATGCTGGCGCGCTTCAGGGTTAGATTAACGCGCGCGGATTTCACGCCGGGTACGCCGGACAGGCCGCGCTCAACAGTCGAAATACAGCCAGCACAATGGATGGTCGGCAGCGACAGCAGGATTTGCCCTTCGCCAGCATCCACCTGTGCCATATCCTCGGCCAGCGGCGAAGCCGAACAGGCTGGGCAGGCAGCGGGTCGCGCGTGTTCCACCATCGTCATGGTTTAGCCCCGCACCTGCAGATCAAGCCGTTGCTGGAACGGCGTGCCGTCTTCGGCCTCGGCCTGCACCTGAAGCATCCATTTGCCGCGTCCCAAGTCCAAGTCGGCGGTGTAGGCGCCATTCACCATTTCGAATTGTGGCTGCACATCATCTTCCGCGACCGTTGTGCGGCCAACCATAACCTGAAGGTTGTTCACGGTAATCGGCGCGCCGTTCTGGCCCTTGAAAGCTAACTTCAGGCGACCATCAGCATAGTCCGTGGCCACGGTCCAACCCAGCGCCTCCTGTGCCTCGCGCTTGTCTTGGAACTGCTGGCTGGCGACATAGGAATTCTTGACCTCCAGCCCTGGGAAGGTGCGGACCGCATTTACCGCCATGGTAACGTTGACGGCGATGATCACGGCAAATGCGGATGCAGTGATCAGGAAAACGGTGCGTCCTGTCAGTGGTTTCGACATCATTGTTCCTTTCCGTTGAACACGCTGTCATTCGATGCGCGGTCGCCGTTGGTCAGATCCTCGACCCAGAAACGGAACTCCGTCCGGTCGCTATTGGCCGGTTCCGACCGCGGCGGAGCCGTTACATAGACACGCTGTAGCTTACTGGTATCGGCGGGAACGTCCACGGTCTCGTAGAACGAGCCCTCAAGCTCTACCCTTAGCATATCATGTCCCCTTACGGTGATACGGAAGGGCCTATCATCACCATGTTTGTTCCTCAGGCGGATATCATAGGTGTTGCGGATCGAGCCATCCGACAGAGTCACAAAGGTTGGATTGCGGATCGGCGAGACGGTCATATCAATCTCGGATCGCATGAACAGGGCAACAACAAGCGCGACACCGATGATGGACCAAAGAGACGTATAAAGGATCGTGCGTGGGCGCAGGATATGCTGCCAAGTCGGGCGCGGCGGGTTGCCCTCGCGTTCGCTCGACTCGTCAGACAGTGCCAGATAGTCAATCAAGCCGCGCGGCTTGCCGATTTTCTCCATCACGTCATCGCAGGCGTCGATACACAGCGCGCAAGTGATACAAGCCAACTGCTGCCCATCCCGAATGTCGATACCCATCGGACAGACATTCACGCAGGCATTACAGTCGATGCAGTCACCAAGGTTTTCAGCTCCGGCAGCTTTACGGTGCTTGCCGCGCGGTTCACCGCGCCAATCGCGGTAACCCACGGTGAGCGTATCCGTGTCCATCATTGCAGCCTGAATGCGTGGCCATGGGCACATATAAATACAGACCTGTTCCCGCGCAAAGCCACCGAAGACAAAGGTGAAGGCAGCCAAAACGAACATGGTCGAATAGGCGATTGGGTGCGCGTCCAACGTGAACAGATCAAAAAACAGGGTTGGCGCATCGGTGAAATAGAACACCCAAGCGCCGCCCGTCGCCAGTGCAATCAGGAACCACAGCACCCATTTCGTCATCCGCAGCCGCAGCTTGCGCGCGCTCATTGGGGCTTTCCACAGTCTAACACGCTTGTTGCGGTCACCTTCGACCCACCGTTCAACCAAGATGAAGAGGTCGGTCCAAACGGTCTGTGGACAGGCATAGCCACACCAGACCCGACCGAGCGCGGAGGTAAACAGGAATAGCCCCAGCCCCGCCATGATCAGAAGGCCAGCCACGAAATAAAATTCGTGCGGCCAGATTTCGATCCAGAAAAAGAAGAAACGGCGTCCGGCAAGATCTACCAGAACCGCCTGATCCGGGAGATTCGGGCCGCGGTCGAAGCGAATCCAAGGCGTCAGGTAGTAGATACCAAGGGTCACCGCCATGATGATCCATTTTAGGCTGCGAAACCAACCACTTACCCGGCGGGGGAAGACTGGTTCACGAGCGGCATATAGTTTGGGAGGTGTTTGATCCGCAGAGGACATACCCGAAAGCTCCGGTCACAGGATAGAATTCTGCGATCCTTGTGGCAGAGCAGCATCGCGTCCACTTTGACGTGGATCAAACCTATACGGCAAATGCAGGAAAACTTTTAAAACGGCATCTTTGACGCAGGGTTATCCCCCATGCCATGCTCAAAGAAAAACGGGAGGGGAGCATGGCAGAAATGCAATCCAAAGAGGAACGGCAGTTGAATGCTGCCGAGATCGGCGCACTGGCGCACCTCTATCGCGGAGAGGTTTATCGCAGCACGATTTGGCGCACCCGGCTGGATACTTCGACCAACTGGGCGGTGGTAACGCTTGGCGTTGCACTGTCGATTTCCTTTGCCGCTCCGTCAGCTTCGCCCATCCCCCTGCTTCTGGTCGGTGTGCTTGTGTTCCTGTTTATGTGGCTGGAAGCCCGTCGGTATCGCTATTTCAACGTCTGGCGCGCGCGCGCTCGGTGGCTCGAGACACATTTTTATGTACCGATATTGAACGGAACCGGCGACTATATGGATCGGGACTGGCAACGAGAGCTGGCCGATGACTACCTGCATCCGGAGTATCACGTACGGATGATAACTGCGCTTGGCCGCCGCATTCGCCGCAGCTATATCTGGATTCTTCTTATCCAGACGCTGGCCTTCGGCGCCAAGATTACGGTTCATCCTACACCCGCTAAGAGTTTTAGCGAGGTTATGGACCGGGCTGATATCGGTCCTGTCTCTGGTGAGGTCGTCCTGCTGATGGGGATCGTCTATTTGTTATCGTTCTGCAGCATCGGACTGTGGAGCCACATCCACGACAAGAAGCGTGCTTTGCTTCGTCAATCCGGCAGTTCTATGGGCTGAAATAGAAAGCACCGGCTCCCTTTTTGGAAACGCGCGAACAGGAAAGGGCGCCGGTGCAGTCAACCGGGGCAGGAACTGCCCCGGAAGCTCTGGATTTTATTCACCGCCACCAAGCTGGTGGACGTAAGAGGTGACCGCCCGGATCTCGGCCTCTGTCAGGCGCTCGTTCCAGTTGGGCATCACGCCGAAGCGCGAGTTGGCAACGGTCTCGGTGATGGCTGCTTCGCTACCGCCGTACAGCCAGATCGCATCCGAAAGGTTCGGAGCGCCCTGGTAGCGGTCGCCTGTGCCGTCTTCCATGTGGCAGGAGGCACAGTTGTCGACGAAGACCGTCTCACCCGCAGCAGCTAGTCCAGCGTCTGCATCCTGACCCGACAGCTTCAGGACGTATTGAACGACCTGACCGATTTCCTCTTCTTCGAGGATTTCGTTGAAGGCGGGCATTTCAGAGAAATGCGCGTCGTCACTGTCATTCCGGATGCCGTTGGCAACGGTGTAGTGGATCTCTTCGATCGAGCCACCCCACAGCCAGTCATCGTCCAGCAGGTTCGGATAACCCGAAGCCTGAACCCCGGCCGCACCGGCCCCGTGACACTGGGCACACCAGGTCTTGAAGACAGCCGCACCACCCTGAACCGCATAGTTGTGCAGATCAGCATCTGCTGCGATTTCGGTTAGTTCGACCTGCTCCAGTTGGGCAACCAGACCGGCGTTGGCATCTTCATAGCGCTGAATCTCCTCGGCAACCTCGGCGCGGGTCGAGAAGCCCAGAACGCCCTTGGTTGCTTTGTCGACAAGCGGCCATGCCGGATAGGCGATGGTATAACCGATGCCCCAGATGATGGTGATGTAGAAGGTCCACAGCCACCAGCGCGGAAGCGGGTTGTTATATTCCTCGATGCCGTCCCACGAATGGCCCGTGGTTCCGACGCCGTTAGGATCTTTGTTGTCGTCGGTGCTCATGCCTGCACCTCCTTTGCGTTCTGATGATCGTCGGCAGGGGTGTTCTCGTGGCGGAACGGAATGTCTGCGCTATCGCGGTGCTCTGCCGAGCTTCCGGGTCGGAAGACCCAGAAGATCACACCCACGAAGAACAGGAACAGCGCCAAAAGCCCCCAGCTATCTGCAAATTCCCGAGTCAAAGAATAGGTATCCATCACACCCTCCCTTAACGATCCGGGTCGGGTTCAAAGGTCGAGAAGTCGACCAGGGTACCCAACATTTGCATATAAGCGATCAGAGCATCCGCTTCCGAGATCCCCGGATTACCGTCGAAGTTACGCACCTGCGCACCGGGATAGCGCTCCAGCAACCCATCGGTATCGGCCCAAGGGTCGATCTGGGTTTTGAAGTCTTCCTGGGCCAGCTCGATCATTTGATCGGTGTATGGCACACCGACGAAATTATGGACCTTCATGCTGTCGGCAATGTACTTACCGTCAATCATCCGATCCTCGAGGAAGGCGTATTTCGGCATCACCGATTCCGGCACAACAGACTGCGGGTCGCGCAGGTGCTGGATGTGCCAGTCATCCGAGTAACGGCCACCGACGCGAGCCAGGTCAGGCCCGGTCCGCTTAGAGCCCCACTGGAACGGGTGGTCGTACATCGACTCCGCCGCCAGCGAGTAGTGACCGTAACGCTCGACTTCGTCGCGCATCGGGCGGATCATCTGGCTGTGACAGACATAGCACCCTTCGCGGATATAGATGTCACGGCCTGCCAGTTCCAGCGGCGAGTAGGGGCGCACGCCTTCGACCTCTTCGATTGTATTCTCGAGGTAGAAGAGCGGTGCGATCTCTACGATGCCACCGATGGTGACCACTAGGAAGCTACCTGCCAGCAGAAGCGTGGCATTGGTTTCCAGGATCTTATGTTTATCAAGGATTCCCATAATCGCCTCCGTTATTCAGCAGGAACTGCAGCCGCGTCGCTGGCTTTCGCCGGCGCCGAAGTGACAGTTTTCCAGAGGTTGAAGCACATGATGACTGCACCGGCGAGGAACAGGACACCGCCCAGACCGCGCACGACATACATCGGGAACTTCGCAGCAACGGTGTCAGCGAAAGAGTTCACCAGGAAGCCCTGCGCATCAACTTCGCGCCACATCAGGCCTTCCATGATACCGGTGACCCACATCGCCGAGGCGTAGAGGACGATACCAATGGTCGCCAGCCAGAAGTGCCAGTTGACCAGGCTCAGGCTGTACAGTCGCTCTTTGTTCCACAGTTTCGGAACAAGGAAGTACAGAGCACCGAAGGTGATCATGCCGTTCCAGCCAAGCGCACCAGAGTGCACGTGACCAATGGTCCAGTCGGTGTAGTGGCTCAGCGAGTTCACAGCTTTGATGGACATCATCGGGCCTTCGAAGGTCGACATGCCGTAGAAGCCGATCGAGATCACCATCATACGGATGATCGGGTCGGTGCGCAGCTTGTCCCAAGCGCCCGACAGGGTCATCAGACCGTTGATCATGCCACCCCAGCTGGGCATCCACAGGATGACCGAGAACACCATGCCAAGGGTCGAGGCCCAATCCGGCAGAGCGGTGTAGTGCAGGTGGTGAGGACCGGCCCAGATGTACAGGAAGATCAGCGCCCAGAAGTGAATGATCGACAGTTTGTACGAGAAAACCGGACGTTCAGCCTGTTTCGGCACGAAATAGTACATCATGCCCAGGAAGCCCGCGGTCAGGAAGAAGCCCACAGCGTTGTGGCCATACCACCACTGCGTCATCGCATCCTGCACACCGGCGAAGACCTGAATCGATTTCGAACCGAAGATCGAGACCGGGATCGACAGGTTATTCACTACGTGCAGCATCGCGACAGTTACGATGAAGGCCAGCAGGAACCAGTTTGCCACATAGATATGAGGCTCTTTCCGCTTCATGACGGTGCCAAGGAAAACAAGCAGATAGACAACCCAAACGATGGTCAGCCACCAGTCGACGTACCACTCGGGCTCCGCATATTCTTTACCCTGGGTTGCGCCCAGAAGGTATCCGGTGGCCGCAAGGATAATCACAAGCTGGAAGCCCCAGAAGACGAACCAGCCGGCGTTCCCACCCCACAAGCGCGTCGCCGAAGTGCGCTGTACGATGTAGAACGACGTTGCGATCAACGCGTTACCACCAAATGCAAAAATAACCGCTGACGTGTGCAGCGGACGCAGACGACCGAAGTTTGCATAACCTTCAGCCCATTCAAAGTTCAACGCCGGAAAGGCAAGTTGAAAGGCGATGAACGTCCCTACAAGGAAACCGACTACACCCCAGAAAGCGGTGGCGATTACACCCGCACGGATAACACCGTCCATATATCCCGTTTCAGGAGTTGGCTTCGGATCGCCCGAACGGCGCACCTCCCACAAAAATAGACCGCCTGCGACAAGCATGACGGTCAGCGCATTTACCAGATAGGCCGCGTCGCGCGCGTAATTTGCCGCAATCGCTGCCAAAAGCGCGATTACCGCATATACGGCCATCCTTAAATAGTCCCACATTCCTGCGTCCCCTTCTTTCTTCCATCACGAATCAACCGTGTGGTTCCTAGTTCGGCATGCTCGGTATGCGGCGTCGCGGCGTCAGCTACCTTGATCCAAGTCAAGACGCTGCACGTCGAAATCGAGCAATCTGAAAAAAAGCGGCAGAGCTGGATGCAGACGCGCCGTATCGCATCACCAGATGGGGGAGACTATGCCTTTCAAGTCACTATTAACGATCGTCACGCGCGACGACCTTGCCGTTTCAGCCCTTGAACCGGCCATCGCGATTGCTGCGCGTCTTGGAGCGCATCTGGATATTCTTTGCATTGGCGTCGATCAAACCCAGATGGGGTACTATTACGCCGGGGCGAACGCGATCCTGATGCAGGAGAACATGCAGCGCGCGCAGGATGAATCCGCGAAAATCAAAGAGGTAGTCGAAGCGCGCATGCAGGCCGAGGAGATTCCCTGGGGCTGTGAGGCCATCGTTGCCCAGCTTGGCGGCATGGCGCATATCGTAGCGCAGCGCGCGCGTTTCAACGATCTCGTTATCCTACCCAAACCCTATGGGGAAGATTGCGGCCCGGAAGACGAGGCCGTGCTGGAGGCTGCGATGTTCGACGGGCACGTGCCGGTGCTTGTCGTGCCCTCCGACGCCGTTCTCGGCAACAAGATCGTCGTGGCTTGGAATCAAAGCGACGAGGCGATGCGGGCGATTCGAACCTCTCTTCCGCTTTTGCAGGCGGCTGAAGTGGTCAATATCGCCATTATCAATCCACCTCCTCATGGCCCGGAACGCTCTGACCCCGGTGGGGCCCTGTCACAATGGCTGTCTCGCCACAACGTCCACGCAGAGATCTCGGTTCTGGCCAAGACAATGCCACGGATCTCGGATATCCTGGCGCGCCACGCCTCGGATCTCGGGGCGGATATGATCGTGATGGGCGCTTATGGCCACTCGCGTTTCCGCGAAGCCATCCTAGGCGGCGCCACCCGCAATACACTTGAAAAGGCGGATATCCCGGTCTTCATGGCTCACTGAGCCTAGGCCAGAACACCCCCGTCCGCATCATCCCCGGTTTCTTCTAAAAGACGGTCGAAATCGGGGACAGTGACTTTACGTTTACCCTCCAATGCGATCACGCCGTCTTTCTTGAGCGCAGACATCTGTCGGCTGACAGTCTCGAGCGTCAGGCCAAGGTAATCCGCCATCGCTTCACGTGTCAGGGGAAGGTCAAAGTGCACACCCTGCAGCCCGCCTCCGGGTTCGTTGATATTGGCGTTGCGGCGCGCGATGATCGACAAGAGGCTTGCGATTTTCTCACGCGCGGTCTTACGCCCCAGAAGCAGCATCCACTCACGAGCCGCATCCAATTCGTCCAGCGTCATCTCCAGCAGACGCTGCGCGATATGCGGCGTTTCGACCATCAGCTTCTCAAAAGGCGCCTTCCGAAAGCAGCACATTGTCAGTTTGGTGGTTGCGGTTACGTCGTAAGCCGCAACATTACGTCCGGGTCGCCCAACAAAATCAGACGGCAACAATAACCCCACCATCTGCGTCCGCCCGTCTTCCATGGTCTGTGTAAGCGTCGCAATTCCGTCAACTACAGAAGCCACGAAATCCATCTGGTCGCCTGACCAGATGACCGTCTGCCCAGCTTCGAAGGTCCGATAGTATTTGATCGTGTTCATTTGTTCCAACTCGTCGTTGTCACAACGCGCGCAAACCGCCCGGTGGCGGATCGGGCAATTGGCACATTCCACATGTGTGAACACGATTTCTGGGACAGACATGGTTCTAACTATTTGACCTCAATCAAAGTGGCGGCGTTTAACCGAACATATAGGTAGGCCCATGGATAATCAGGCACAACTGGCCAAACTGGGCCTATTCGACGCACGTGTACCACGTTACACAAGCTACCCCACCGCGCCACACTTTTCTGACGCGGTGCAAGATAATGTTTTTGGACAATGGGTTAGGGAAATTCCCGAGAACAGCCAGATCTCGCTGTATCTTCATATTCCCTTTTGCCGAAACCTGTGTTGGTTCTGTGCCTGCCGGACTCAGGGAACTCAGACAGATTCGCCGGTGCGGGGATACCTTTCTCACTTGAAGGAAGAAATCGCGCTTTTGGCACAAAATCTCCCCAAAGGCGTAACGCTAAGCCGGATGCACTGGGGAGGGGGCACACCCACCCTTATGGCCGCCGACATGATCGAGGAACTGGCAGAGGCGGTAGCCGAAGTCGTCCCAATGGCCAAGGGCGGCGAATTCTCGGTGGAAATAGACCCAAACCAGATCGACGAATCTCGATTAGACGCACTGGTACGCCACGGCATGAACCGCGCCTCAGTTGGCGTGCAGGATTTCCACCCGGACATCCAGAAAACCATCGGTCGCATTCAAAGCTTCGAGATCACCCGCGATGTGATCGGTATGATCCGGGACCGTGGCATCAACAGTGTGAACGCAGATATCCTGTTCGGCCTGCCTCATCAGTCGAAAGAGCGAATCGCGGAAACGGTCCAAAAACTTCTGTCTTTGTCACCAGATCGGGTGGCTCTTTACGGTTATGCCCACGTGCCTTGGATGGCCAAGCGCCAGCAACTGATCCCAACGGACGCTCTACCGACCCCCGTCCAGCGCCTGAAACTGTACGAAACAGCGCGGCGGCTGTTCTTGTGGGATGGGTATCGCGAAATCGGTATCGACCATTTCGCCAAACCCGGCGACGGGTTGGATATTGCAGAACGAACCGGTCGCCTGCGCCGGAATTTCCAAGGTTATACCGATGACACCGCGGAAGCGCTTATTGGACTTGGGGCCTCCGCAATTTCGAAGTTTCCAAAGGGGTACGCGCAAAACCTGTCGTCTACCGCTGACTATATTCAGCGGGTTACGGACGGACGCTTCGCCACCGGCCGCGGCCATGTCTTCGAGGGAGAGGATACAATGCGCGCTCGGATGATCGAGGCGCTAATGTGCGATTTCCGGATTGATCGCGCAGAGATCACCCGTGACTTCGAACCGAAACCGGGCCTGCTGGATCGGATGTTTACAGAGGTATCGGCCGCTTTTCCGGATATGATCGAAGTAACCCCGGCGGGGCTTGAAATTCGAAAGGAAGGCCGGCCCCTGACCCGGATCATCGCTCGCGCATTCGACGACTATGATATGTCCAAGGCGGGCCATAGCCCGGCTATGTAGCCAAACCTTCGACCAGACTGACAAGCTTCGGCAAACAAACACCGCGCAGATCAAACCGATCCTGCGCGGTTTTTCTTGCTGCTTGCCTCAATGCCTCATTCGCCTTGGGATTGGCCAAGCCGGCGATCAGAGCCTCGGCGATGTCGTCGGTATCAAAGAAATCCACCAGCGTCCCGTTTTCGCCATCCTGAACGACCTCCTGTACCGGTGGTGTGGCGGATGCCACCAAATGCACTCCTGCGCTCATCGCCTCGAGCATCGACCACGACAGCACGAACGGATAGGTCAGGTAACAATGCACGCGCGCCACGCGAAGCACGACGAGATAGTCGTCATAGGTGACACGATCGAGAAAATGCACCCGCTCGCCCTCAGGTGTTCCTTTCAGAGGTTCAAAAAACTCATCTCTCCAGCCCTCGGTCCCTCCCCGGATCGGCCCATAACCGCGACCGTTTTCACCAAGGATCAAAACGCGTGCATTGGGTCGGGCGGCCAGTACCTTTGGCAAGGCCCGCATGAAGCTGTGATACCCGCGATAGGGTTCCAACTTGCGACTGACGAACGTCAGAATTTCGTCCCCGAAGCTTAAGTTGGGCAGCCCCCCTCGCAGAACCACCGTCGCGGCCTCATCCGGGCAAATCCGATCCGTGTCGACTCCATCGTGGATCACCGTGATACGGTCGCGCAGGACCTCGGGGTGTGCATCGGCTTGCCACTGAGTCGGGGACAAGGCGGCATCGGCACTCATGAATGCGTGGGCGATATGGGCTTGGTGGGCAAGAACCCGAATGCGCCTTTCAAGCCGGTTGTCCTGAAACTCAGGATCAAAGCCCACATCCAGCCCCCGGGTTTGGTAGAAAAACTCCGAATAAATCAAAAGATTCGCTTCGGGCCAGACCTCTTTCAGGAACAGGGTTTCGCCCCACCCGCAATGCCCGACGATCACGTCGGGGACATAGCCCTTCTCTTGCCTCATCCGTGCAGCGAGCCCGGAAACCATCGCCCCTCGTTGGGCCATTTTCGGATACTGGTTGCCGATGAAGGCATAGTCTGGTTCGTCGAACTTATAACGATAGGTCGGATAGGGAAGTTTCCGTGGGTTCGTCGCCCGAGTAATGACCGTAATCTCGTGCCCCCGTGCTGCAAGCTCGGCCGCCAGATGCGGAAACTGGCCCGGAAAGTTCTGGTGGACGAAAAGGACCTTCATTGGGTCAGGCGGCAGAGTGCTCGGCCAAGTCGAAGGCGGCGGCCAGAAGTGTGCGTGTGTATTCGGTCTGCGGGTCCGCGAATATCTGGTCTGCGCTGCCGGCCTCGACAATATCGCCCTGTTTCATCACGATCACCTTGTGGCTCAGCGCCCTTACCACCTTCAGATCATGGCTAATGAAAAGGTAGGCCAGCCCGTATTTCCGCTGCAATTCGCGTAACAAATCGACAATCTGCACTTGTACCGTCATGTCCAAAGCCGAGGTCGGCTCGTCCAGAACCATCAACTTCGGTCGGAGGATCATCGCCCGCGCAATGGCGATGCGCTGCCGTTGCCCGCCCGAAAATTCATGCGGTTAGCGATGCATCATC
>CAYFXM010000044.1:3016-15213 GCA_964346965.1 uncultured Actibacterium sp. | reverse complement strand
GCACAAGCCGAAAGAGGCGATGCTGGTCACCGAATGCTCGATGGCGTCGAACATTGCCGACGAGCTGCCCGAGGTCGAATTCGCCAAGCCGTGCAACATGTGCCCCTACATGAAGAAGATCACGCTGGAAAAAATCCTGTGGTCGCTGCACACCATGACCGAGAAGGTCGAGGTTGACCCTGAGGTGGCCGAGAAAGCCAGACAGTCGGTTCAGCGTATGATCGACCTGTCGAAAGAACTGGGGATCTAACCTCTCTTGACCAACCGGGTGAGCACAGATCGCATCGTGATCGTCGGTGCAGGAATGGGCGCGCTTTACGCTGCGCTGGAACTTGCGCCGCGCCCGGTTCTGATGATCTCACCTGAAACTTTGGGGGTCGGGGCCAGTTCTGTCTGGGCACAGGGGGGCGTGGCAGCCGCCATGGCCGATACCGACAGCCCCGAAGCGCACGCCCGCGATACGGTCATGGCAGGCGCTGGCACCGTCGATCCGGAAGTCGCTGAACAGGTTACCAAAAACGCCCGCGACTACATTTTGGACCTGACCAAGCTGGGCACCCCCTTTGATCGCGACGAAGGCGGCGGCTATGTCATGAGCCGTGAGGCTGCGCACAGCGCCGCACGTGTCGTGCGTGTACAAGGCGACCAAGCCGGCAAGCAGATCATGGAAACCCTGATCGAGACCACCCGCGCCCTGCCGTCAGTTCAGGTGATCGAAGGCGCGCTGGCCGTGGCGCTGGAATCGGATGGCCATACCGTCACGGGCGTCTGGATCGAAAGCGCCGATGGGCCTTCGGGACAGGTATTAATCGAATGTCCAGCCGTCTTGTTGGCAGGTGGTGGTTCTGGTGGTCTGTACGCCCACACCACCAACCCGCCGCGCATCCGTGGTCAGGTCATCGGCCTAGCCGCCCGCGCAGGCGCCGTGATTGCTGACCCCGAGTTTGTTCAGTTTCACCCTACGGCAATCGACATGGGCGAAGACCCGATGCCACTCGCCACCGAGGCCCTTCGGGGTGAGGGCGCGACGCTGATCAACAAGCACGGTGAACGCTTCATGCTGGCGGAGCACCCGGACGCGGAACTTGCGCCACGAGATATTGTCGCCCGTGCGATCTTTGCACAGACACAGGCCAACAACCGCCCCGCGTTGGACACGCGCGAGGCTTTGGGCGATGAAGTTTTGTCCCGTTTCATCGCGGTGGCCGAGGCCTGCGCCCGCGCCGGGATTGACCCGGTGAAAGAGCCCATCCCAGTGGCTGTGGCTGCGCATTATCATATGGGCGGGATCGACACGGCGACAGACGGGAGCGCCTCGCTGGATAATCTCTGGGTCTGTGGCGAAGCCTCTTCCACCGGCCTGCATGGGGCCAACCGTCTCGCGTCGAACGGCCTGCTCGAGGCGCTGGTCTATGCGCGGGCCTGCGCCAAAGGTATCGCCGCCGCACTTCCCGAAGGTGGCGATGTACCTGAAATCACAATTGATTTCCCCGCAGGCGGTAAGCCTGTCGATGAAACAGCGGTGGCAAAACTGCGAGGCGTTATGACCGACCATGTCGGTGTACGCCGCAGTGCCGTTGGGCTGAAATCCGCGCTGCGCGCGATTGCCGCGCTCGAGGAAGAGCAGTCCGACTGCCCAACTTTCCGCAACATGGCCGCCACTGCCACGTTGATCGCTGCCGCCGCGCTTCTGCGCAAGGAATCCCGAGGCGGGCATCACCGTGACGACTTTCCAGACACCGATCCAGACAAAGCCAACCGCACCCGGATTACCCTGACCGAGGCGCTGGCTCTCCGTGACCAGATAGCAAAGGCTGACGCATGACCTCTGCCCTGCCCGACCTGATCCTTGAACCCATGATCCGCAACGCGCTGGCCGAGGACCTTGGCACCTATGGCGATGTGACCACACGCACGGTTGTGCCCCATGACACGAGTTACAACGCCTGCATCAACGCGCGCGAGTCGGGCGTGGTGTCAGGCATGCAGATTGCCCAGATTGCCTTTCGCCTTGTCGACCCGAACCTGAAGGTCGTAACGCTCTTGCCGGACGGCGGCCCCTGCCAGCCCGGTGACGTGCTGATGACCATCGAGGGCCGGGCCAGTTCGATCCTGATGGGCGAGCGCGTCGCGCTGAACTTTGCCGGTCGCCTGTCCGGTATCGCGACCAAGACTGCCGGGTTTGTTGCCGAAACCAAGGGAACAAAGACCCGCGTTACCTGTACCCGCAAAACCACGCCGGGCCTGAGAATCGTTGAAAAACAAGCGGTTATCCATGGTGGCGGCTTCAATCACCGTTTCAGCCTGTCGGATGCGATCCTGATCAAGGACAACCACATTGCCGCCGCTGGCGGGGTACGCCAGGTGCTGGAGGCGGCCAAGGCTGGCGCCTCGCACATGATGCGCGTGGAGCTTGAAGTCGACACGCTGGAGCAATTGGCCGAAGCCCTGGAGATTGGTGGCGCGGATGTGGTGCTGCTGGACAATATGGACACGCCGACACTTCGCAAGGCTGTCGAAATGGTCGATGGCCAAATCGTAACCGAAGCGTCAGGCAACATGAAACTGGAGCGCATCGCCGAGGTCTGCACGGCGGGCGTCGATTACATCTCTAGCGGTGCGCTGACCCACTCGGCCATGACGCTGGATCTGGGGTTGGATTTCTGATCAGTCAGAGGAATTCTTCCTCTTCCTCGGTCGGGGAAATCCCAAGCTTATCAAGACCATCCTCTAGGTAATCCGCAAATAGCGGCATGCTCATCAGATAGTCTTCAGTTGGCACAGTGGCTTCCTGTCGCGCTGTGGTAATGGCGTCGTTCCACTCTTCCGGCTCGAACGTCTCGCGTCCGATCCAAGTCAGCGCAACGAGGTTGAGCTTTTCGTCGTCATTCAGATTGGCGATAAACTCATGCAGTTCCGCCTCGCCCATTTCCTTTTCACGGGCCTGAAAGATGATGTGGACGACCTTACGGGGGCTGATTTCCAACATTGGTCTGACTCCTGTCGCGCTGTAATTCTAACCGAAATTAGGCCGCAAGGCGACGGGGAGCATTGATTTAGAACAAGTTACCAAATTCGCTGCTGTTTAAAGACTTCATAGAAGTTTTGCGCCCGCAACAGAGTAAAACTTGTAAGAGTCTCCTCTGCGAAACCCCCTTCAAAGGGTTAATCGCGTTGCAGTTTGAGAACCGACGCCTCTGTCTCTGGCGCGAGCTCTTCAAAGTCGAAATTGTCCAGCCGCTTGGCGCGGCGTCCGGCTTTTTCGGCAGAGATCTTAATTTCCGAGATATCCTTGGACGCCTGATGGAAGTGCCGGTCGAGGTTTTCGACACGGGTGCCAAGGCGATCCACATCGGCGAATAGCAGCCCCAGTTCCTTGCGGATCGCCCCCGCCTGTTCGCGCATGCGGGCGTCTTTCAAAATCGCGCGCATGGTGTTCAGCGTGGCCATGCAGGTGGTGGGCGAAACGATCCAGACGCGGGCCTTGAAACCTTCCTGAACAAGGTCGGGAAACTTGGCGTGCAGCTCGGCATAGATCGCTTCGGAAGGTAGGAACATCAGCGCGCCGTCGGCGGTCTCACCGTCTAAGATATACTTCTCGTTGATGTCCTTGATGTGTTTGCGGACGGCGGTTTTGAACAGTTGGATCGCCGATTTCAGTTCGGCTTCGGTCTGGGCGGTGACCATCGCCTCGTATGGCTCCAGCGGGAACTTGCTGTCCACGACGATTGGCCCCGGGGGGTTTGGAAGGTGGATCAGGCAGTCGGCCCGTTTGCCGTTCGAGAGCGTCGCCTGCCATGTGAAACTGTCCGAGGGCAGTGCTTTGGAGACGATGTCTTTCAGCTGGATTTCCCCAAACGCACCACGCGTTTGTTTGTTTGACAGGATGTCTTGCAGCGACAGCACATCACCGGACAGCTTGGTGATGTTTTCCTGCGCCTTGTCGATGGCGGTCAGGCGTTGCTGCAATTCCCCAAGCGAATGGGCGGTGCGACGGGCAGACCCGGCGAGGTTCTCGTTCATCTGGTGGGTGACGTCCTGCAGGCGCTGTTCCATCAACTGTAGCATATTGGTCTGGGCCGAGGCTTGGGCTTCGGACACATGGGTCAAACCACCTGCCAGTTGTTGCTGGCCATCCGACAGGGATTCGACGCGTTTGCCCAGTTGGTCCATCTGGTAAATCAGCGGTTCCGCCAGATCGGCGGATTTGCCTGCGCGTTTGACGATCATCACCAGCAGGATCAGCACCAGCGCGATCACCGCGCCCGCGCCAAGGACCAGCGGGTCGTTCAGGTTCAGGGTGGTCTCGCCGATCTGGATCATGTGCGTCCGAATAGCCGTTCGATGTCTGAAAGTTTCAGTTCCACATAGGTGGGGCGCCCGTGGTTGCATTGGCCGGAATGGGGTGTGGATTCCATTTCGCGCAAGAGGGCGTTCATTTCCTCGGCGCGCATAATCCGGCCAGAGCGGATAGAGCCATGGCAGGCAACCCGACTAAGAATCGCCTCGATCTTTTCCTGCACCAGCTGGCTGTCGCCGATGTCATGCAACTCGTCCACCACGTCGCGCAACATGGCGGCGGCGTTGACCTCGCCCAGAATGGCGGGGGTTTCGCGGACGGCGATGGTGCCGGGGCCGAAGGGTTCGATAGCCAGGCCGAAACGTGAAAGGGTCTCGGACTGGGCCAGCAGGATTGCGGCGTCGCCTTCGGACAGTTCCACGATCTCGGGGATCAGCAGGGCTTGGGCCGCGACGCCATTCTCGGCCATTTGTGCCTTCAGCCGTTCATAGACCAGCCGTTCGTGGGCGGCGTGCTGATCGACGATCACGATGCCGTCGCCGGTTTGGGCGATAATATAGTTCTCATGCACCTGCGCGCGGGCGGCGCCGAGGGGTTGGTCGGCGGGTTCCTCGGCTTCAGGTTCAATGACCGGTTCGACGCGGGCCGAGGGGATGGCGGCCTCGGCGAAACCCTCGGGTTCGGGCATCGGTGCTTGGGCCGCGTAAGAGGCCCGCATCGCCCCAAGGCTGGGGCGGTCCATCTGGTACACGCGGGGCTGGGTCGGTTCAGGGCGCATCGCGCCCAATGTTGCGCCCGCGACCGTAGTCGAGGCCCGATGGCCCGCGTCGGCCAAAGCGTGGCGCAGGGCCGAGACGATCAGCCCGCGGACAAGGCCGGGCTCGCGGAAGCGGACCTCGGATTTTGCGGGGTGGACGTTGACGTCAACAAGATGCGGATCGCAGTCGATGAAGAGGGCCGCCGCGGGGTGACGGTCGCGCGACAGGAAGTCGGCATAGGGCACCATAAAGCAGCTTGTCGCGGACGGGGCGGCCATTGACGAAGAGGTATTGCGCCAGTGATGAGCCGCGCGAATAGGTCGGCAGGGCGGCATAGCCGGTCAGGTGGAAGCCCTCGCGCTCGGCATCGACTTTCAGCGAATTGTCGGCGAAGTCATTGCCAAGGATGCGGGCAAGGCGCCCGTGCAGGGCGTCGAACAGATCGCCGCTTTCGGGGTCGGCGCGGAAGGTCACGCGGCCCTCGCCGCCGCCCGAGACGTCGCGCAGGGTGAAGCCCACGAAGGGTTCGGCCATGGCAAGGCGTTTGACGACATCGGTGATGGCTTGGGTCTCGGCCCGGTCAGAGCGCAGGAACTTCAGGCGGGCGGGCGTGGCGTAGAACAGATCGCGCAGCTCGACCACGGTGCCCTGCGACAGGGCGGTGGGTTTGACTGGGTTCATCACGCCGCCCGCAACGGCGATCTGCGCGCCTTCGGCCCCGGCGCGGGATCGGATGGTCAGGCGGCCCACGGCGCCAAGCGAGGGCAGCGCCTCGCCCCTGAAGCCGAAACTGTGGATGTCCAGCAGGTCCGACCCGTCGATTTTCGAGGTCGCATGGCGGGACAGGGCCAGTGGCAGTTGCTCGGCCGCGATGCCGTGGCCGTCGTCTGTGACGCGGATCAGGGTTTTGCCGCCATCGGCATAGGCGACCTCTATCCGGCGGGCATTGGCGTCGAGCGCGTTCTCTACCAGTTCCTTAACCGCCGAGGCCGGGCGTTCGACCACCTCACCCGCCGCAATGCGGTTGATCGCGGCATCGTCCAACTGGCGGATTTGCGGCAATTCAGGGCTTATATTGGGGGTCGGAGAGTTCATGCCACTAGTTGTAGCATGAACCGCGTCGATTCTTCCAATGGGTTTTACGCCCAATTTCTTCGGCGGTGCTAGGCGACGATTTGGCGATCATAAAAAATTGACTCGACGGAATCAGAGATCTGACTCCAGACTTCCGCCCATTCAAAACGGAGGACGCACTATGAATCGAATGACGGCCAAGGACTTCGATCAGGAACTTCTGGATCTATATGATTTTTACGCCCACGGGAAAATCACCAAGCGCGAATTTCTGGATCGCGCGGGCAAGTTTGCCGTGGGCGGGGTGACCGCGATGGCGCTATTGAACATGCTCAGCCCGAATTATGCGATGGCGCAGCAGGTGTCCTTCAACGACCCCGGTATTCACGCTGATTTCATCATGTATCCCTCGCCCAACGGTACCGGGGATGTGCGGGGGTACCTGGTGCGCCCCTCCAAGGCCGAAGGGCCATTGCCTGCGGTGCTGGTGATCCACGAGAACCGGGGGCTGAACCCCTATATCGAGGATGTCGCCCGTCGTCTGGCCAAGGCCGGGTTCATGGCTCTGGCGCCCGATGGGCTGACCTCGGTCGGCGGATATCCGGGCAATGACGCCGACGGCCGAGAGCTGCAGCGGACCGTCGATCGGACCGAACTGATGAACGACTTCTTTGCCGGGTTCGAACATCTGCTGGGCCGTGAAGACAGCACCGGCAAGGTAGGCGCGGTTGGCTTCTGCTATGGCGGCGGTGTGGTTGGCGCGATCTCTGTCGCCTATCCAGAGCTTTCAGCGGGTGTCCCGTTCTATGGCCGCCAGCCGTCGTCAGGCGATGTGCCGAAGATACAGGCGCCGTTGCTGGTCCAGATGGGCGAACTTGACGAGCGTATCAACGCAGGCTGGCCGGATTTCGAGGCTGCACTGAAAGCGAATGACAAGACCTATGAGGCCTACATATATGAGGGGGCCAACCACGGGTTCCACAACGACAGCACCCCGCGCTACGACGAGGCGCAGGCAGCGCTGGCTTGGGATAGGACCGTGGGCTGGTTTAACAAGTACTTATCATGACACGTATTTGCAGTGATCTTGCCGCCGCCATCTTATCTTCCTGAAAGTGTTCCATTTGTAAGTTTTCAGATGTGAAGCCCTACTCCCCCAACCCCTCGGGCTGACCAACCACCACGAAATGCAGCTCGTCCGGTTGCAGGATGCGTTTGGCGACGCGTCTGATGTCCTCGACCGTCACGGCGTTCACCTTGTCGTTGCGGGTGTCGATATAGTCCGTGCCCAGCCCTTGGAACTGCATGCCGACCATGATGTCGGCGATGCGGGCGTTGCCGTCGAAGCGCAGGGGGTAGGCACCGGTGAGGTAGGTTTTGACCGCAACGAGTTCTTCTTCGCTTAGCCCTTCATCGGCCATGCGCTGCCACTCGGCCCGGGTGACCTCGATCGCTTCGGCGATGCGGTTGTTGGACGAGCTGACCTGCCCCATCATCAGTGCGGCGTGTTCGCGGGGAGCGAGATAGGCGTAGACACCATAGGTCAGCCCGCGTTTCTCGCGCACCTCGGTCATCAGGCGCGAGGTGAAGCCGCCGCCGCCCAAGACCTCTGTAAGAACGAAGGCCGGGAAGAAATCGGGATCGTGGCGCATAATCCCTTCATGACCGAACAGCGCGACCGATTGCGGAGAGCTGTGATCCACCACCGTGGTACCACCGGGCAGGTCATACGCGGCAGCAGCCGGTTGCGGTGCACCGGTTTCCGGCAGGTCGCCCAACAGCCGGTCCAGAAGCGCGCCCAGCTCTGTTGCGGTGATATCGCCGACAACGCTGACATAGATGCGGTCGCGGGTCATGGTCGCGGCCTTGGCGGCAATCAGGTCATCGCGGGTCAGTGCGGAAACAGACTCCGCAGTGCCTTGAAGGGGCGAGGCATAGGGATGGTCCCCAAAGGCCTGCGCCATGAAATTGCGTGAGGCGATCTTGTTTGGATCCTTGGCGTCGGACTTGATCGAGGCGAGCACCTGCTGGCGTACCCGCTCGACCGCGTCATCGTCGAACCGGGGTTCGATCAGCGCCAGACGCAGAAGATCGATCGCCTGATCCTGGTTTTCCGACAGGAACCGGGCCGAGACCGACAGGCTGTCGGCCCGGGCGTCGAAGCCGAAACTGGCCGCCAGCGCGTCGCGGTCGCGGGCAAAATCCCGGGCGTTCAGATCGCCTGCACCCTCTTCCAGCAGGCCCATCATCAGGTTGACCGCACCGCGTTTGTCCGGGGCATCGAGGCTGCCGCCGCCCTTGAAGCGGATTTCCAGCGCGGTGAAGGGAATGTCATGGGCTTCCACCAGCCAGACATGGATGCCCCCCGGGGTGGTGATTTCCTGAATGTCCAATGCGCGGGCCGGTGCGGAAAGAAGCAACGCGGTCAGAAGGCCTAGGATGATGCGGATCATTGGGTCTCTTCCTCTGTCTCTGCGCGGGTCAAGTACCCGGTGACCGAGCGTCGCGTGTCAAACACCCGGTTGGCTGCGGCCATGACATCCTCGGGTGTCACCTGCTGCAAAACCTCGGGCCAGTTCTGGACGTCCTCGATGCCGAATCCCGAGGCCAGAGCCACGCCATAGCGGCGGGCCTGCCCCTGCACGCTGTCGCGGGCGTAGATTTCACTGGCGCGCAGTTGCATCTTGAGGCTTTCGAAATGGTCAAGATTCACACCGGTTTCCAGAAATTCCGCGATTACCTCGTCCATCGCCGCCTCGGCTTCTGGCAAGGTCACCTCTGGGGATGGCACGACGACCAACCCGAAGGTCGAGTCGTCAATCGACATGCCCCGATAGAAGGCAGCGCTGTAGACGGCAGTCTGGCTGTCGAACTGCAGGCGTTCACCCAGCAGCGATGTCGCGCCTTCCCCACCCAGAAGGTCGGCCAGATAGGTGAGGGCAGCGGCTTCCTTCTGGTCGCCGGGGTCGCGCTCGGGAGCAAGGTAGGTGCGGACAAGGTAGGGCTGGGCGACACGCGGGTCGGAATAGGTCAACCGGCGCTCGGCAAGTTGCGGCGGCTCTCCGGGGCGGATACGCGGCGGCAGGTCGCTGGGCTGCAGCGGACCATAATGGGTCTCGGCCAACTCGCGAACCTCTTCCGGATGCACGTCGCCCGCCACGATGAGTATGGCGTTATTCGGGGCGTAGTAGGTGCGATAGAACGCCTCGGCATCCTCGAGCGACAGGGTCTCGATCTCGTGCCGCCAGCCGATGATCGGCGTACCGTAGGGGTGGTTCATGTACTGGGCGGCGTTGCGCTGTTCTCCGAAGAGCGCGCCGGGGTCGCTGTCAGTCCGCTCATTGCGTTCTTCCAGAACCACGTCGCGTTCGGTCAGCACCTGATCCTCGGTCAGGATCAGGCCGGTCATGCGGTCGGCTTCCAGTTCCATCATCAGTTCAAGCCGGTCCGCCGCGACTCGCTGGAAATAGCCGGTGTAATCCGCGGCGGTGAATGCGTTGTCCGACCCGCCATTGGCCTCGATCGCCTGATCGAACTCTTCGCCCGAGACTTTCTCGGTGCCTTTGAACATCAGGTGTTCAAACAGATGCGCGATGCCGGATTTGCCAACCGGTTCGTCGGCGGCGCCAACGCGGTACCAGACCATATGGACCACCACCGGGGCGCGGTGATCCTCGATCACCACAACCTCCATCCCGTTGTCGAGTGTAAAGGTCGTCACCGGCTCGGCCCTTGCGGGCACTGTAGCCAGAACGAATGTCAGCAGGGACAAGCCCAATCGCAGCATCGCCGTCTCCAATCACTTGCGTTGGAACTAAGCTACGGCCTGCGGAGACAGGTTCAAGAGTCTAAACGGTGATGTGAAGAAAAGCGCCTATTCGACGAGCAGCGATTCTTCGGGTGGGGCTGCCGGTGTGCGATAGCCTGCGCGGCGCCAGCGTTCCAGCTCTGCGTGCTGGTCCAGAGATTGCTCGAAATAGGCGGTGAAATAGACGTTGGTGTTGGCGAGCCGTTCCAGAAGCTTGCCGTTGTTGTCGCGACGGAATTGCAGGTCTTCGGCCGCCAGGGTGCCGCGAATGTTCTGCGCGACGCCATAACGGCTGGCATAACCCAGCAGGCCCGAATCCGCCCGTGCGACGCCGGTACCCGGCAGAACCCGGCTCGGGTTGCCGCCAAGCGAGGCCACGGCCTCGGCGTGAGGGTTGATGTCGGCCCGGTTGGTACCACCCGGTGTCGGCTGAGGCAGCGCCGCAAGGTCCTGCGGCATCTCAAGCGGTTTCGTCGGCAGGATCATGAACTCGTCGGGCGAACCGCTCTTGTTCTTGATGTTCAACAGCTTGGGATCCTTGTCGCGCGAGCAACCCGCCACGGCGATTGCCGCTACCAAACCCAGTGTCACCCATACCTGCGCAGACCGCATTGCTGTCTCCTTCGCTCGACTCTGGCCTTGTTTAGCCGATGGTGACGGCCACGTCACGGGGTCTTGTTGTTTCCGGTGAAAAGGACCAGCCCAATGGCGCCCGCAAAGATCGCCACATCGGCGACATTGAAGGAAAACGGGTTGTGGAGGCCGCAGCAGGACATGTTCAAAAAATCCGCCACCGCGCCATAGACCATGCGGTCCACCACATTGCCAATGGCGCCGCCGACCAGAATACCGGCCGAGACCTGCGAAATGGGCCGGTCGGCCTCGCGCCGGGCCCACCACAGGACGATACCCGAGATGACAAGGGCAACCGCGATCAGCAGCCACCGGGTCAGATCACCGTTACCCGCCCCGATGCCGAAGTTGATGCCGCGGTTCCAAACCATCCGCAGGTTCAAGAAGGGCGGCAGAACATCCAACACCAGCACCTCGCGCAGGTTCAAGTGGATGACGACCAGATACTTGGTCGCCTGATCCAGCAAGAACGTCAGAACTGCAGCAAGGGCGATGGTCCGCATGGCTTAGTGACGGAAGTGGCGCATGCCGGTGAAGACCATGGCGAGGCCCGCTTCGTTTGCCGCGTCGATGACCTCTTGGTCACGCATCGAGCCGCCCGGCTGGATCACGCAGGTTGCACCAGCGGCAGCGGCCTCCAGCAGACCGTCGGGGAAGGGGAAGAACGCGTCAGAGGCCACGGCGGAACCGATGGTCAGCGGCTGGGGCAGGCCCAGAGCTTCAGCCATACGTTCGGCTTTCTTGGCGGCGATCAGGGCCGAGTCCACGCGGCTCATCTGGCCCGCGCCGACGCCCACGGTGGCGCCGTCTTTGACGTAGACGATGGCGTTGGATTTGACGTGCTTGCCAACTTTCCACGCAAACAGCAGGTCGCGCATTTGCTCTTCGGTCGGGGCTTTCTCGGTCACGACTTTCAGGTCGTCCATTCCGATGAAGCCGTTGTCCTTGTTCTGCACCAGCAGGCCACCGGCCACTTGGCGTACGGTCTGGCCGCCGGTCATGACGTCGGGCAGGCCCTCGGTCGTCAGCAGGCGCAGGTTCTTCTTGGCGGCGAAGATTTCCTTGGCTTCATCAGAGGCACCCGGCGCGATGACCACTTCGGTAAAGATACCGGTGATCTCTTTCGCGGTTTCAGCGTCCAGCGGTTGGTTCAGGGCCACGATGCCGCCGAAGGCAGAGGTCTGGTCGCAGTTGAACGCGGCTTTGTAGGCCTCGGTCAGGGTCGCGCCTTTGGCAACACCACAGGGGTTGGCGTGTTTGATGATCGCACAGGCCGCGCCGTCTTCGGGTGCGAACTCGGCGACCAGTTCGAAGGCCGCGTCGGTGTCGTTGATGTTGTTGTAGGACAGTTCCTTGCCCTGATGCTGCACGGCGGTGGCTACGCCCGGACGGTTCGAGCCGTCGGTGTAGAACGCCGCGTCCTGATGCGGGTTCTCGCCATAGCGCAGGGTCTGCTTGATGGTGCCAGCGAAAGAGCGGCGGCGCGGGGCGGTTTCGCCGATGGCGCCGGCCATCCAGCTGCTGACGGCGGTGTCATAGGCCGCGGTGCGGGCATAGGCGATCTGCGACAGGCGCTGGCGGAAGGTGTACGAGGTCTGGCCGTCGTTTGCTTCCAGCTCGGCCA
>CAYFXM010000044.1:0-2915 GCA_964346965.1 uncultured Actibacterium sp. | reverse complement strand
GTGGTTCTTCGAGGCCGCGCGGATCATGGCCGGGCCGCCGATGTCGATATTCTCGATGCAGGTGTCATAGTCGGCGCCTTTGGCGACGGTCTCTTCAAACGGGTACAAGTTGACCACCAGCAGGTCGATCGCGCCGATGCCGTGTTCGTCCATCGCGGCGACATGGGTGTCGTTGTCGCGCAGGGCCAGCAGGCCACCGTGGACCATCGGGTGCAGGGTCTTGACACGGCCATCCATCATCTCGGGAAAGCCGGTGACCTCGGCGACGTCCTTGACCTCTAGCCCTGCATCGCGCAGCGCCTTGGCGGTGCCGCCGGTCGACAGCAGTTCCACGCCACGTGCGGCCAAAGCCTGCCCCAGTTCAATCAGCCCGGATTTATCGGATACGGAAAGCAAAGCGCGGCGCAGCGGCACGAGATCGGTCATCGGTCAGTCCTGTAGGTTCGGTCAGTCAGTCAGCGAGGCCTCGTCCCCGACGAGGTCGCGGATGCCTTGAGGGGTTTCGTCGGCTTTTGCAAGGCTCCAATTGACCTGAGCCGCCGGATTCAGCATCCGACCCTTCAAAATCAGCTGTTTCGACTCGATTGGGCGGAATTTACCGTGGTCGAAATAGAGGCTGGGCTCGACTTCGAGCTTGAGATGACCATCGTGCCGAAAGACCCAGTTTTCACCGCTGGCCAGCGCCAGCGTGACCGCGCGTGAATCTGTACCGGTGATGACATCCACCTCCGGGTGCAGGTGGAAATGCAGAGAAAACCCCAAACCTTCCGGGCCGCCCTGCACTGACACCAACCGGGCCTTATCGACATCAGATACAGCCGCCAAAGTGTCCTCGCCCGCCAGAAACCGACCGTTTGCAGATAGCGCCATTTGCCGCGAATGGATCAGGCCGTGGCTTTGATGATAGCCGTCGTGCCAGCATTCGATCCCCCGACCGACGCCGGATTCCACCAGCTCGGTTTCCACGTGGCGAGGGCCACCAACCAGAGTTTCACGCTGTCTTATCCCGGCTCTGCGCGAGGGGCCAAATTGGGTGGAAGAAACACCTTCAATGGCTAGGGTCGAATGGGATTGGGTGGCCCTGCCCGCCCGCTGCCATTCTGTGGACAGGCTGGCACCAGAGCCGCAGCTGACCACGATGGGGCGGCGTCCGGATGTCAGTTCGAAGGCGAGGGTCGAAGCGTGGGCGAGGGTCGAGTGGGGGCCGGTCGGCGGGCGCGCCGCGTCGACAACGACCGTCGTCCGCAGCGCCGCCAAACGGGCAAAGCCCATCGCCAGCGAGTCAAAATCCATTGGACGGACACCGGATTGTGCCAGCCCATAGTCCAGCCATCCGTCTGGCCCTCTGCCGCCACCATGAAACCGGGCCAATCCTCCGTCAGCATGGCGTAAAGCGCGCAGAACCGGGGCCATGCGCGCGATTGTGTCGGTGACATTGTCGCTCGGCGCCCATTTTGCCTCGGTCAGTGCCTGCGAAGTCCAGATCAGCAGACAGAAGATTTGCAAAAGCTCTTCGGGATTGCGGCTTGGAATGCCGCCCTCGGCGTCAATCCACGCTTCACATTCCGCGGCCATCGCGTCCTGCGCCGCCGCCAGATAACCGTCCAATCCCTCGACGCAGAGACCGCCGAAGGTCAGCCCTGCCAATGCCTCGAACCGGGATAGACCCCGGGGTGCGCGCCGCCAGTTGCGCTTCAGATAACTCGCCTGCCGCGCCATTGTTCGGATCAGAAGACGCAGTTCGGCATCTTCCAAACCATCCGACAGGAATTCTGCGTGCAGGGAAAGCCGTAGAAGCCGCCGCGCCGTCAGGTCGATAGCCCAGCCCGTTCCTTGCCCGCGTGGGAAACGCCGTGCCCAGTCAAGCGCCCAAATCTGCGCGCAGGACTGCGCCTCGGGGGTTGCATAGGCCGCCAGATCGTCCAGCCATCCGAACCCGTGCACCGCCTCTTCAAAGGCGGCGCCTTGGGTTGGCAGATCAAAGGGGGATTCCCCCGGTGCTTCGATTCCATAACCCGCGAAGACAAAGCGGCCATCGGTCAGATCACGACCCCGTTTGGGGTCGCCAATCGTGTAAGGATCGGGCAGAAGCGAGAAGCCTCCGAGCGCTTGAGGTATCGGCGAAAGGATCGCCGTAATCCGGCGTAACAGACGCCGCCAGCCAAGGCTTTTGTCCTGCGCTGTCACCGTCCGAACCCTGTCCTCGTGTCGCGGTCGTTTCGGGGGCAACATACTGTACAGGTCGCAACCTGTCACCGATGAACGTGTTTCCTACTTTTTAATCAGGCAGGCCATGAAGAAACCGTCCATGCCGCCTTTGTCCGCCCAATGGTCGGGGCGGGTGCGTATTCCGCCGCCCTCGGCCCGCCAGTCTTCCGGAACCCCCTCTGGCAGGTGGTCGTCAAGTTGCAGGTTGGGATGCCGCGAGAGCGCCTCCGCAAGCTGCGCCTCGCCTTCTTCGCGCAGCAAAGAGCAGGTGCAGAACACCAGCCGTCCGCCGGGTTTCAGTAGCTGAAGGGCGCGGTCGATCATCTGCGATTGCAGGGCGAAGAGCGGTTTGATGTCCTTGCCGGTCTTGGCAAAGGGCAGGTCCGGGTGGCGGCGGATGGTGCCGGTGGCCGAACAGGGCGCATCCAGCAGGATCGCATCGAAGAGCGAGCTTGGCACCCATTCCAACGCATCGGCGACGACGGTCTTGGCCTCAAGCTTGGTGCGGACGAGGTTCTCCTTGACCCGCTCCATTCGGTTTTTCGAGATATCCAAGGCTGTGACCTTTGCCCCGGCAGCAGCCAGTTGCATGGTTTTCCCGCCCGGCGCGGCGCAGAGGTCCAGGATGGCCTCGCCCTTCTGCGGATTCAGCAGTTTCACCGGCAAGGCGGCAGCGGCGTCCTGCACCCACCACGCGCCTTCGGTAA
>CAYFXM010000043.1:14607-15245 GCA_964346965.1 uncultured Actibacterium sp. | reverse complement strand
CCCGCATTTAACTCACCTGTGCCGGAAGCTTGGCGAACCCGCGGAACCGAATGCGCCCGCCGCGCTGCGCACCGGGGGTCAGTCGATAGTCCGGGAACCGTAGCAGGAACCGGCCAACGGCCACGCGTCCTTCCATCCGGGCCAGCGTCAGGCCGACGCAGGTATGGGGGCCTCCGGCAAACGCATGGTGTTTGTTAGGGCGCCGGTCGAGAAGCATCTCGTCGGGCCGTTCAAACTGGCGCGGATCACGATTGGCCGCCCCGATACACAGGTGAATGTCGGTTCCTGCCGGGATCGTCTGCCCGTGGAAGGTGACATCCTCGGTTGTCAGGCGGTTGCCAAACTGGTTCGGGCTTTCCAGCCGCAGGAATTCATCGACAGCTGAAGTGATCAGGTCAGGATTCGTCAGCAGCTCCACCCGTTTATGGCGGTGACGCTCTAGCAGTTCCAATGCGTTGCCGATCAGGTTTGTTGTGGTCTCATGCCCCGCGTTCAGAATGAAAATGCAGTTCTGGTACAGCTCTACCTCGGTCAGTCCGCCATCTACATCATCCTGCATCAACCGCGTGAGGACATCGGTTTCCGGGTCGCCGGGGTTCGCGCGGCGATCCTCGATGATGTGGCGCAGGAAGGCTTTG
>CAYFXM010000043.1:918-14597 GCA_964346965.1 uncultured Actibacterium sp. | reverse complement strand
CCGCATCGGAGGTAAGTTGTTTACAACGATCTGCGCAGGAAGGCTTTGAAATCAGTGACGGAGCGGTTGCCCCACTCTTCCTGTTCGGGCGTCAGTTGTGGTTCCAGTGCACCAAGAATGGCCAGAGACCAATCCCGCAGAGGGTCGCGTTCATCTCGAGGAATGCCCAGAAGATTGCCGATGATCTCGATTGGAATGGCCCCGGCGAAGTCTTCGATCAACTCGACGTCACCCTTAGCCTGCATCTCGTCCAGCAGGCTATCGACCAAGGTGATCAGCCCGGGCTCCATCTGTGCCAAAGCGCGCGGGTTCATCGCCCCAACCATCACCTTGCGCACGCGGGTGTGCAGGGGCGGATCATTGAAGACAAGGCTGGTGGTGTGGTGTTCGTACAATGGGCTGTCGACCCCGTATTTCGGGCCAAACACCGCCTTCTTGTCGGAGGTGAACCGGGTCGTGTCGCGGTAAACCGTGTCCAGATCCTCGTACCGGGACAGGATAAAGGTGCCGTCGGGCTGCGGGCAGACAGGCGTGCCCTCCCGCAGCGCGGCGTAGGTTGGGTAAGGGTCCTCGTGAAACCCTTCGGGAAGGGCGGTGAGGTTGAACATCAGTGGCTCATCGCTCCCATCTGTTCGGGCAGGACAAGCACCAGCCACGGGATCAGGACGATCAGCGCGAGGCGGAAGATGTCGGCCACCCAGAAGGGGGTCACGCCCTTGAAGATCGTGCCGGTTGAAACGTCGCCAACAACGCCTTTCAGGATGAACACGTTCAGGCCTACAGGTGGGGTGATCAGGCTGATCTCGGTCACGACGACCACGACGATGCCGAACCAGATCGGGTCATAGCCAAGCGAGATCACCAGCGGGAAGAAGATCGGCACCGTCAGCAGCAGCATCGAGAGCGATTCAAAGACGCAGCCCAAGATGATGTAGATGCCAAGGATCATCAGGATGACCACGAATGGGGCAACCTCGTAGGCTGTGACCATGGCGATCAGCGCCTCTGGCAGACCGGCAAGGTTGATGAAGTTCGAGAAGATTTGAGCACCGATCAGGACCGAGAACAGGGCCGCTGCGGTATGGGTGGTTTCTTTCAACACCTCGAAGGTCGACTTGAAGGTCAGGCCACCACGCGACAGGGCGATCAGAAAGGCGCCCATGGCGCCCATGCCTGCGGCCTCGGTGGGGCTGAAGGTCAGGTTCAGAGGTTCGAAATCAAAGGCGCCATACAGGCCACCGATCACAAGGAAGAACAGTAGCAGCACCGCCCAGACCGAACGCAGCGCTTTCAGACGTTCACCCCAGCCATGACGCTCGCCCGCAGGACCAGAGTCCGGCTTGCGCCAAACCGTCCAGCGCACGGCGAACAGGTAGAATAGGATGCCCATGGCACCGGGCAGGATACCGGCGACGAACAGCTTGCCAATCGAGGTTTCGGTCAACAGGCCATAGATCACAAGGATCACAGACGGCGGGATCAGGATGCCAAGCGTGCCACCCGCCGCAATGGACGCGGTCGACAGCTCGTCCGAATAGCCATAGCGGCGCATCTCGGGCATGGCGACTTTAGACATGGTCGCAGCGGTGGCCAGAGACGACCCGCAGATCGCCGAGAATCCGCCACAGGCCGCCACGGTTGCCATCGCGATACCGCCCCGGAAGTGGCCAAGGAAGGCGTTGGAGACAGCATAAAGCTCTCTTGCCAGGCCGCCTTTGTTCACGAACAGGCCCATCAGAATGAACAGCGGCACCACCGACAGGCCATAGTCCTGCGCTGTGTCCATGATCTGACGTCCGACCATGGACATGGCAGCCTTCAGACCACGTTCCGAGAAGATGTCTCCACCCCGCTCGTAGGCGAAGCCAAATGTGCCAACGAGGCCCATGGCAAAGACAATGGGCAGGCGAAACAGCACCAGTATCAGAACCAGTGCGAAACCAATCAGGGCGGCTGTCATTGGGACTGCTCCGACAGAATGTGAGGGGCAAAGATGTACAAAAGGCCGGTGATCACCATGGCCACGGCGGCGATTGCCGTGAAGACCGTGATAAACCAACCAACGTAGTAGACGGGGATCGACAGATACTCGGTCACATCCCCATAGTCGCGGGCACGTTCCGACAGGATCCAAACGCGCTTGATCGGCCAGATCAGCATGATACCGCCAGCCAGATAGACCACAGCATCACGCACGCGGGTCAAATGCAGACGGGCAAATAGGCCATCGGTCAGGTCGACCGCGATCTGGCCCTTGCCAGCCGAGATCATCGGCAGGACCGAAAACACGAGGATCGCCATCAGAATGCGGGTCAACTCTGTCGCGGCTTCGATCGGTGCATTGAATACAGAACGCAGGATGACGTCGAAGAATGTCATCACCATCAGGATAAACAGCGCCACACAGGCCAGCAGCGTCGGCGCAAAACTGGCGCGGCGCGCGAGGGTCACGAGTTGTTGCATGATTGATCCCCTGCGGGTGGAAAAAGCTGGCGGGAAGGCCCCGCCAGCCGGGCGGCCCTTATTGGGCAGCCATTTCTTTTACGATCAGGTCGTATGCTGCCTGGGCGTCAATGCCTGCATCGGTGACTTCGCCGATAACCTTGGTACGGACCTCTGCGGCAATCGCGTTGAAGGCCTCCATGTCCGCTGCAGATGCGGCGTTGATCGCGTTGCCTTCGGCAGCTTCGGTTGCTTCACGGCCAATGGCGTCGATCTGGTCCCAGATCTTGCCGATTTCGCGGCTCAGCGGCTCGCCGAAGACTTTCTCATCCAGCGCCTTCTGCAGATCAGCCGGCAAGTCAGCAAAGGTGTCTTCGTTCATGATGAAGGCGAAGGATCCTCGATACAGACCACCCGGAACCTCATAGACGTTCTGGGCAACTTCGGTCAGTTTGAAGCCCTTGCGAGATTCGAACGGCATGACAACGCCGTCAGCGGCTTTCGACGCGAGGGTCTCATAGACTTTGGGAGCCGGGACCTGAATGCCGGTTGCGCCCAGAGCCGCGCCGACGTCACCCCCAACGCCACCGGGGATACGGACTTTCAGGCCAGAGACCTGATCCAGAGAGGTTACCGCCGAGTTCGAGTGCAACTGCGCCGGCCCATGCGTGTGCAGGGCGATCAGCTTAACACCACGGTGCTCGTTCGCCGCGCTCAGATGCGCTTCATAGGCACGCCAGTAAGCGACCGACGCCGCTTCTGCCGACCCTTCGTAACCAGGCAGTTCGATCATCTTGGTCGTGACAAAGCGACCGGGCTGGTAGCCGTGGAAGATGATCGAGGCATCCGCCGCGCCATCCATGATCAGGTCCATCTGTGCCGGTGGCGGGGCGATGCCAAGCTTCAGCTCAGCGGTGACTTTGCCATCGGTGGCTTCTTCAACCATCTCGACGAACTTCGGCCACATCATGGCGTTGATACCATGGGTGGGCGGCGCCCAGCTTGAAATGGTCAGGGTGTAATCAGCCGCAAAGGCTGCCGCACCGGACAGTGCCATGGTGGCACCCGCCAGGAGCGAAGTGAGTTTCGAAAATTTAGCCATTGGTTCCTCCCTGAAAGATGGCAATTCGAATTCATTTCATCTGCAATGAATAATCGTTTCAGATGAAATGAACAAGGATTCTTTTAACACTCGTTTGCCAACTGCCACGAGCCGGGACTCTCAGCAGCGACGGTTTCCATGGTTGCACGGGATGCCGCGCGCCCAATTTCTTCGCGATAGCACATCGGCCCGCCTCGCCAGCGCGGGAAGCCATAGCCGTGGATTTGAACCATATCGACGGCCTCTGCGCCTTCGGCGATGCCCTCTTCGATGATCAAAGCGCCCTCGTTGGCCAGTACGGCCAGAATGCGAGAGGCAATTTCCTCGGACGTAAACGACTGCCGAACAATGCAGTGTTCTGTTGAGTAAGACACGATCAGGTCTTCGACCTCTGGGTCACGGATGGGCGCGCGGTTGCCTTCTTCATAGCGATACCAGCCTTTGCCGGACCGCTGCCCGAACCGCTCCATCTCGCACAACTGATCGCCGATGGTGACATAGCGTTCGCTTGGGTCACGGGTCGCCGCGTTGCGCTTGCGGTTGGCCCAAGCGATTTGCAATCCGGTAAGGTCTTGCAGTTCATATGGCCCCATCGGCATCCCAAATTCACGCATGGCCTCATCGACCTGATAGGGCAGCGCACCGTCCGCCAGCAGATAATCCGCCTCGCGCCGGTAAGCGGCCAGCATCCGGTTCCCGATAAACCCATCGCAAATGCCGGAAAGGACAGAGACCTTTCGCAGTTTCTTGCCCAAGGCAAAGCCGGTGGCGATCACTTCGGCGCTGGTTTCCGGGGTCTTCACGATCTCCAGCAGCTTCATCACATGAGCGGGGCTGAAGAAATGTAGGCCGATACAGCGGGATTGGTTTTCGATCCCGGAGAAAATCTCCATCGGGTCAAGGTACGAGGTGTTCGTCGCGAGAATGGCCTTGCCATCCATATGTTTCGCAAGATCCGCAAAGACCTGTTGCTTGACCCCTTGATCTTCAAACACCGCTTCGATGGCCAGTTGGGCATCAGCGGCCTCTGCATAATCGTCGACGGCGCGGAAGGCAGCCAAGCACTCTTGCAACTTGGCTTCAGTCATCTTGCCGCGTTTCACTGCGCCTTTAAGAAGACCTGTGACACGATCTCGGGCCGCCGAGGCAGCATCAGTATCACGCTCGATCAACGTGACCGACAGCCCACCATTCAGAGCAGCGGTCGCGATCCCGGCCCCCATCAGCCCGCCGCCAACGACCGCAATCTGGGTGATGTCGCGCGGTGTCGCGCCCACAATGGCAATAGGCTTCGAGACTGTGCGCTCCGCAAAGAATGCATGACGCAACGCGCGGCTTTCGGGGCTTTGGCGCAGTTCCAGATGGCGGGCGCGCTCCTTTGGTTGCCCGTCTTGGAAAGGCTCCAGCGCCCAGATCAAGGCCATCAGGTTTTCTAGCGGAGATTGCTGCCCCTTAGCGCGTTTCTTGAGCGCGACGCGAGATGCCTCGAGCAATTCCGGAGCAAAATCCGGAACGTTACGTTGGCTGACCGGCGTCGGTCGCAGAGGCAAGTCGGCAATGAAGTCACGCGCCGCCTGTTCAAGCTCTTCCGACACGACGTCGACCGCATTCAAGTCGTGCAGAGCCTCGGCCTTGAGGAATTTGCCCGAACAGGCCATGTCGATTGCGACCTCCATCCCGACAAGGCGCGGCAAGCGCTGCGTACCTCCAGCCCCGGGGATCAGGCCCACGTTGACCTCTGGCAGGCCAAAACCGGTGCCCGGCTTGGCGATCCGCCAGGCACAGGCCATGGCGATCTCGAACCCGCCACCCAGCACATTGCCGTGCATCAGGGCAACAAAGGGAACTTCGCTATCCTCGATCATCTGGACGACGTCAGGCAGATGCGGCTCGACCGGTGGAGCATCGAACTCGGACATGTCACCGCCCGCGATGAAGGTTTTGCCCGCACAGCGCAGCACGGCCACACGCGCACCTTTCACGGCGGCGACAGCATCGGCCAGCCCTTGGCGCACCTTGGTCGAGGTCGCGTTCACCGGCGGATTGTTCACCGTGACCCAGGCGACGTCGCCTTCAAATTCCACTTTGACCAGCGGCGAGTGCAGCATGCCCATTCCTTCTGACACGTTCAGATTCGTTGTGAGGTTATTTATTGACCAACCGTTCGGTTAATGCAATATTTAACTTGGAACAAACGACAAGCGGGACCGCTATGAGCGATACGATTCTTGCGCAGGATCACGGGAACTGGGTCGAGATTACCCTGAATCGCCCGGATAAACTGAACTCTTTTAATGAAGACATGCATCTTGCCCTTCGCGGGGCATTAGAGTCCGCGCGCGACAATGGCGCCCGTGCCGTGCTTCTGACCGGTGCCGGGCGTGGATTCTGTGCAGGGCAAGACCTTGGCGACCGCGATCCGTCGAAAATGGATGGCCCGCCCGATCTGGGCCACACCGTCCGCACGTTCTATGCACCGCTGGTACGCTTGATTCGCTCGCTGAACTTCCCTGTGATCTGCGCCGTGAATGGTGTTGCCGCAGGCGCGGGTGCGAATCTCGCACTCGCCTGCGACATGGTTCTGGCCGGCGAAAGCGCGAAATTTATTCAAAGTTTCTCTAAGGTCGGCCTGATTCCCGATACCGGTGGAAGCTGGCACCTGCCGCGCCTTCTGGGCGAGGCCCGCGCCAAGGGTTTGGCCTTCACTGCGCAACCCCTGAAAGCCAAGCAAGCCGAGGACTGGGGCCTTATCTGGAAGGCTCTCCCAGACGAAGACCTGATGACCGAGGCCCGCGCCATGGCCCAGCAATTCGCCAACGGCCCGACCCTTGGCCTTGGCCTGACCAAGCAAAGCATCCAAGCCGCGGCCGTGAACACCCTGTCCGATCAACTGGATCTGGAAGCCGACGCGATGAAAACCTGCGGTGAAAGCGCCGACTATGCTGAAGGTGTCGCAAGTTTCCTTGAGAAACGAGCACCGAACTTTCACGGGAAATGACGATGACGCCCAAGGAACGCGCAGAAAAATCCGCCGCAGCAATGTGGGCCAATGACGAAGCCAGCAAGTGGTTTGGCATGGAAATCGTCGAGGTCGACGAGGGCGGCGCAGTTCTTGCCATGACTGTCGAAAAACACCACTGCAATGGCCACGGCACCTGTCACGGCGGTGTCAGCCACGCGCTGGCCGACAGCGCCTTTGCCTTCGCCTGCAACAGCCGCAACAAATCGACCGTCGGTCAGCATACAGTGATGAGCTATCTCTCCCCGGGCCGCTTGGGCGACCGCCTGACCGCCACCGCGACAGAAGTCTCTCTAACTGGTCGCAGCGGCATCTACGACGTACGCGTCACCAATCAAGACAACACGCTGATCGCTGAATTCCGCGGCATGTCCCGCACGATCAACGGCCAGCATTTCGAAGAATAATTCGCGTTTGGAGGAGCCCCGCGATGGAAGATCTTAGCCCGAACAAAGCCGATCTGGACCCGATCGAGATCGCCTCGATCGACGAGATTCGCGCCCTGCAGCTAGACCGCTTGAAATGGTCTGTGCGCCATGCCTATGACAACGTCCCGATGTACAAGCAACGGTTCGACGAGGCAGGTGTCCATCCCGACGACCTGCATAAGCTGTCCGATCTGGCGAAGTTCCCGTTCACCTATAAGAACGACCTGCGCGACAACTATCCGTTCGGCCTGTTCGCCGTTCCGCGCAGTGAGATTATCCGCCTGCACGCCTCGTCTGGAACCACCGGCAAACCGACCGTTGTCGGTTACACCAAGAACGACATCGACAACTGGGCTGATCTGGTCGCGCGCTCGCTGCGGGCCTCGGGCCTACGCAAGGGTGACATGGTGCACAATGCCTACGGCTATGGCCTTTTCACCGGCGGCTTGGGCGCGCACTACGGGATTGAGCGTCTAGGCGCGACAGTTGTCCCGATGTCGGGCGGCCAGACAGAGAAACAGGTTGGCCTGATCACCGACTTCAAACCCGACGGGATCATGGTGACCCCCTCCGATATGCTCAACATCCTAGAGCAGTATCACAAGGTTGGTCTGGATCCGCGCAAAAGCTCTCTGAAGGTGGGCGTTTTCGGGGCAGAGCCCTGGACCGACGCGATGCGCAAAGAGGTCGAGAACGCATTTGATATGCACGCGGTCGACATCTATGGCCTGTCGGAGATCATGGGCCCGGGTGTTGCCAACGAATGCGTGGAAACCAAGGACGGCCCGGTGATTTGGGAGGACCACTTCCTGCCCGAAATCATCGACCCCGAAACTGGCGAAGTGCTGCCCGACGGCGAGATGGGGGAACTGGTTTTCACCACCATCACCAAGGAAGGTCTGCCGATGATCCGCTATCGGACCCGCGACCTGACGCGTCTTCTGCCGGGCACTGCACGCTCGATGCGCCGGATGGAGAAAATCTCCGGTCGCAGCGACGACATGATCATCCTGCGCGGTGTCAACGTCTTCCCCAGCCAGATCGAGGAACAGGTCATGGCGACCGGCGGACTGGCCCCGTACTACCAGATCGAGCTGTACAAATCAGGTCGTATGGACGCCATGCGTGTCTTCGTCGAAGCCGAACCGGACTCGACCGACAGCATGTCCAAAACCGCCGCCGCGCGGATGCTGACCAAGCGGATCAAGGACATCGTTGGCGTTTCCACCGAAATCATTGTAGGTGACCCCGGAGAAGTTGAACGCTCGCAAGGCAAGGCCAAGCGTGTCGTCGACAACCGCGATAAGGAGTAAGCCGTGGCCCGTACCATTGCCAAAGACCACGACCAGAAGCGCGAGCAAATTCTGAAATCCGCCGCCAAGGTGTTTGCCGACCAAGGATTCGACCGCGCATCCATGTCCCTTTTGGCGAAAGAATGCGGGATTTCGAAGGCGAATATCTACCACTATTATGACAGCAAGGATGCCATCCTGTATGACATCCTTGAAACCTACCTACGGGATTTACGCGACCGGATTTGTAGCATTGATACCGACGGCCTGAATCCAGAGGAAATGCTGCGCACCGCGATGCGGGAAATCCTGTTCGCCTATCAGGGTGCGGATGATGAACATCGCGTACAAATCAGTGGCATGTCCGCCCTGCCTGCAGAGCAGCAGAAAGTTCTGCGCGGCTACCAGCGCGACCTTGTTGCCTTTGTCAGCAACATCCTCAAAGACCTTGCACCCGAAATATTGGGTGAAGACAAGGACAAGCTGCGTGCAGCCACGATGTCGGTTTTTGGTATGTTGAATTGGTATTACATGTGGAACACCGGCGCGGGCTCTAAAGCCCGCGAAGATTATGCCGATGTGGTCAGCACGCTTACCCTGCATGGGGTCACAAAACTCTGACGCAAGTCAGGCTAGCAAAACGCACCCGTCCGGGGCCGCTGACGTAAGGTGTCGCGGAGCTTTTGAAAACGTTATTTGTCACTCCTGACGTCGAAAAGAGCGCGGGCTAGCCAGCGATGTAATGTTCAAGCTGGTCTATGACGAACTTCTGACCGCTGATGATGCTTTTGACGAGATCTCCGATTGAGACAATCCCGATCAGCCTTTCATCCCGCAGAACCGGGAGATGGCGAATCCCCCGTTCAGTCATGATCGCCATGCAGTCTTCAATCGTCTGCTCGGGTTCGACATAGATGACTTCCGTCGCCATGATCTCACCGACCAGCGTGCGCGGCGAAGACCTTCCCTTGAGAATGACTTCACGCGCATAGTGCCGCTCGGTAAACATGCCCACCACCTTGTCGCCCTCGGTCACGACCACCGATCCGATATTGTTGTCGGCCATCGACTGAATGGCCTCCAGAACGGTGTCATCCGGTGCGACGGTGTGAACCCGTCGGCCCTTTTCGTTGAGGAGTTGCTGTATTGACGGCATCTTCTCCACTTTCGTAACGGGGGTATCCCCGGTCGAAGGCGCAATTATCGCATATCTTCCAAGAAATTGCATTGATGCGGCTCAAGGCTGCCTCATCCGACGACCACCTCGTAGATCAGCTTGGCCGACACGACCCCCAGCGCTACTTCGATCAACAGGAAGAATACCCGATCTGGTAATATCCGCGAAATCGTCGCCCCGCTCCACGCCCCGGCAAGCGCTAAGGGAGCAAGCCAGACAGCCTGCGAAGCACTTTCCCACGTGAGTTGTTCCGCCAGAATATATGGTGGCACCTTGAGCGCGTTGATGACCGAGAAAAAGATCGTCGTCGTTCCGAGGTACACCATCTTGTCCAGTTTTTGTGGCAAGACGTAGGCTTGGTAAGGGGGCCCCCCAGCATGACAGATATAGCTCGTCAATCCGGCCAGTGTCCCCAAGAACACTCCACGTGGAGCGTCTGCAGGTTTGGGAGGGATCTCACCCTTGGACAGCCTCTTTTTCAGGGAGTTCAGAATAAAGGATACCCCGATCCCGGCAACCAGTAGCTTTACCCAGTCACCCGGCACATAGGAAACAGCAAAGTAACCGATCAGAATGCCGCTAATCCCTCCAGGCAGGAGGATTTTCAGGTTCCGAACTGAAAGGGCTTTGCGAAAGAGGTAGATCGCGTAGGCATCCGCCAAAATATACAGCGGCAACAACAAACCGGCCGCCATAGCCGGATCCATGAACAGCGACATTAACGGCACTGAAAGCATCGCGATCATTGGGACTCCGCCCTTGGACAAGCCCATAAGATAGGCCGCCAGACCGGCTACAATCCAAAATTCCAAAGGGCGCTCCTTGATACCGCTCGATTGCCTATAATCTGCTCGGGATCGAGTAGCAATCTCAGCCTATTCAATCCGACATCCTAGCGCCGTCGGTCTCGTAGCCCGTTGAATTCATCCCGTAACGGCGCTGTATCGTAGATGATCGTAAGTTTCTGAAACTTCTGCCGGTCTTCGGTCAGTTCGAAGACATCGACACATTCGAACGTCACGACTTTCCCGCTTTTCATCGTCCAGACATACTGGAAATGCAACGCCACCGAGCCGCCATCCTGCGCCGCCTCGAATATGCCAAGAAGTGTCGTTTCCGATCGGTTGGTATCGGCAAACAGGCTGGCATAGAAATCATGCGCCTTCTTCACACCATAAAGCGGAGAGACGACAAGGCCGTCAGGTGAGAATAGCGCCCGCACCGCCTCTAGGTCGGCATTGTCGAGGGCCGCCAGATAGGCCGCGCAAAGATCGCGTGGAGTCATTATTCGCTTTCCTGTGTTCGGAGCGGAGTGCTTAGAGTTGTGCGGTGCACGGTCCGTGTTTACTCCTCATCTCGCTCCAACACTCCCTCCATGGGAGCCTTTTGGTCCGGGGACATGGTTGAAATCAGCGCGTTTATGCCCCGATCCAAAGCCGCGCGGTCATCGGGCGCCAACTGGCCCAATATTCCTTCAACTCGTGACTCGATCCGTGGCAATATCTGATGGAAAATTCTGCGGCCTTCAGCCGTTGCCCGATAACTGCGCAGTCGCTTGTCGGTATCTTCTACCCGACGAGAGATCAGGCCCTTTGCCTCTAACTTCTGCGAAGCCCGAGTGATCTGGACTTTCGACAATGTGGTTCGGCGAGCTAGTTCAGAAGAGGTGACTTCCTCGTCCTGCTGAAGAAGGAACAGAAGCCGCCATTCTTCGCGGCTCAGACCGAACTCACGCCCGTAGACCTGAACAAGTTGTGACGAAAACAACTCGGCCGCGACGGCGAAACGGTAGGGAAAGAAACCTTCGAGCACCATGTTCTGCAATCCGTTCCTTCCTGAACTGTTGTTCCACGCAAAAAAGCACATTCGCGTCGATGGTTGCAACTTACCGTTTGGCCAATCTTACAATGCAACTTTCGGCGCGGGTCATTAGTTACAGATTAAATCATAAACTACTTTTTATGTAACATATCTATTGCCCCGAATCATCTTCCATCGTATTAACCGACCATACGGTTGGTATATCTGACCTTTGCGAACAGGAGAGCCCATCAATGGACGCATTCATTTGCGACGCAACGCGCACCCCTATCGGACGGTACGGTGGCGCCTTGTCTTCGGTCCGGACCGACGATCTTGCCGCTGCACCGATTGCCGCGCTGGTGGCGCGGAACCCGCAGGTCGATTGGGCCAGCGTGGACGATGTGATCTATGGCGATGCCAATCAGGCGGGTGAAAGTAACCGCAATGTCGCGCGCATGGCGGCCCTCTTGGCGGGTCTGCCGATTGATGTGCCGGGCACGACTGTGAACCGTCTGTGTGCCAGTGGAATGGATGCCGTTGGCATGGCCGCGCGGGGCATCAAGGCGGGCGACTATGACTTGGCGATCGCTGGCGGTGTCGAAAGCATGAGCCGCGCACCCTTCGTGATGCCCAAGGCCACCAATGCCTTCACCCGCGCGAATGCGGTTTACGACACCACCATCGGCTGGCGCTTCATCAATCCGAAGATGAAAGAGATGTACGGCGTGGATTCCATGCCGCAGACCGCTGACAACGTGGCCGCTGACTATAACGTCAGCCGGGAAGATCAGGATGCCTTCGCCGCCCGCAGTCAGGCCCGCTGGCAGGCCGCGCATGAGGCTGGCATTTTCAAGGACGAGATCACCCCGGTGTCTGTCCCGCAGCGCAAGGGAGAGCCAGTCATCGTGGACACTGACGAACACCCGCGCCCCGGTACTGACGCCGCGAAGCTGGCCAAGCTAAAGGGCGTGAACGGTCCGGACCTGTCGGTCACCGCAGGCAATGCCTCGGGTGTGAACGACGGTGCTGCGGCGATCTTGCTGGCCAGTGAAGCCGCCGCCAGCAAGAACGGCCTGAAACCGATGGCCCGCGTTGTGGGCATGTCGGCGGCGGGTGTCGCGCCGCGTGTCATGGGGATCGGCCCGGTTCCGGCCAGCCGCAAGGTGCTGGAGCGCGCGGGTCTGACCATCGACCAGATGGATGTGATAGAATTGAACGAGGCCTTTGCGTCGCAGGGTCTTGCCACCCTGCGCGAACTTGGCGTGGCCGACGATGCACCCCATGTTAATGCCAATGGTGGTGCGATTGCGATGGGACATCCGCTTGGCATGTCCGGCGCCCGCCTTGTTCTGACAGCCGCTTATCAATTGCAACGCACCGGCGGGCGCTATGCGCTGTGCACAATGTGCGTTGGTGTCGGACAGGGCGCGGCCCTGATCCTTGAACGCGTCTAAGGGAGGAGCCCCAGATGTATGCTCAACTAGTGAAAACCGCCGGATCGGGCGTCAAATCCAAAGAGGAGATGACGGATCAGGAACGCGAATTCCAAGACAAGATCGACCGCGATATCAAGATCGAGCCCAAGGACTGGATGCCCGATGACTATCGCGCAACGTTGATCCGTCAGATCGGCCAGCACGCGCACTCTGAAATCGTCGGACAGCTGCCCGAAGGCAACTGGATCACTCGCGCGCCTACGCTGGAACGCAAAGCGATCCTGCTGGCCAAGGTTCAGGACGAAGCTGGCCACGGTCTGTATCTGTACTGCGCGGCGGAAACGCTTGGCGTGACCCGCGACGAGATCACCGAGATGCTGCTGGACGGCCGCATGAAATACTCGTCGATCTTCAACTACCCGACGCTGACCTGGGCCGACATCGGCGCGGTTGGCTGGCTGGTTGACGGCGCGGCGATCATGAACCAGGTGCCGCTGCAGCGGACCTCTTACGGCCCGTATTCGCGCGCCATGATCCGTATCTGTAAGGAAGAAAGCTTCCACCAGCGTCAGGGCTATGACGCCATCCGCAAGATGGCCGAAGGCTCGCCGGAACAAAAGAAGATGGCGCAGGACGCGTTGAACCGCCTTTGGTTCCCATCGTTGATGATGTTCGGTCCCTCGGACAAGGACTCGGTCCACTCGGCCCAGTCGATGGCGTGGAAGATCAAGATCAACACAAATGACGAGCTGCGTCAGAAATTCGTCGACCAGACGGTGCCGCAAATCGAGTTCCTTGGCCTCGACCTGCCCGATCCCGGCATCAAGTGGAACGAGGAACGTGGTCACTATGACTATACCGACCCGGACTGGTCGGAATTCTTCGACGTCATCAAGGGCAATGGCCCCTGCAACGTCGACCGTTTGGCCGCCCGCAACAAGGCGTGGAGCAAGGTCTCGAGCCGCTCCAAGGGCCAGTCT
>CAYFXM010000043.1:0-908 GCA_964346965.1 uncultured Actibacterium sp. | reverse complement strand
TGGAACACGCCCGCAAAAAAGCCGCCCGCATGCACGCGGCAGAGTAATCAGGAGTATCCGCTATGAAAAACGAATGGCCCCTCTGGGAAATCTTCATCCGCGGTCAGCATGGCCTAAGCCACCGTCATGTGGGTTCCTTGCACGCCCCTGACGCGGAAATGGCCGTCAAGAACGCCCGCGACGTCTATACCCGCCGTAACGAAGGCGTGTCGATCTGGGTTGTCGAAGCCAAGCACATCACCGCAACGGCCCCGGGCGAAAAAGGCCCGCTGTTTGAGCCGTCGGAAAGCAAAGTTTATCGCCACCCGACCTTTTATGACATTCCCGAAGAAGTGGGGCACATGTGATGGCAGAGGTCGACAAACAGGCCCTATTGCAGTTCCTGCTGCGCATGGGCGACAACACTTTGATCCTTGGGCACCGCGTGTCCGAATGGTGCGGGCATTCACCGGTACTGGAAGAAGACATCGCGCTGGCCAACACCGCGCTGGACCTAATCGGCCAGACCCAGCTGTGGCTGGGTTACGCCGCCGAGGTTCAGGGCGAAGGCAAAACCGCCGATGACATCGCGTTCCTGCGCGACGCCTGGGATTTCCGCAACGTGCTGCTGGTCGAGATGCCGAATGGCGATTTTGGCCAGACCCTGATGCGCCAGTTCCTGTTCGACGCGTGGCACTCGATCATGCTGGGCCGGTTGATGACGTCCTCGGACAAGACCGTGGCCGAGATCGCCGAGAAAGCCAGTAAAGAGGTCGCCTATCACCTTGAACGCTCCGCCGACACGGTGGCTGGTCTGGGCGACGGGACCGAGGAGAGCCATGGCCGCATGCAGGCGGCGCTGGACTACCTGTGGCCCTATGTCGGCGAGATGTTCGAAAGCGACGACGTGGATGATGCGATGGTTGCGG
>CAYFXM010000042.1:0-15271 GCA_964346965.1 uncultured Actibacterium sp. | reverse complement strand
ACAATGACGCTGGCGCTTGGCGATGCACTTGCGATCGCATTGATGGAGCATCGAGATTTCACTCCCGCCCATTTTCGGGTTTTCCATCCTGGCGGCAAGCTGGGGGCGCAACTGTCGAAGGTGTCAGACCTCATGCACAGCGACGTGCCCGTCGTCCCGTGCGGCACGAAGATGGCCGATGCGTTGTTGACCATCAGCCAAAAGGGCTTTGGCGTGGTCGGCGTCGTCGATAGCGAGGGCCGCCTGAAAGGCGTCGTGACCGACGGCGACCTGCGCCGCAACATGGAAGGGCTTCTGGACCGGACCGCGGACGAGGTCATGACCGCCGCGCCGCTGACCATCGCGCCCGATGCCATGGCGGAAGAAGCGCTGGCCATCATGAACGAGCACAAGATTACATGCCTCTTTGTGATTGATCCCGATGGAAACGGGCAGGCGGCTGGTATTCTTCATGTCCACGACTGCCTGCGGGCCGGGGTGGCGTAAAGCGATGGCCACATTCGACAATACCTATTCCCGCTTCATCGCTCTGGCGAAGGTATTGTTGCCGCTGGCTGCGCTGCTGATCCTGTCGACGATCTTCCTGGTATCGCGCGATATCGACCCGACCGCCTCGATCCCTTACGCCAAGGTTGATGTGGAACAACTCATCCGGGATCAGGGTATCAGCGAGGCGACCTATTCCACCTTATCCAACGATGGGACAGCGATTACTTTTCGTGCGGCGAAAATTCTACCCGATGTGGAAGACGACAACCGGACCAACGTCGAGACCGTCGAAATGTGGCTCGACTACCCTGACGGATCGCGGGTCGAGCTGACCTCTGATGGCGGCATGATAGATGACCGGAACGACCTTGCGCATCTTCAGGGGGATGTCCTGATCACCACGTCCGAGGGATACCAAATGTCCACAGACGCACTGACCGCCGATCTGGAAGGGGCCTGGTTGCGCTCGGACTCAAAGGTCGAGATGGACAGCCCAACCGGAAGATTAACCGCCGGACGTATGGAAATCCGCCAGAGCGATACCTCGCCCGGGCACCATGTTCTCGATTTCAAAGACGGTGTGAAACTGGTATACACCCCTCAACCAAAAGAGGACGCGCGGTGAAAATTCTGAGTTCTGCCATTCTTGCGGCGATCCTGATGCTGCCAAGTGATGCGATACTGGCCCAAAATGCCGGCATTACCTTCGGCGACGCAGCTCACGATGTCAGCCAACCGATAGAAATCGTGTCGGACTCTCTCAGCCTTGACCAATCTTCGGGCGTCGCCGTGTTCAGTGGAAATGTGCTGGTGGTGCAGGATGCCTTGCGCTTGTCTGCGGACCAGATCGAGGTGAATTATGTTGTCGAAAATGGCAACGCCACCGGCGACATCGACACGATGACTGCCTCTGGAAATGTCCTGCTGGTGAATGGCGACGAGACCGCAAAAGGTGCGAAAGCGGTCTACGCCGTGCGGGACGATATTATCGTCATGACAGGCGACGTGTTGCTGAGCCAAGGGAGCAGCGCGCTTTCCGGCGAGAAACTGGTGGTGAACCTTGGGGACAGCACAGGTGTTATGGAAGGCCGGGTTCGCACAATCCTTCAGCCTGCAGCCGACAAATGAGCGAAACTCCGACACTTACCGTGGCCGATGGGCAGGTCGGGCTGAAAGTCAGCCACCTGCGTAAAAGCTATCGCAAACGCCTGATTATCCGAGACGTCAGCCTAGAGCTTGGACGCGGCGAGGTTGTCGCGCTGCTTGGCCCGAACGGATCGGGCAAGACCACCTGCTTCTATGCAATCGCTGGACTGATCCGGGCAGAGGGCGGCACAGTCGAGATCGACGGTCGGGACGTCACCAACTACCCGATGTATCGCCGGGCGCGACTTGGTGTTGGCTATCTTCCACAGGAGGTCAGCATCTTCCGGGGCCTCACGGTCGAGGACAACATTCTGGCCATTCTGGAAATCAACGAGCCGGACTCTCACCGTCGTCGCGAGCGGTTAGAAGAGCTTTTGTCGGAATTTTCGATCAGCCATCTGCGTCGCGCACAGGCACTGGCCTTGTCCGGTGGCGAGCGACGCCGGGTCGAAATCGCGCGCTGCCTCGCCGCCAATCCGAAGTATCTTTTATTGGACGAACCCTTTGCCGGCGTTGATCCGATTGCGGTGGGCGAAATTCGCCATCTTGTGGCGGATTTGAAGAAACGCGGAATCGGCGTGCTGATTACCGACCACAACGTCCGCGAAACGCTGGAAATCGTTGATCGGGCCTATATCCTTCACGACGGTATGGTCCTGATGAGCGGCACCACTGACGAGGTCGTTCAGGACGAAAACGTACGCCGGGTTTATCTGGGGCAAAGCTTCCGCATCTCCTGATCAACCGGATGGAAAGGCGCGGTATGGGTCTGGGTCCGAAACTTCAGGGGCGTCTGGGGCAACAGCAGGCCCTGTTACCGGGCGTGCAACTTGGCCTACAGGTTTTACGCGCGCCTCTGGCCCAACTTGATCAACAATTGCGTGATGCGGCCGAAACAAACCCGTTCCTAATCTACCATCCTCCCGCCGCTGGCTTCGGCGGTGTCAATCAAGCGGCCATTGCCGCCAGTCCAACGATTGCCGACCATCTTCGGGAACAACTTGTTCTGATGGGGTTACCCAGCCACATTCGACAATTGACCGAAGCACTGGCAGGCGACCTCAACGAAGATGGCTACCTGACCAGCAGCGACGCCGAGCTCGCCTCGGCGCTCGACACCTCTTTGCCAGACATTCGACGGGCCATCGACACGCTTCAATCTTGCGAACCGACCGGAATTGGCGCTCGCAATCTGGAAGAATGCCTGTCGCTTCAACTGATCGCCCGCGGCACCGATCCAGAATTTGCGCGGACAGTCTCAGCCAACCTCGAACGGCTGGTCGAAGGCCGCTGGACCAAGCTGCGGCACCGGCTGAACATGGACGACCAACAGCTTCAGGCACTGGCTGAACTGATTCGCAATTTGTCGCCCAATCCGGCTGCCTACGTGGGTCAAATCGACACCGTCCCCGCGCCCGAGTTGCGAGTCTATTCCGATGGGCAGGGTGGCTTCCGGGTAGAGCTTCAAGGCGATGAACTTCCCTCTCTGACACTGGATCAAGACCTGATGAAAACGGTCGATCGCTCCCACCCGCAGATGGGGCCACTGCGCGCTGCTGCTGAAGCCATGGCCCGCGCTCTGACCTTTCGGAACCACACTCTGACACGTGTTGCCGCGACCATCGTCGCCCATCAAAACCCTTTCTTTTCAGGGGGCGAGGCGCAAATGCGCCCCCTGACCCGCAAAAGTCTGGCCGATGTGCTGGACCTGCATCCGTCAACGATCGGGCGCTGTGTCGCGGACAAGGCATTGAGTTTCAGAGGCCAGGTCTACCCCCTGTCGGCCTTCCTGACCGCAGCGATCGGGACGTCCCACTCTGCCTTTGCAGTTCAAAGACGAATTCGCCACCTGATAGCGTCGGAGACCGGCGAAGCTCCGCTCAGCGATGCCAAAATTGCTGCGCTGCTGCATAGCGAAGGCGTTGACATTGCCCGCAGAACTGTCGCCAAATACAGAGGATGCATGAGCATTCCGTCATCCCACGAACGCATGCGCCGATCTGCCCTTCGGCGAAACAGATTCTCTTAATCTGAAGTCAGGTATTTATTACCGGGCAGAAGTGACGTTGCGTCCTGAAATGAGCGGCCACGAATAATAATTGGAGGAAACATGCAATATCAGATCAGTGGAAAGCAGTTGGACATCGGCGCGGCCCTCCAGACCCATGTCGAGCAAGAACTCGGCGGTATCGTCGACAAATACGCCGAACGTCCGACCAATGCCTCTGTCGTGTTTTCACGTAACGCCCACGAATATGTTTGTGAAACCATCGTTCACCTCTCCACTGGACTAACCGCGCAGGCCAAGGCCCACGCCACCGAAATCTACGCGGCTTTCGAAGGCTGTCTCGACAAGATGGAAAAACAGCTGCGCCGGTATAAGCGCCGCCTGAAGGACCATCACCGCGACCGAGCCCAGCCGGTTGAACTTTTGGAAGGTTCCTCGTATATCCTCGCCGGCAGCGACGATCACGGGGATTCGGAGCCGGATTCGCTCCAGCCCATCATCGTCGCCGAGATGGAAACTAGGATTGCCTCTTTGTCAGTTGGCGAAGCGGTCATGCAAATGGAATTGAACGGTGATTCACTGTTGGTCTTCCGGAACGAGAAGAGCGGCAGCGTGAATGTGGTTCATCGCCGTCATGACGGGAACAGCGGGTGGATTGACCCGCGATAACGAGCAGGGCGCGTCGGAAGGCGCGCCAACCAAGATAGGTCTATGGAACTTTCGAGCATTCTTCGGCCCGATGCGGTCAAGGTTTTTGGTACTATGTCCAGCAAGAAACGCCTGTTTCAGGAGCTGGGCGATATTGCCTCGTCGATCACTGATCTGAAGGCGGCAGAAGTCGTCGATGCCCTGCAGGACCGCGAGGCGCTTGGCCCGACCGGTGTAGGACACGGCGTTGCCCTGCCGCATGCCCGTCTGCCGGGTCTGGACTCGGTCCGTGGTGCATTTATCCGATTGGAAAAACCCTTCGATTTTGGCGCTGTTGACCGGCAACCGGTTGATCTGGTTTTCGCGCTGTTCGCACCACAGGAATCCGGTGTGGATCATCTGAAGGCGCTCGCGCTGGTATCGCGCAGCCTGCGTGAACCTCAGCTTTGCGCGAAGCTGCGGGCCAATGATGACCCCGCGACCCTTTACGCGGTTCTGACGGAACTTCCGACCTCGCAGGCCGCCTAGGCCTCTGACCAGGCACCGAAGCCAAACGACATGTAATCTCGTTGATAGGCCGCGCGCGTCGCGGCCTCTATTTCTTGGTCATAGATCTCTGAAAGCGCTACGGGGTCACTAGCCTCCTTTTCCAGAAAACCGACAGCCTGTACCCCCGCCAATCGAGCGAGGTGCTCCAACTCGACCGAAGCAGAAGGAGCCCGCGCAACCATGTCCGGCGGCGCAACGGCGCTGATCGCGCGCAACCCCTCATGCTGCTGGTCCCATTCCGCCGGAATGCGAAGTGCTGTCTGGCCAGCGAGGTTATTGGTCACGAAACCCAGGAACCCAAGAAAGGCTCGTCGGTGGGCAGCGGCGTCGTAATCCGGCCCGGGCGCGCCTTCTGGTAACGGCACGCCAAACTGTGAGCGCAGCGTATCTCGGATCTCGGCGAGGCAGTTTTCACCGGGCATCAGGATGTGGCGACAGAAAGCGCGATGGGCATGTTCGACCGGGTGCCGAACAAGCGTGAAGCTGCGGTGCCGGGGATGACGACGCTTCCACTGGCGCAGGGATTTCTGGTTGAATCCCCGCCGAAGTTCGTTGGGAGAAGCGTTGTCCAGAGCTGCCAACCAGTTCTCGACCACGGGATCGGTGCGACCCGTTACTGGTTGAAACAGAATGCCACTGTCTCGCGCGGCGACGTAGGACCTGACCTGCCCCCCACGAGCGGGCGTCACGACGGGTTCAATCGCACCGCCAAGCTCTCCGAGGTCCAGATTGTCCAACACGTCAGGGTTTGTCAGCTTGTCGCGCAGCACTCCGGGGTTTTGTCGCTTGGTCGCGCGGGAAAGCCGTTCCAGCCGCTCAGGGACATCCAAGAACCGCAACAAACCGTTCAATGCGGCCAGGGACCCCACATCCTCGAACGCGAGGCGAAACGCCGTCTGCCCGCTCTTTTGAAGACCGTCCTCAAGCCGCGCATAATAGGACGCGAGTTCCTCGCAATAGGTAGAGAACTCTTGCGGGTCGAAGTCAATCTTGGCCGACTTGCGTTTCTGCACATTCGACAAGCGCCACTGGCCCGTCGACCGCGCTATTTGCAGCGAAACATAGCTTTGAACCGGGGCGCGCTTCAGGATGATCTTGGCGCAGGCCGGGTCGGCAAGAACATGGTCCAGAACGCGCGGGTCATGATCGGAAAACAGCCGGAAACCTGCGAAACCATCCTGCGCCTTGATTTGATCCAAAAGCTGAAACGGGTCTTCATTCCGCTCGCTCATGGTCAACCCCAACAGCTCCGCTCTCCCCTTCTTCCCCATGAAATGCGGGTTGAACACTTCGCCTAGGCACTGCACACCCGGCACCGCATTCAGGTTCGCCTCAAGAAAGTTCGAACCGGTGCGCATCTCGGCGAGGATCGTAAAATATTCGAATGTCCGGGACATGTTACTTCACCACAAGACGTGGTGCAGCCTGCCGGCGACGGTTGAGCTTGGCCAAATCCTGCGGGAACGACCCCAGCAGCTGAATCTGCATTCCAGCATTGCGAAGCTCTATGAGGAATTCCGAGAACCCCGTCAGATCGCGCATTAACGGAGCGTCTGCCAGCCGCGACTGACTGCGCAATCCAAGGTCATCCACAACCGTTCTTAGATGCTCATCTGGGCTGTAAAGGACATCAGAAAGTGACCAGATCCGAACTCGCGCATGGCAGTTCGGCGATTGCAGCAGATCAAGCTGATCGGCCTCGGCCCTTTGCAGCGCTGCGGCCTTTCGGCGTGCCTGATCCAACGACAACCCTTCCAGATACAACGGTACCGCCCAAGCCCCAGTGATCATTTCAAATTGTGCGTTCGGATCGTTAGCAATGAAACGCAGGATTCCCTGATTGTCCCGTGGGCTGAACTGGAAACACTGCCGGGTTCCGCGTGTGTTCCAAAGAAGGTTGGTCAGAAAGGACTGGGGGTTGTGGTCACGCAGCCCAGCGTCGGCCGTCAAACCACCCTTGACCGATCCGGCGCCGCCGCTGAACTCTGCCCCTTCGGGGGCAAAGAGGTGGCCATGAGCCTGACCGCCCGCGACTTTTTCCAGCCAGCCCTCGAATTCCTCGAAAATGTCGGAAAAGCCTTGGAACACGGTGTAGGGAGCCGCGGTCAGGCGGTTGCTGAATGCCTGGTCGGGGTAGCGGCTGGTCATATACAGACCGCGTCGACCTTGATGACGCCGTAGCCAGGATTTCGACAACAACCTATCGACCTTACCCGGGTCAGTTTCAGGATCGGCAGCTGACGCGATACCCGGGCTCAAGAACTCCCGATACAAACGATCCGCCCGCGGCCAAACCTTGCGCACCATGAAGCAGTCAGATTTGCGCAGAAGCGGCAGGTGATCGTCATAGAAAACATGCGGCTTACCGTGGAAATCGAATTTCGACAGTGTCAGCGACCGGCTTTCCACGTTGCGGCTGTAATATCGCACCAGTGTTTGGAAATAGCTTTCGTCCGGAATCCAAACGCGCTTGAAATAGCGATCAAACTCGACCCTTCGCGGACCTTCCAGAATTGAATTCAGCGTGCTGCGGGTCAGGCACCACCACTGCGATCCAAGATGTGGGACCAATCCATTAGGAATTTTCCGGCGGAAACCTATTCGGCGCTGAAGCTGGACGTAACGATCGAAGAGGTAACGACGCCGTTTCCACGAAAAGGGAAAGCGCAGGTGAAACCGCTCTTCATCCAGACCGCCGACGGTCCAGCGAACATCGCGTGTCGTCACCGATTCAATAAAGTCAGTTTGGGAGTGTTCAGCCAAATAGTCGCGCAGTTCGGAAACCGGTCGCAGTGGCAGGCAAGATCCCGACGCCAGCAAAACATGCTGAACCTCCGGGTGTTGGTGCAAAAGCGCCTCTGTTGAACGGATTGTAGCTGACACAAGCGTCCATGTTCCCCAATCCACCCGAACCCGATCCACGAAAGACACCAAAGGAACATCTGCGAGGCCGTCGACAAAATTCTCGTAGTCCTCAATCGGCGTCGAATTGTCCGCGTGGATCATCACCGGACAACCGTTCTGCGCAAAGTGGCGCGCCACGGTAGAGGCCCGGTCCAGCGCCGTATGCACCAGCATGATCACGCCGAGGGTCATATCCAGCTTCCCTTCGACATGAGGCCCAGAATTTCAAGCTGGTGCCAGTTGACATAGCGCTCGGACCATTCGGTCCAAAGGCTTCCCCCATCAGGCATTCTGGTCTGATAGGCATGGTATTCGCGGCTGTCCTGATAATGCTGGTTGCGCAGAACCTCCTCTGCGGCCCGCGCCGGGAAATCACCGGCAAACTTGGCATGCATCAACACGCCTGAAATGCGTTCACCCCCTTGTGTGTCATAGACTTGGTTCAGGTCGCGCGGCAGCAGGGCATGGGTCGAACTGGCATAGACGTAATTTCGGTGCCATCGGACGAGAGGAATCTTATTCAGGGCTGGCGCGGCATCTGCGTTGTCTGCAAAGAATGTCCGGGCGCGGGGGCCACCCTGTATCCAAAGGTTTTGGTACTTCTGGTTCAAAGACAAGGTGTAGTTTCCCGAATCGAACCAGCAAGATTTTTCGAAAGGGTTCTCTCCCTCGTCGAGGTCGATATCGTCCAGCGGTTCTTTGGGATACATGTCCAGTAGCATGGTGCCGAGGCTCCGCATGCCCAGCCCGTCCATCCAATCCGTCAATGCCCGCAACGGGCGCGTGTCGCAAAACGGATAAACAAGGAACTCGTCAGCATCGACCACCAAGGACCAGTGACCATGGGCATATCGCATCAATAGCCAGTTCAGCCAATCCATGCCGAACCGGGACTCGGCGTAGCTGGACCCTGTCGTCCACAGAGAGACATCGGGCTGGTGTTGCAGATATTCGCGGCTGCCATCGTCCGAGCCATTGTCCACAAACAGAAAATGCCCGATCCCGAGTGTACGGTAATACTGCAGGAAATAGGGCAGCCGGCTGCGTTCATTGCGAATGGTACAAAAAAGAAGCAGGTCGTCAGGTTGGATCCGGCCAACGCGCTTTGCGACCTCTGAAAGCTCTCGCCGCTTACGGAATGCCCGCAGGCGCCAGCGCTTTCGGCGCAGTCTCAGCCTGTATGTTGACCAGCCGGCCACGGTCCCTCCTCGATACGGGTTCGGCCTTGATCGCCGCGCCTAGATCCGCGCTAAAACCGTCCTGAAATGGCTTTCCCAATCGGGAATTGCCGGGTACGAACGGAGCGCGGGGCGCTGCTTGGCCCATGCCTCAATTTCTGCCTGCCAAGAATAGGGATCGAGGGGCGACAGGTAAACGGGGAATTGCCCGAGAGTTTCCCGTAGGACAGGCAGGTCAGAGGCGATGACCGGCACCCCTAATGCAGCGGCTTCAAGGGGCGGGAGCCCGAACCCTTCTGCGAAGCTTGGAAACAGCAGCCCCTGTGCGCCTTGCAAAAGGGTTGCGATGGCACCGTCGTCGAGATCGTTGCTTTCGACAATCGGAAATCCCTCGGCCACCATTTGATCGAGCCGGGCCAACAGATTCGTGCTGCGCCACCCTCGACGACCAAGAATGAAGAGCGCCGGCGTATCTGGCCCGGGCCCCATCTCGGCCCAGACGTCCAGCAGAATCTGAAGGTTCTTGCGCGGCTCAATTGTGCCGATCGCAACAAAATACGGTCGGTCCGGTTTAAGCGAGGATGGCAGGGGACCGGGAACAAGGCGCTCGACACCGAGCGGAGCAACGATCTGTTCCAGATCGCCGATCAGGTGCCGGGCAGCTGCCGCCCGCGTTGCCTGCGACGTGAAGATAACGTGATTGGCGTGGCGCGATGTCGCCGCGAGTTTTTTCAGGAACACTTCTGGGGTTCCTTCAGCAGCAAATTGAGGGTGATCCAAAGGGATCGTGTCGTGCAGCAGGACCGAAATCCGCCCACCCTTTACCGATCGCAGCGCGGCCAGAGTGTTATCAGTCAGATTACTGTGCCCGACATTCAGGCAGGAGGCTCCCTCTGGCAGGTACCGCTGAAGCAGCTTGGCAAGTCCAATAGGGCGGCAGCGGGCAATGGCCAACTTGCGAAGGTAAGAAAGGGCGCACCTCTGCAGTCTCGGTTGTTGCCGGTACAGTTGGCTGATCAGATCAGGAGCACCCCATTCTTTCCGCCCCTCCAACCTCTCAAGGACCTTGGTGGCGGCAGCATCTGGCAGCAAGAGAAACCCAAGCGGCGTCCGAACTAGCAGGAACAGCGGAATCGGTTCGGCCGCCAAATATCGCAGGTAGGACAGCTCTACACGGTCGACACCTGTCACCGGCCCGCGCCCTACCCGGCTGACCAGGCGGGTCAGGTCCAATAGCCGCGCGGGCGGATCAGCGGTCGTAATGTCCGTTTTGGTGCCAGCGCCAGGCATCTTGAATCATCGTCTCCAGTGTTGAGCGTTCGGGTCGCCATCCCAGCTCTGCCTCGGCCCGCGAACTACCGGAAACAAGACATTGCGCGTCCCCCGGCCGGCGGGGTCCTACGACATGAGGAACGGTCCTGTTGGTGATAACCTGACTGTGGCTGAGAACCTCACGGACCGAAAATCCCTTGCCTGTGCCAAGATTGAACACCCGGCTGCCCTTACCTGCCGACAGCCACTCCAGCCCTTTGAGATGCCCATCAACCAAGTCCATCACGTGAACATAGTCGCGGATACAGGTCCCGTCGGGGGTATCATAATCTGTCCCAAAGACGGTCAACTCACCCCGCTTGCCTTCGATCGCATCCAAAATCAGGGGGATCAGGTGGGTCTCGGGCCGATGAAATTCTCCGACTTCACTCTCGGGATCCGCACCGGCGACATTGAAATAGCGAAAGACGACCGACTCGAGCCCGTGGCTGGATTCAAAATCCTTCAGAATATCCTCAATCGCTCGTTTGGACGCGCCATAAGCATTCAGCGGCATCTGCGCGCTGTTCTCGTCAAGTACCACACCGTCCTGATCACCATATGTCGCGCAGGTTGAGGAAAACACGAAACGCTTACACCCCGCGGCGATCGCAGCCTCGATCAAGTTCAGCGACCCGGTGACATTGTTGCGCCAATAAAGCCCAGGCTCTCGCATTGCCTCGCCCACTTGGCTGAGTGCCGCAAAATGCATGACGGCGGAGGGCTGCCATTTGGCAAAGACCTCGTCCAACCGGGCGCGATCCAGAAGATCCCCTTTTTCGAATGGACCGAATTTCACGGCCTCTTGCCAACCAGTCGACAGGTTGTCGAAAGTCACCGCCTGATAGCCCGCTGCCGCCAGAACTTTGCAAGCGTGTGAACCGATATAGCCTGCACCACCAGTGACTAAGATCGTCTCCATGGCGTGATTACTGCGCCGCGATGTCGGCGATTTTCAGCTCTTGCAGGAAGTCGGCCAACTCATCGCGCAGCTCCTTGCGGGCAAGACCAAAGGCCACAGTCGCCTGCAGAAAGCCTGCCTTGGAACCGCAGTCAAAACGGGTGCCGTCGAATTTCAACCCATAGACGCCCTCGCCCATAATCTCATCCGCGATAGCGTCGGTCAGCTGGATCTCTCCTCCAGCGCCTTCTTTCATCTTCGAAAGATTGTACATGATGCGGGGCGTCAGGATGTACCGGCCAATCACCGCGAGGTTCGACGGTGCCTCTTCGGCTTTCGGCTTCTCGACCATTCCGGTGACGCTAACCCTATTCCCGTCCTCCCGGCTGAAATCCAAAATTCCATAGGAAGAGACGTTGTCATTTGGCACTTCCATCGCGGCAACCATGTTACCGCCGGTTTCCTGATAGGCATCGACCATTTGCTTCAGGCAGGGAGTCTCTCCTGCGATCACGTCATCAGGCAGAACAACAGCAAAGGGTTCGTTGCCGATCAGGCGACGCGCACACCAGACTGCGTGACCCAAACCAAGCGCGCGCTGTTGGCGGATATAGGCAATGGCCCCCGAGGGCATGTTGGTCGATTCAAGAATCTCCAACAGCTTGGTTTTCCCCTTGCTGCGAAGCTCGGCTTCCAGCACCGGGGCGTTGTCAAAATAATCCTCTAACGCGCTTTTCCCGCGAGAGGTGACAAAGATGAATTCTTCGATCCCGGCGGCGCGACATTCGTCAATCGCGTATTGGATCAACGGCCGATCGACCAATGTCATGATCTCTTTCGGGACCGACTTGGTGGCCGGCAAAAACCGTGTTCCCAGCCCCGCTACGGGAAAGATTGCCTTGCGTACTTTGCGTGTCATCGGTTTCAACCTTTGCACTTTGGCCATTCGTCTGTTCACTTTAACCTCACCCGATCTGGCTTTTTATACGGCGTGCCTGGCGGGTTACTCACCTTTACCGGGATACCATAGTCAGCTTTTCAAATCCGTGCGAGAACTTCTTTCTGCATATGCAGCATCGCCCCGCAAACTGTGGCAAAAGCATTGAGCGACTCGGGTAATTTCTTGGTTAACGCGATCTTGGAACCGGTGGAATTGGAACAGGTCTCCTGTCCGGTCAGACCGCCCGAACAGGCCGCCAGTCTGCAGCCAAAAACCGTCCTTCGTAAAGCGGCGGGTATGAAACAGGGCCGTCGGACTGAACAGGAACAGGGTAACGGGATGGCCCTGCGTGGCCCTCTGGCGCGCCAGAGCAAACTTCCGCCGTCGCTGCCAGATACGGCCAGAGAGGAAAACAGGTGCGGGGGTTGGGCCGTCAACGAAAGGTTTGAAGGCACTTGTCGGGCCCGGTAAAGGCGACAGTTCGTGCAAATCGCGGTGGCTGCCCTCTTCTACCCCATTGTCATAATCATCCAGCAACCGGCCGGCGACGCGACCCTTCAGCTTTTTGGAATCCACTAGGGGGGACAACCTCATTACACACTCTGCCCGCAAACGCGCCATTGCTTCCTCGCGCTGTTCTTGCCGAGAATGGCGGCGCAAGAAGATGGCTTCGCTTCTGCCGATCTGCCTCAACGACTTCGGCATCCGTTTCTTACCCCGATGTGGATTCGGCGCTCCAAGGTGATGCACTTGCGCCCAAGGGGCATGGACACAATTGTGTCCGGCCTGCGCGATGCGTGTGGTTAAGTCGGTCTCGTCAAGATAGTAGCGATAAAGCGGATCAAACCCGCCAACCGCGCGCAGCGTTTCGGCCCGTACCGCCATATTGGTGCCCATGACGGTCGGGGCTCCGCTGTCCCGGTTCAATTCTCGCGATACCGCTCCACCGGTCCATTCAAAGGAAATACCGTTGCTGGCACGCACCCAGCCCCCCACAGCCTGCGCTCCCGTCTCCTGTAACGCCGAAACAAGACGCGCCAGCCAAGTTGGTTCGGCGACAGCATCGTCGTCGATAAAGGCAATGACCTCTCCGGCTGCCTGAGCGATTCCGTGGTTACGTGCCACCGACAGACCTTGGTCCGCCTGCGGGACAAGCTTCAGCCGATCGGCAAACAGCAACGACTGTACTGTCCGCATCCCATCAGAGCAGGCGACAACGATCACCTCAAACGGACGGTAGCTTTGGTATTGCAGCGCCTTCAGGCAAAGCGTCAACGCCTCGGGCCGACCGTGGCTGGCAATCACCACGCTGACCTTTGGCCTTTCGCTCATTCCAGTCCCATCTCAGCAAGCATGGCTTCAATGCGCGGGACATCTTCGGGATTGTTCAACTCCCAGAATTGGCGACCGCGGGCTTCGACTTCGACGCACAGGACGGGCCGTTCCCGCTCGAGGAACCGAAGCTGCTCCAGCCCTTCTAGCTGTTCCAGAGGACCGCTGTCCCAAAGCGGATAGGCCGCCAGCGCCGAGGGGCGATAGGCGTAGACGCCTACATGGTGGAAAACCGGGGTCGGCTCGTCGTCGCCATAGGCCTTGCCGGTGTAAGGAATCACCTCTTTCGAGAAATAGAGCGCCTTGCGGTCATGTCCGAAAACAGCGGTCGTACCGCCGACACGACCGGCACGGCGGTCCGTGAGCAGGGCTGTCAGCATCTCTCCCTCGCAGCGCAGAACCGGCGTCGCCACTTCGGCCACCGGGTCATTGCGCAGCCCGTCGACCAGGTCCTCGACAAACCATGCGGGTGTTAGTGGGGCATCGCCTTGAAGGTTGACGACAATGTCATAGCCGCCGCCCAACTTGTCGAAGGCCTCGGCACAACGTTCGGTGCCGTTGGCGCATTCGGTCGAAGTCATGACAACCTCGGCCCCGAAACCTTCGGCGGTTTCACGAATACGATCGTCATCCGTCGCCACGACCACGCGGGGGTTGCCTGCGACGGCCAATGCCGCCCGCCATGACCGTTCAATCAGGTTCATGGTTTTGCCGCTCGCACCTGTCAGGTCGACAAGCGGCTTCCCCGGATAGCGGGTCGAGGCATAGCGGGCGGGGATGACGATCAGGAAGGACATCAGGCCTCTTTCAGTTCCACGCCGGGGGCGGTGACGATGAAAAACGGGTTTTCATAGATCGGCTTGCCATATGTCAGCGGCGTATGATCATCGAAGCGCAGAACTTGTCCGCCAGCACCCAGCACAACCGCATGGCCCGCGGCGGTATCCCATTCCATTGTACGCCCGAGGCGGGGGTAGAAATCGGCCTCTCCGGTCGCAACCAAACAGAACTTCAGCGACGATCCCGCGCTGATCGATTCCTTCGTGGCATACCGGTTGATGTAGTCCTCGGTCGCCTGATCGCGGTGCGACTTCGAGGCGACTATGGTCAGCGACGCATTATCAGGGGCCGAGACGTTAATCGGCTTGGTCTCTCCCGTAATTTCCAAATCGAGCGCGCCGGTTTCCTCCACCGAAGCACCATCCGCCAGCGTATAGAACAGGCGATCCTTGGCTGGCGCATAGACAACGCCGCGTGTAGGCGTGCCGTTTTCGACATAGGCAATGTTCACTGTGAACTCGCCGCGGCGTTTCACAAATTCCTTGGTCCCGTCCAGTGGGTCGACGATCAGGAAGGTATCCGCTTGTTGCGTGTGGCTGTCGGCCTGTTCTTCGGTCACGACCAACGTGTCGGGAAACGCCTCTTCCAACGCGGCAGAGATCAGCGCATCTGCAGCTTCGTCCGCCTCGGTCACCGGGCTTTCGTCGGACTTGGTTTTGACCTCGAAATCGTCGGAGTTATAGATCTCCATGATCTTCGCCCCGGCCTCGAGTGCGGCGCGTCGCATCACCGTTGCAAGCTTGTCGTAGTCCAAATCCGTTCTCCTTCGCGACAATGCCGCGGTCGTTGTAAGAGTTTTGCAATGTCCTTATGCTTTGGTCAGAGGCATTCAGCAAGCAGGGTAAAGCCGCAACCGGCGCGAAGTCAGGCAAATGATCGAGCATGATTCACAACCGCGGACGAAAGTCGGCAGCGCCTTTCAGGTTCTGCGGTTGATTCATCTGACAACCGCTCAAAGCATCCGCGCGAAACACAGGCATCCGGCAACGGGACTGATTCTGGCCATGATCCAGACGCTGATCATG
>CAYFXM010000041.1:9284-15280 GCA_964346965.1 uncultured Actibacterium sp. | reverse complement strand
CTTCGTCGACCTTCTTGACACCGTGGCGGTGGTCAATCAGCACGAATGCGCGACGCAAGCTCTGGCGCCCCTGAAGATAGGCCTTTAGCAGGCGCTGCCATTTCTCGACAACGGCGACCGGTGCTTCGGCAAACCCATAGCCCGGAAGGTCCACAAGGTAATGCGTTTCGCCGCAGGTGAAATAGTTGATCTCTTGGGTCCGACCCGGTGTGTTCGATGCCCGTGCGAGCCCCTTGCGCCCCGTCAGCGCATTGATCAGGCTGGATTTCCCGACATTCGAGCGACCCGCGAAACATACTTCCAACCGGTCCGAAGGCGGCAGGCCTGACATGGCCACGACTCCCTTCAGAAATTCAGTCTCGCCCGCAAACAGTCTGCGGCCACGCTCTCGGGCGGAAACGTCCGGCTCCTCAGCGATCGGGAAGGGGAGTATCATGGCAGAACCTCCACTTGGTCACCAGTCGCGATGGTGCCGCCTCTGGTCACGACCGCTTTGACGCCGAAATCGGTATGGCCGAAACTTTGCCGAAGGGCCTGCAGCGTATTCGTGTCGCGGCTTCCGGTGTCGGGGTTTACCTCGGTCGCGCGACAACGTTCGATCCGTTCTTTTACGACCAATTCCGTTTTCCCGATACGCAAAGTGCGCCCGACGAACTCCAGTTCTGCAAACGGTTCAAGCCCAGAGATCCACAGGTTCCCGCGGAAGCGTCTTGGATCCATTGCGGTCTGCGTTACCTCACCGAGCGCATCTAACGACGCCAGTCCAAGGATCGCGACAGACGCGAAATCAGCGTCAGCCATGCCTTCCTCTGGCGCGTTGATCAACTCGCGTGGGGAGGGGCGTTCGTCGGGATACAAAGGACTGATCCACTCAACCAACGATGCTCCATCCGCGCCGGGGTTTAGTGTCAGAGACGGGCGCTTGGGGTGCGAAAAGGTGATCTGATCGCCATCAACCTTTGCCGTGACCGCCATCAGCTCCGGCCCATAGCAGCCGCGAGCAAAGTTACGGCAAGCCTGCCAGCGGCCGGTATCCTGCGAGTCGCCCGTCAGGATTGCCCAGCTCCGGTCCAGCGGCAGCGGGCGGTTTTCCGACAGTGTAACACTGTCCAACCGCTCTGCCCCTACACCCTTCACCGGGTGCCGCCAGATCTGGGCAAGGGTGGTCATCCCTTGTCCTTGGACTTCTTGCGGAAGCCGGAAAGAATGTTCCCCAGCACATCGGGCTTATAGCCCTGACTGCGCATGATGGCGTATTGCTGGATAAAAGTGATCGTGTTGTTCGCAATCCAGTAGATCACGAGGCCCGACGCAAAGCTGCCCAGCATGAACATGAAGATCCACGGCATCCACGCGAAGATCATCTTCTGTGTCGGATCGGTGGGCGCCGGGTTCAGCTTTTGCTGAAGCCACATGGAGATGCCGAGGATGATCGGCAGAATACCAAGCGAGACGATAAAGAAGATTGAGCCGGGTTCAGGCGTCGTCCAGGGCAGGAGGCCGAACAGGTTTAGGATCGAGCTCGGATCCGGCGCCGAGAGGTCCTTGATCCAGCCAACCCAAGGGGCGTGCCGCAGTTCGATCGTGACAAAGATCACCTTATACAGAGAGAAGAAGATCGGGATCTGCAAAAGGATGGGCAGACAGCCAGAGGCCGGGTTTACCTTTTCCTTCTTATAAAGCTGCATCATCGCCTGCTGCAGCTTCTGGCGGTCCTCACCAGATTGCTCTTTCAGCTTCTCAATCTGCGGCTGCAGTTCTTTCATCTTCGCCATCGAGACGTAGGACTTGTAGGCCAGCGGGAAGAGAATGCCTTTGATCAGAAGGGTCAGGGCAATGATCGACCAGCCCATATTCCCGATCAACTCGTGAATCTTGTGCAGGACCGAGAAGATCGGCTTGGTCAGGAAAAAGAACCAACCCCAGTCGATGCTGTCGATAAACTTATAGATGCCATCTTCATCTTCGTAGTTGCGGATGGTTTCCCATTCCTTGGCACCTGCGAAAAGCTGGGTGGTGATCTCGGATGTCTGGCCCGCACCAACAGTGACCGTCGCCATACGGGCGATTGTCTTGTAGCGATCGCCGTTTGGCTCATAACGCAGGACCGACGAAAACGGTTGGTCTGCTGCGGGGATGAGCGTTGTCATCCAATAGTGGTCGGTAAACCCAAGCCAACCGTTTTGGGTGACCTCAATTACTTCGGTGCTGGCACCCCAACGAGCGTCGGCGTCAAGATCGCGCAGATCGCCATAGTCAAATTCATTCAGCTCTTCGCCGGACTGGCGGACTGCGCCCTCATGAATGATGAAAAACCCCTTAAGGTTTGTGGGCTCTCCTACACGGACAATCTCGGAATAGGGCGCCATCCGGATCGAGGCGCTGCCTGTGTTTTCGACTTCCTGTGTCACGTTGAAGAGGAAATCCTCATCGATACTATAGGTGCGACGGAAAATCTGGCCTTTGCCGTTCGCCCATTCCATCACGACAGGCGCCTCTGGCGTCAGCTCACCGTTGCCGACTTGCGACCACAGGGTGTTGGGGCCGGGAACATCGGCATAGTCAAGGTCGCCACCCGGCGCCCAGCCAAACAGGGCATAATATGCTTCCGGTGCGCCAGCGGGTTTTAGAAGGGTGACATTCTCGCTGTCTTCGGACAGGTCCTTTTTGTAGTCGCGCAGGACGAGATCGTCGATCCTACCACCTTCCAGCGAGATCGAGCCGCCAAGACGCGGTGTGTTGATCGCAACGCGAGGGGCCTGTGTGCCGCTCGTCGCGATCTCGGTCGGGGTGCCGACCGCCTCGGCGGTTGCCACTGGAGGCTGGCCCGCAGTGGGCTGGGTGGCCTCGGTCGTCGCGCTGGTCACTGGCACGGCGTTGGGGTCTTGCACGGGTTCTTCCGGAGGGAAGAAGACCATCCAGACCAATACCACTAGGCCGCTGAGAACCGTCGCGAGGATCAGATTCTTGTTGTCTTCGTTTTTCATCGAACTTGCCACCCGTCGAAGAGAAAAGGTCAGGGTGGTTCAACAGACTGAGGCCCGGAAGGTCAAGCTGTTTTCACGTATCCGGCGTGTCTTTACTTAACTGGCATGTCGTCCGATGCAGGTGGACTGCTTAACTTTGTCGTTATGAGTGCGAATCCAGTCGAAGGTGTCATCGACGGGCATAGGCCGGCCAATGCCTAAACCCTGAACATGCCGACAGCCCAATTGGGCCAACATCGTGTGCTCTCCCACCGTTTCGACGCCTTCTGCAAGCGTGTCCAGACCAAGCCGCTCTGACATGGTCAGTATGGCGGCGATCATATTTTGCTGATCCTGATCCTGATCCAGTCTGGCAACAAAGGATCTGTCGATTTTCAAGCGGTTGATGGCAAATCGCCGGATAGACGCGATCGAGGCATGGCCAGTCCCGAAGTCGTCAAGGTCGATGCCGCAGCCAAGCCGGGACAACGCGGCGATATTGCGGGTAATCATGTCGTCGTCGGAGTCGGACACGACGGTTTCCAATACCTCGATCGTCAAGCGTTCGGGAGTAAGGTCAAACCGGTCGAGTTCCCATTTAATGTGCTCGATAAGTTTTGGATTACGCAGCTCTTCACTCGAGAAATTTACTCCGACACTTGGTATCGACAGCCCCGCATCCTCCCAATCGCGCATTGCTTGCAGTGATTTTCGCAGAATCTCTTCGGTTAGTCGGGTGGACAGGCCTGCTTGCTCTATCGCCGCTAGGAAGTCCAAAGGCGGCACCATCCCCAGATCGTCATGCGACCATCGGGCCAGCGCTTCGAAGCCCGAGATCTCTCCGGTATCGGTTGAAATCTGCGGCTGGAACCAAGGACGAATCTGCCCAGTATCAAGGGCCTTTGCGACCTCGTCCTCCAAATTATGCCGTCGATTGACGGCAACTTGCATTTCGCTGGAGAAAGCACGGATCGCACCGGGGCCGTGGCAAAGCGCCTCTCGCATCGCGGTTTCCGCAGCCGCGAGCATGGCGTCGCCGTTCTCTGAGGGGCTGCGTTGTGGGAGGCAGAATCCGACAGACGAACTGAGATATATGGTGCTGGAATCTACGGAAACCGGTTCTCTTACAGCGTCCTGAAGTCGCCCGCAGATTTGCAGCATCGATTCCAAGTCCGCCCGGTGCAGAGGGGCCAGCACGATAGCAAATCCTGCTCCGCCGAGCCGAACCAGTGTATCATTGTCACGCAGTGCCGCAGAAAGCCGTTCGCCAACAAGTTTTACTGCTTTGTCAGCCGACGGGGAGCCGAATTTGCTGGACAGATCGCTGAGACCTTCGAGCGTCAACGCGATGCAGGCTGTCGTGCGCCCCTCAAAATTCTCATCGTGTAAGACGTCGTCCAAAGCCTCGATCGCCGAGCCGCGCATGGGCAGACCCGTAATCCCGTCGATTGCGTGGCGTCGTCGACGCACCGCTCGGCTCAGGTGGGGTGCTGAAAGAACCATAAGAACCGGAAGGAGGAGCGCTGAGATCAGCAATGCCCCCTCTCCCCCGGTCCAATATGCGCAGAGAGTCATTGCCGGAAGGAATGCAAGCGCCTGCGGGAGGCTGAAAAGTGACGTAAGCGCGTTAACGATCGTGTCAGATATTAAAGACTTTGGCCGAGGCATAGGGGCGTCCTTTTGGCGGGTGTCAGGGGGACGCTAGCAGCCGATTCTGGTCAGGAAGTTAACGGATCAGGGGAATATCCGGTGAATTATCTAAAATTGTGTTCTCTGAACGCTCCAATCCCGCAAAGTCGAACAGTTTGGGGTCTAGAAGATGCGAGGGTCGAGCGTTCATCAGGGCACGGAACATCACCTGACGACGACCCGGTGAGTTCTTTTCCCACCCATCCAGAATTTGTTTCACTTGCTGGCGCTGCAACCCGTCCTGCGAACCGCACAAATCACAAGGGATGATCGGGTAGTTCATCGCCTTGGCAAATTTCTCGCAATCGGCCTCTGCTACGTGGGCAAGGGGGCGATAGACGAACAGGTCGCCCTCCTCATTGACCAGCTTTGGCGGCATGGTCGCCAGCCGACCACCGTGGAAAAGGTTCATGAAGAAGGTTTCCAGAATGTCGTCGCGATGGTGGCCCAACACGACCGCAGAGCACCCCTCTTCCCGCGCGATTCTGTAAAGATTTCCACGCCTTAGGCGGGAGCATAGCGCGCAATAGGTCCGTCCCGCCGGGACCTTTTCCTTCACGATGGAATAGGTGTCCTGATACTCGACCCGATGCGGTACACCCATGTCTTCAAGGAATTTCGGTAGAACCGTCGACGGGAAACCCGGTTGCCCCTGATCCAGATTGCAGGCCAGCAGATCGACCGGCAGCAGCCCGCGCCATTTCAATTCATAGAGCACCGCCAGCAGTGTATAGCTGTCCTTGCCGCCCGACAGGCAGACCAGCCAGCGGGCGTCGCGTTCGATCATGCCATATTGCTCGATCGCCTCGCGGGTATAGCGCACGATCCGCTTGCGCAGTTTCTTGAACTGCGTGGTGGAGGGTGCCCCGGCAAACAGCGGGTGGATATCATCGTTCTCATCGAGCATGGGCGGGCTTTAAACCCGTTGCGTCTTTCGGGCAAGGGGCGGGCGCTGGGTTAAGGCTTTGGCGCGCGCCGCGCTATGCAACTTGCATATGAGCTACATATGACCTGCATATGACTTTAAACGCAGTTGGATGAAGGTCTTCGCCTAGGATCGACCAGGTCGCGGGGATCCTGGCCCAATACGGTGGGCGCGCTACAATTCGGGGTTAGACCGAACCGCACCGGTCCGCCTCTGCGATGATGCCGGAAACATACCAGAGCCTCGCATCCATTCTGCCAGCGCCAAGATTACTTCACTCCGACTTTGCGCGCCCGTTCTTTGGCCATCTTTACGATCATCGCCTGCGTTTGTTTGTCGGCCCAGGCATAGTCCGCTACCTTCTCGGCGATTTGCTTTGGGGTCTCTTTGCCCTTCAGATCTTTGGCCTTCTTCTC
>CAYFXM010000041.1:0-9271 GCA_964346965.1 uncultured Actibacterium sp. | reverse complement strand
GCGGATTTCATGACGGTATCCGTGATTTTTTTGGGAATGGATTCGGATAGACCTTTCATAAGGTCCAACTGTTTGTCCGTGGGCAGTTCCTTAAACCATTTTTCCTTTTTTAATCCAATTATCAACTTTTCGGATTTACCCTTGCCCATTTTAAGGCTCTTGTCCTTTAAAAAACCTCCAACCTTGAGGTGCGCGGATTCCAAGTTACCGAATATTCCGCCAGTCAGAGTGCTGATGACCCCGTCCTTTACTGCGGTTTCGATGGCCTTGTCCGCATCATATTTCTTCCCCTTTATCGCGAGGGTCTTTCCGTAGTCGCGCGAGTTCTCGACGGCTTTGGTAAGGGCCTCCTCAACGGTACTTTTCCCGGCACCCGCCAAGAAATTCTTCGCGATATTTTTTAGCGCACCCTTCCCGATTTGTTTGAAGGGCGGTTTACCAAGGTACTTTTCGATGACACTGCCTGAAATCTTGTCCAATTTCCCCGCAGCAAGGCCCTTTACCCCTGCTGCCGCGCCGTCAAAGAGCACGTTTAGCGCTTGCTTTTCGATCTTGGTATCGTAGCCCGCAAGGGTGCGCCCGTATTCGGTCGAGGCTGTTTTGATCATTGCGAAAAGCATTCCGGACGCGGCTTTAGCCTGTCCGGGCGTCTGCCCCTTGGATACGCCATAGGCCGTTCCAATCGCGGTTGCGATCTCAAAACTATAGTCGCGGGTCAGTTCAAGGTATTCCTGCATCTCTTTTGCGCCGCCGCAGAACTTGTCGCCGTAGACCATCACTTCCTTGGCGTATTCATTGATCGCCTTCTGCGCTTCAGGCATGGCAGCGACGGCTTTTTTGACGTCGCGTGCTTTGATTGCAGCCTCAGCCTTTTTCAACTTTACCAAAGCTTTGCCACCTTTGGAGAAACACGGCGGCTGGAGTCCTGCGATTGTTGAACTCGACCACATCACCAAAGCATCCAGCAATCCCGAGGCACCCGTCGCGGCGTTGATGTAGAAATTTGCGGTTTCCTCTATGGTCTCGTATTGGCCGCGCATGCCTATGACGATGCGCTCAAGTTTCCTGCAGGTCATCATCTGGGCAAGTTTGTAGTCCTTTTCAGAGACATCGTATTCCTTGCCCTTGATCGTGATACGACGAATGTCGATTTTCTCGGCATCGCCACCCTTGACAAGACCGAGTTCACCAAGGGTATTCGGTCCAGCGAGGCCATCAACCTTCAGGCCTTTGGACTTTTGGAAGCGCTTGACCGCGTCCAGAGTAAGCGGGCCAAAAACCTTGTCCACGGCAAGAGGTGGCTTCACGATCTTGCGCTTGTTCAAAGCCTTCTGCAGGCTCCCGACAGGCGATCCTTTCGAGCCACGTTTCAATACCGGCATCGCGTTCTCCCATAGTGTTCGCGCTTCTCACGGCTTCTTGGTCATTATATCCGAATTATCGAAAATTGCGCGGTAGAAAGCGGATCATCCTCTTTGCGGCTTTTCGTGAATATTCGCCAAAGAACTATGCTGAAAAATGAAAAGGCTGGATGAGGTGTATGCAAACGAATTGCTTTGGGCACTTGGTGAAGCAATAGGTTTTTCAGACAACAGCATCCATTCTGGGCTATGCTTTGACCATTAATCCAAATCCATTTCGATGGGAGCCGTCATGCCCTCAGCAAGCAAGGAAGAACTGCTCGTCAGCAAAGGTATCAAGGAGGCCGTCACTGGCTTCAAAGGGCTGGAAAAGGAAATCCGCGGCGCGGTCAAGAAATACGAGAAAGGCACCTTCAATCAGGCCAAGACCAAGGCGCTCGCCAAGAAAATCCTCGCCTTCATGTCGAAACAGGCGAAACTGACGAAGCTGCAGAACTCCAAGGTGTTCGACAGCCTGTCGCCGCAGGCGCAGTCGGACGTGATCTGGCTGGATAAGCTGGTCAATGAGTTGAACAATACCCTGCGCGATATACCAAAGGCGCTGAAACTGGCCAAGAAGGACCCGGACAATCCCACCGATCTGAAGATTTTGGTCAAGGAAACCCGGAAGCTGAAGCCGCAGATCAACCGGCCGCCGAAGGGGCTGAATTCTCTGGTCAAACAGATGGTGAAACAGGACATCCACGGACAGCAGCAGTTCGGTGGTTACAGCATGTTGCCGATGATGATCCTGATGTGGATCATCGTGGACACGATCGTCCGAGGGTTGAAGTCGAAGAAATAGGTTTAGTCTTTTTTCTGGTCTTCGTCGGGGCTTTCGGTTCCCGGGACCGGGTCATAACCCATGCTGCCCCAGGGGTGGCAGCGTCCGATCCGGCGTAGCGTCAGCCAGCTGCCCTTGATGGCGCCGTGTTTCTCCAGCGCTTCCAACGCGTAGGCGGAGCAAGTCGGCTGGTAGCGGCAGTTGTGACCAACCCAAGGGGAAAAGACCAAGCGATAGGCCTTGACCGGAAGGGCGAAGAGATGGGCCAGCGGGGTCATGCGTGGACCTTCTTCAACGCGTATTTCAAGTCGGCCTGCATCGTGTCGAAGGGGCGTGTGGCGGTCTCGTCGGCGCGACCGACAAGAACATAATCCCAGCCCGGGCGGCCATGGGTTGGCAGGATCGCGCGAGCAATTTCGCGTAGCCGCCGCTTGGCGCGGTTGCGGGCCACCGCATTGCCGACTTTCTTGGAACAGGTGAAGCCGACGCGGATTTCTTCCGGGCCGTCGTCTTCGGGGCGTTTGCGGGCCTGCAGCAGGAACGCCTTGGTCCCCTGACGCCGTGCTTTGGATGCGGCGATGAATTGGGACCGTTTTGTCATTTGAACAAGCGAAACCGCCGGACGCGGTGCCGCGGTCCGGGTCTCTTGCCCTTCTGCGGTCGCCTCCGGCGGTGTCATGTCAGTAACCTGTGGCGGTCGCTTATGCGCTCAGCGACTTGCGGCCACGTGCGCGGCGTGCGTTCAGGATTTTGCGGCCGGCTTTGGTTGCCATGCGCGCACGGAAGCCGTGGCGGCGCTTGCGAACCAGGTTGCTCGGTTGGTATGTGCGTTTCATCGCGTTGGCTCCAGTCTTCTGGCCCAAACCCGGGGTGCGGATTCGAAGGCCGGTATGTTCGAAGCCCGTCCTTTAGGGGGTGATTGCGCCCCTGTCAATTGACCCAAGACGGTTTCTGCAACAATTTCCGACGGAATCTATACCAGAGCTTTGGTTTCGTAACAAACTGTCGCGAAAGCGGGTTTTCGGATCACCTGTGATCAAGCGGTCGTGAAGGGGCTGTTGCACGGGGCGAATTGACCGCATGTTGTGTCAAAACGAGGCCGAGCCGGATGAAAGACGCATGATGACGGATCAAACCCCCGACGCGCAGAACAAATGGGCCCGCTCCCTGCCGATCGCGCTGATCGCCGTCGTGGCATTGGTCGGGGCATTTACCCTGCGTGATTACCTGTCCTTCGAGGCATTGGCCGAGAACCGTGAAGCGCTGATCGAGTTTCGGGACGCCAACTATATCGCCACCGTGTTGGCGTTCATCGCAATCTATACAGCGGTGGTCACATTTTCCCTGCCTGGCGCGACGATCCTGACCCTGACCGGCGGGTTCCTGTTTTCGACCTTCCCGGGGTGCCTGTTCAACATCACCGGCGCCACCATCGGTGCGACGGCGATCTTCCTGGCCGCGCGCTGGGGCTTCGGGGCGCAGTTGGGCGCGAGGCTGGAGCACTCAGACGGTAGGATCAAGACGATCAAGGATGGGATCGACGAGAACCAGTGGTCGATGCTGTTTCTGATCCGGCTGGTGCCCGTGGTGCCCTTTTTTATCGCCAACCTTGTCCCGTCCTTCCTTGAAGTGCCGCTGCATCGCTTCGTGATCTCGACCTTCATCGGGATCATCCCGGGTGCCGTGGTCTATACCTCTGTCGGGGCGGGGCTAGGCGAGGTGTTCGCACGGGGTGAAACGCCGAATCTGGGCGTGATCTTCGAGCCGCATATACTGCTGCCGATCCTTGGTCTTTGCGCACTGGCGGCGCTGCCGATTGTCATCAAGGCGGTTACCGGCAAGACGGGGATCTGACGATGGAGCGGATCAAGACAGACCTCTGCATCATTGGGGCTGGCTCTGGCGGGCTATCGCTGGCGGCGGGCGCGGTGCAGATGGGCGCCGATGTCGTGCTGGTCGAGGGGCACAAGATGGGGGGTGACTGCCTGAACTATGGGTGTGTGCCGTCCAAGGCGCTGCTGGCCGCCGCGAAACAGGCTCACGCAATGCAAACAGGCGCGCCGTTCGGAGTGGCACCGGCAGCGCCGCAGGTGGATTTTGCGGCCGCCAAGGATCATGTCGCCAAGGTGATCGCCACCATTGAGCCCCATGACTCGGTTGAACGGTTCGAGGGACTGGGGGTCAAGGTCATTCAGGCCTATGGCAGTTTTATTTCTCCCTCTGAACTGCAGGCGGGGGGCAGCGTGGTTCAGGCGCGGCGCTTCGTGGTTGCCACGGGTTCTTCCCCCTTGGTGCCTCCGATACCGGGGCTGGCGGATGTACCCTTTGAGACCAACGAAACCATCTTTGACCTGCGTGAGCGGCCCGAGCACCTGTTGGTGATCGGCGGCGGGCCGATTGGCCTTGAAATGGCGCAGGCGCATCGGCGGTTGGGTAGCCGGGTGACGGTGATCGAGGGGTTGACCGCTTTTGGCAAGGATGACCCTGAACTCGCCGCCATCGCCTTGGAGCAGCTGCGCGCCGAGGGGGTTGAGATCCACGAACACCAGATGGCCGCTCGGATCGGCGGCGGGGCTAGTGATATTACCGTCGAGACCAAGGAAGGCGCGGTTTTCCATGGGACCCATTTGCTGATGGCCGTCGGGCGGCAAGTGAATGTCGAGAAGCTGAACCTAGAGGCCGCAGGGGTCGACTATGACCGGACGGGTATCAAGGTTGGGCCCGACCTTCGGTCGTCCAACAAGCGTGTTTACGCCGTTGGCGATGTGGCAGGTGGGCTGCATTTTACGCATGTCGCTGGTTATCAGGCGGGGGTCGTGATCCGCTCGATCCTTCTTGGACTGCCTGCGAAGCAGCGCACCGATCATATTCCTTGGGCCACCTATACCGACCCGGAACTGGCGCAGGTTGGCCTGACCGAGGCGCAGGCGCGGGAAAGGCATGGTGACAAGCTGACCGTGGCCCGGTTTGACTACTCCGGTAACGACCGGGCCATCGCCACCGGCAAGACTGCCGGGCTGATCAAGGTAATGGTCGTGAAAGGTCGCCCGGTGGGGGCATCGATCGTGGGCGCGCAGGCGGGAGAGTTGATCAGCCTATGGTCCATGGCCATCGCCAATAAGCTGAAGATGGGAGCCATTGCCAACATGGTCGCCCCATATCCGACGCTCATGGAGGTTAACAAACGCGCGGCCGGTGCCTATTTCAGCCCTAAGTTATTTGATAACCCTTGGGTCAAGCGTATGGTAAGGTTCGTGCAGAAAACCCTGCCGTAAGAACGTGTTAGAGGACTTGGGATGTTTCTGAACACCCTCTCAGGACGCTTCCTGATGCTGACGGTCGCATTCGTGATGCTGGCCGAGGTGTTTATTTTTGTCCCGTCTATCGCCCGATTTCGCGAGGATTACCTGATTGCCCGACTGGAACGGGCACAAATCGCCTCGCTGGCCGTGCTCGCGACCGAAGACATGATTGACGAGCCATTGGAAGCCGAGCTGTTGGAAAACGCCGGTGTTTACAACGTTATCCTACGCCGGGACGAGATGAGCCAATTGGTGTTGTCGTCGCCGGTCCCGCAAGAGGTCGCAATGACCTATGACCTGCGCGATGCGGCACCGACGCAATTGATCCGTGACGCGCTGGTTATCCTGTTCCATCCGAAGAACGACGTGATGCGTGTGCTGGGTACGCCGCTGCGCGGGGCAGGGGAGTTGATTGAGGTGACGATGGATAGCGGGCCTCTGCGCGCCGCGATGCTCGACTATGGGCTGCGCATTCTGGCGCTGTCGGCAGTTATCTCGGCCATCACTGCGGGATTGCTGTTTTTTGCCGTGCAACGGCTGCTGGTGGGTCCGATCAGGGACGTGGTGCGTGCCATGCAGACCTATGCCTCTGCGCCGGAAGATGCGCGCCGTATTCATGAACCCAAGGCCCGTGTCCAAGAGTTGCGTGAAGCCGAGGAAGCCCTAAACGCGATGGAGGTCGAGCTGACCTCGGCCTTGCGACAGAAAGAGCGATTGGCGCAGGTGGGCGGAGCCGTGGCCAAGATCAGCCATGACCTGCGCAACATCCTGACCTCGGCGCAGCTGTTCGCGGATCGGATCGAGGGCAGCGAGGATCCGGTGGTCGAACGGGTGGCGCCTAAAATGGTGAACTCGCTTGGCCGGGCGGTGAACCTCTGCGAGGCGACGCTGGCCTTTGGAAAGGCAGAAGAGCCAGCGCCGCGCCTGACGCAGGCTCCGCTTGCGGGGCTTGTAGAGGATGTTCTGGACGGTGAACGGCTTGCTGTGGACGGCGACCGTATCACTCTAGTCAATAAGGTAACGCCCGACTTGATCCTGCGTGCCGACATGGAGCAGCTGCATCGCGTGATCTCCAACCTTGTCCGCAATGCGCGGCAGGCGATGGAAACGCAGGCGGTTGGCGGCGACATAACTGTGTCAGCGCAAGAGGACGATCGATGCTGGGTGATCGAGGTCACCGATACCGGCCCTGGCCTTCCTCCCAAGGCCCGCGAAAACCTGTTCACACCGTTCCAGGGTGGGGCGCGCAAGGGTGGAACCGGCCTTGGTCTGGCGATCTCGGCAGAACTGGTGCGCGGTCACGGCGGGCGGCTGGAACTGATGAAAAGCGACGAGACCGGGTCGACCTTCCAAATTCATCTGCCAAAGGGGATCGATACGCTGGACGAAGCGGCCGAGTGAAAAAACTTCACATCCCCCCTTGCAACCCCTGAACACCCCGGATACATGGAGGCTCCCGCGCGCTGGTAGCTCAGCTGGATAGAGTACTTGACTACGAATCAAGGGGTCGGGGGTTCGAATCCTCCCCAGCGCGCCATTTTACCCCTTCAAGTCATTGTTAAATAAAGAGAAGCTTTATTTAATCCCCTTTTGTCCCCCCGGAAATTCCCCCGCGTGTTCACAAGGCGGTCATTTCTTGAAATGTCTGAATTGCGGAAGCGTGAAGTAAGAGGTGCGGTCGGTTTTCGATACTACAAACTACAAGATTGGCCTCCTCCCTTTGGGTGAGAAATGTATCTTTGTTGTCTGGCGACAGCTGCACAGCACATTGGCTTCAGCCCAAACCTGTTTAGCCAGCACTGCAGTCATCTATTTGAGAGATGCTGTAGAACGAATGAAATGACGCTGTGGCGGCGAACCGGTCATTCGCTGCACTCAAGACCAAAGTCAGCTATGCGGCCGAAGCTGCCATTAGTAAAATGCCCCCGATCTAAGTAATCAACGTAGACCGGTCTGATGGGGCCAATCGTTATAATACTGGGCATTTCCAGCAAATTATGCGACCATACATAGTGAGCTCACGGTGCCCTGCTCGACACTTGAAGTCCGGAGGCTTCCATGCCCCCTTTACGCAAAACGCCCCTCCCGAGCGCGCTAACCAAAGTTGCGTTTGCGCTGATCGTTTCAATCGCATCGCTTCACGGTAAGGCGAGTGCTCAAACTTTAAAGCACCCGAAAGGCCCAAAGGTCTCCATCAGCACTAAGGCCAGCAGTCGATCATCCGCAACGCTTAGCGATTATTATAGAGGCATCGAAAAGCAACTAGTAACCCGCGGCTACCTTCGCAGTAATCGTCGGCCTGCAAAGCTGAATTCGGATGTCTTAGCCAGCAACTTCATGGCAATCGCCATGCGCTCTGAATACTCGTTGAAAGGCGGCGGCATAAGCCGCTCAGGGCACGCAACCCATTTGAGAAGGTGGGAGCAGCCTGTCCGCATAGGTGTGCTGTTCGGCTCGTCAGTCAGTGCTGCACAAAAGAGAGCTGACTTAACCGCAATCAGGGGCGTTGCCGCTCGATTGAAACGCGCCAGTGAGCACCCCGTGAAAGTGGTCGATGAGAAACCAAATTTCCACATTTTGGTCCTGAATGACCAAGAACGGGCGAATGCCCGACCGCTCCTGAAAAAGCTCGTACCTTCACTAAGCCGTGCGGCCCAGAATGCCGTTGTGCGGATGCAACCGAATGTATTCTGCATGGTTATTGCTGTGCCTGGCAAAACACGCTTGGAAGGTTATCAAAAAGCCATCGCCGTTGTCCGAGCAGAGCATCCACCGGTCATGCGTCAATCCTGTATGGAGGAAGAGCTCGCACAGGGCATGGGGCTTGCCAACGACAGCCGCGAGGCATGGCCATCTATTTTCAACGACGACGAGGAATTCGGTGTTCTTACTCACCATGATGAGCTGCTGTTGAAGATGCTTTATCACGACAGCCTGAGCCCGGGTATGTCCGCACGCGCTGTGAGCGGTCAGGTTAAAGCGTTAGCGCAAAAAATGCTTGGCTCAGGTTAGGTATTCGCTAAGTCTTCGAGAAGGGTTGGACTGGAATCACGAAGGCGGGACCTAAAAGGTCCCGCCTAAGCTTTTGTCTCGCTTCGAGCGATCGCGAATATTTTATTCCGCTGCGAGTTGCTCAAAGATTTGCTTGGCGACTTCATTGATACCAGGTCGGCCATCATCGGCGCCATAACTCTGGGTCGACACCACTTCCGCGCCTCCGCCCAATATATGCTGTTCGAGAGCAAAGTCACTTTCTTCACCGGCTTTGATCAGCCACATAAGTTCAGCCGTTGTATACATGCCTGGCTCAACGCCCACGCTTTTTGCTAATTGGTCACTAGCGAAGGCCGGTACAGAAAATGTCACGATGAGAACTGATGTAAGAATAAAACGTTTCATTGGTTAATCCTTTCCAAGTTTTTCAAACTATTTGGAAGGTCACTTGCCGTTGCACGACTCACCTCTGAATGCACCGATTATAGCTATTGTTGAGCCATACCTCAATCTATGCTTGCAAAAGAAGACACCTTTGTTGGGCCTACTACGGAGTTTGTTGAACGCCTTTTCCGTCCATACTGCTATCGTCCTCAACCACGTTTATGGGGCTGGCCAGATCGTCCCAGACGCCAGCCCTCAGGTGCAGACGCTGGTTCCGATTGCGGTCTGCCGCTTTGGAATGTTCGCAGATCGGAGGGAGCCGAGCTCTCTTGCGGCCCAAGTGTCCGTAATAGGCGTATTTCGTTGAAAAACTCGCCCTTGATTGAAGTCGAAATCGCTGATTCAAT
>CAYFXM010000040.1:8737-15799 GCA_964346965.1 uncultured Actibacterium sp. | reverse complement strand
CGCAGGTAATCCTCGCGGATGCGGTTGGCCGGCGTGCCGATAAAGCGGAACAACCGAGCTTCTAGGTCGGCCAACCCACCTTCCGGATCCAAAACCTCTCCATCCGGGCGGGCATAAAGTGCGTTCATCGTAAAATCGCGACGGTGGGCGTCTTCCTCCAACGTTTCGGCAAAGGCCACCACGGCGCGGCGTCCATCGGTCTCGATATCGCGGCGGAAAGTTGTGATTTCATAGGGTTCGTGATTGGCGACCACAGTAATCGTGCCATGGTCAATCCCGGTGGGAACAGCCTTCAGACCCGCGGCCTCGGCCAGTTCCATAACCCGTTTCGGGTGAGCGTCGGTGGTAATGTCGATATCCGTGACCGGAACTCCAAGCAGCGCGTTTCGGACACAACCGCCAACGAACAGCGCCTGATGGCCCGCGTCGGTCAAAACGGCACAAACCCGTTGCGTCACCGGATCGGTCAACCAGCTCTCGGTGATCCGCGTCATGCCTGCATCCTTTCCGCCAAGCCGCGCAGGATGCGCGCAGTTGCGCCCCAGATGTAATAGGGACCAAAGGGGACGGTGTAGTAATACCGTCGACGGCCCTGCCAGCGGCGATATTCAACCTGGAACCGCGCCGGGTTGGTGACATGCGTCAATGGTACAGAGAAGACTTCCTCAACCTCTCCGACCTCGGGACTTGCATCAAATGTGTCACTAATCCAGCCCAAAACGGGTGTAACAGTGAAACCGGTAACGGTTTCATGCGTGGGCAAGGTTCCCAGAATTTCCACGTGTCCCTCGGGCAGTCCGACTTCTTCCCGTGCCTCGCGCAGGGCAGTGGCAGGCAGGTCCGCGTCGCCTTCATCCTGCTTGCCCCCCGGAAAGGCGATCTGACCCGGATGATGTTTTAGCCGAGAGGAGCGCTTGGTCAGCAACACCCGCCCGCTCGGCATCACCCCAACCAGAACCGCTGCCGGGCGCAATTTGCGCCCCTCGGGCAGGACTACATCCGGATTCAGGTCAAAATCAGACGAGGCACTGCCCGATACGGACAGCGCCCTGTTCAGGTGATTCTTGATGTCACTTTCCGCCATCGCCCTTTGCCTCGAACCCCACAGTCTTGGGATCAAGATCGTAGTGCGCGCCGCAGAATTGGCAATCCGCCGTGACACGACCGTCGTCGGTGGTCATCTTCTCGATGTCCTTGGCCGAATAGATCGACAGGCTTTGCCGCACGCGATCTTCGGAGCAGGTGCAGCCAAATTTGACCATCTGAGGATCATAGACGCGCGGCTGCTCCTCGTGGAACAGGCGGACCAACAGTTCTGTCGGCTGGACGGTGGGCCCGACCAGCTCCATATCCTCGACAGTGTCGAGCAAGGTGTTCGCGCGATTCCAGTTCTCTTCGTCGTCACCGTCGAGGATGTCATTGGCCGCTAGCAAGCCACCGTCTCCGCCCTCCTCTTCGCTTGCCGCGAATGGCGAGGCCTTGGGCATGGATTGCAGCATCACTCCGCCCGCACGCCAGCTTTCGCCTTGACCAGGTAATGTTGAGCGCCCGAAGGACAGAGAAAACCGCGTGGGCAGCTGTTCGGATTGGGCAAAATAGGTCTCTGCGCAGGTCGCCAGCGACCCACCAGCAATTGGTGTGATCCCCTGATAGGGCTGCATACCTTTGCCCTGGTCTATCAGAATCGCGAAATATCCCTGCCCAATCTGCACGAACGGATCGTCCTCGGCGTTCAACCTGTCCTCGTCATAACTTGCATAAGCCCGGATCTGCGCGCGCTCTCCGGTTGCCTTCGGTCCGTAATAATCCGTGGCGATCAGGCGCGCGGGCCCGTTGCCGCGAATTTGCAGCGACAGTTTCCAGCGCAGGTCGATGGTCTGGCCGATCAATGCGGTCAGCAAAGCGGCCTCGGCCACCAGCGCCTCGATCACCGGCGGGTAGTCGTGCTGTGCCAGCACCTCGTCCAGCACACCATCAAGGCGCGCGACCCGGCCGCGAATATCGCTGCGGTCGAGCTGAAATGGCAGGACGGTGTCGTCCCAGGCGATTTGAGATCCAATATTCATGGGGTTTCCTTACGCGTCTCGCGTTGGCATACCGCGTGTATATAGGCGCGGCAACCACAGGACCAAGGGGCAGAAGACATGAGGCGATTTGGCGACCCGGTGAAATCCGGCCAGAAATACATCGCGCGACCGGGTGTCTATGCGGTTCTGCCCAAAGGCGGCGCGTTGCTGGTGACACACCAATCCCATCCCTATCACGAGATTCAGCTACCCGGTGGCGGTATCGACCCCGGCGAATCCCCCCTACAGGCCCTGCACCGCGAAGTGCTCGAGGAGACCGGATGGCGCATCGCCCCGCGCCGCCGCCTGGGAGCTTTTCGTCGTTTTACCTTCATGCCGGAATATGAAATCTGGGCCGAGAAACTGTGCCATATCTATCTGGCGCAACCTGTCCGGCAACATGCAGCCCCGACAGAGCCCTACCACACCGCGATTTGGATGCCCGTCGAAGACGCCGTCGCTGAACTAGGCAACGACGGCGACCGGCATTTCGCCACCGAATGGATGCGCTAGGCTCTATTGCGGTCCGTTATAATCCAGCACCAAGGCCGAAACATCATCGTCCAGCTTGCCGTCAGGCAATCGCGAACCAAGCGCATTTGACAGGGCCTCGAGAAACTCCGGACCGGTAAGATGCACGTTTTCACGGATCAAGCGGGCAAGCCCTTCCTCGTCGAGCATATTCCCATCTGAATCCAAGCTTTCGGTAAACCCGTCAGAATAGAACAAGAGTCGCTCGCCCGGCTCCAAACTTAGGGTGACGGGCTCAAAGCGGACATCCGGCAGCAGCCCGATGGGAACCCCCCCGTCACCAATGAATTCGACCGAGCCATCAGCCCGAATCAGGGCTGGGTGGGGATGCCCGGCTTGGACCATCCGGACCTCGCCGCGGGTCATGTCCATCACACCGTAGGCCATGGTGAAATATTCCTCGACCCCGCTGTCCGCCAACAGCCGTTCGTTCAATTGCTGCGCAACCTCCTCCGGGGGAAGAAGTGAGAAGAACTTGTCGAAACGCCGTTCCAGCGCAAGGTTATGTTCCATGTATTTCGCGCTGAGGTACCCCGCCAGACGCGCGGTCATCATCGCCGAAGTCACCCCGTGGCCCGACACGTCGATTCCGTAAAACCCAAGCTTGTTCGTTCCCGGTGAAAACACCCCGACCAGATCACCGCCGACATGCCCGCAGGGATTCAGCAACATCGACACGCGCGTCGGACCAAACCGAATCTCACGCTCTGGCACCAGGGAATCCTGAATTTTGCGGGCCTGCGCCAGATCGCGATCAATGGAATCGTACAGGCCCTGAAGCTCTGACAGGGTGGTTTCCAAAAGGTTATTCTTGGCGTGAAGTTCTTGTTCCATGCGCAGGACACGTTCCCCGGCAGTCAGGCGGGCACGAAGCTCGCTGGCGTTCACGGGCTTGGTCAGGAAATCATCTGCTCCGACCTCAAGACCATTTACAATCTCTCCGGTCTCGGACTTGGACGTCAACAGCATGAAATAGCCATAGCTGTCGCGATCTAAAGACCTGAAAAGGCGACAGAATTCAACCCCGGTCATTTCCGGCATGACCCAGTCGCTGATAATAATGTCGATGGGTGTCGTGCGGCAGATATCCAACGCCTCTGGACCAGAGGCAGCTTCGACGACGTGATACCCCCATTTGTCCAGCAAGACCCGCAGGATTCGACGCTGAAGACGGCTGTCATCCACCAGCAGAACGCTTGCGGCGTCCTCTGTCACCTTTGGTGCGCCGGGCACAACCAGAGTTTCCTGACGGATGACCTGAACCAAAACTCACCTGCGACTACATCTTCTTCGTGACTATGAAGCGAGGGTTAATCGAAGGTTAATCCCAGGAGTTCGATTGTTAGGATTTTACCGAATCCGGGGTTAGGGCAGGGGGTTCGTTCGGTACAACCGAACCTTCAGGCCTCCATGGGGAACCGGGGGACCGGGGGGCAATAGCGGCAGTCCCGTGGCCCGCGCCAAACCACCTTCTGTCGTCACAATCCCGACGCGCCAGCCGGAAAACCGTTCGGCCAAGGTTTTGCCAAGGGTACCATACAGGGCATAGAGCATCTTTTTGTTGCCGATCCGGGCACCGTATGGCGGATTGACAATCACCAACCCGGGCGGACCTTTCGGCGGCGTCAGTTCGGCGACGGCCTGATGGCGGAACGCGGTCCAATCGGACACTCCTGCGCGTTCGGCGTTGGCCGAAGACATCTCGATGGCGCCCGAATTTCGGTCAAAACCATAGAAATTTGCTGCCGGTTCTCTACTCGAAACATCCGCTTTGAGCTGCTCCCACGCTATTTGATTGAATGAGGCAAATTGCTCGAAGGCGAAATCGCGCTGCCTGCCGGGCGCGAGACCTGCCGCAATCTCTGCGGCCTCTATCACAAAGGTGCCGGACCCGCACATCGGATCGACCACCGGCTCGGTCCCCTGAAAACCGCATTCCCGCAGGAATAGAGACGCAAGCGTCTCTCTTATCGGGGCTTTACCGACGGCGGCCTTATGGCCGCGCTTGTGCAACGACTCGCCCGAGGAATCGAGACTGATCGTGCACAAATCGTCTTCGATTCGAACCTTAATCGTGATTGGTGCGTCATTGGACAATGTCGCCCCCAGCGTCTCGGTCAACGCTCGTTCGATCCGCTGTCGCGCAGCTCCCGCGTGATAGATTTTGGACTTCCGACACGTTACTTCGACTTTCAGTGGAACGTCGGCACGCAAATGATCCCCCCAGGGAAATTTCCGCGCCCGCTTATCAAGCTGCGCCAGATGGAAAACCCGGAACGATCCGATCCGTACAAGTACCCGCGTCGCCCCCCGTATCAGAAGATTTGCCCGCCAAACGTCGGGCCAGCCACCCCGAAGCAGCACGCCACCCGGAACCACCTGTGCCGAGGCAAACTTTTTCTCCTTCGCTTCGGAACAGAGCGATTGCTCCAGACCAGGCGGAGCAACAAGGAAAATCTCAAGATCGGCTAGGGTATCCATTGCGCCTGCTTAAGCCGAAATCCCCCTTCCTTCGACCACTTTCTTCCGGCGCGGCAGTGTGGTCACACAAAATGTTAACAATTCGCGCCCTAGAACAGTTGCGGGGAGCAGGAGCGAGGGGATCGATATGATCGACTGGAACCGTGTTACAGAACTGCGCAGCGAAGTCGGCAGCGATACATTCGATGAGGTGGTCGCCCTGTTTCTGGAAGAAGTGGACGATACCGTCGCGCAAATGAGTTCCCTTGCAGAGCCTGTCGTGACTCAGGACCAGTTACATTTTTTGAAAGGCTCCGCCTTAAGTCTTGGGTTTAAAGCAATGGCGATCTTGTGCCGCGATGGGGAGATCCAGATCCGCTCTGGAAAAAACTTCGATCTGCCCAAGCTAGTAGAGACATATCAGACCTCCAGAAGTCTCTTTCTCGCGGATCTTCCTACGCGGTTGAACGCTTGAAAATTCCGCATCGAATCGGTGTCTAACCGCAGATAGCACTGTGAATCGGGCTCGCGTAACTTCGCCTAGACTGGCGTATCCCGGCGGTAAATCGCCGATATTTTCGCTGAATCCCAGCAATTGAGGCACTTACCGAGTCGCCAGCCAGAAGATTGCCTTTTTTCCGCCACAAGGCTGAAGCGATGTTTTCACGGTTCTTCGCGACAATCGTCTCGATCATAAATCCGCTTCTGGAGGATAGAATGAAAGTTATTTCAAAGACACTGTCGGCACTGGCTGTCAGCGCATTGGCCCTTGGCTCCGTTTCGACCGCGTCGCTTCTGGTCAGCACGGATTTCGCCTACGCAAAGAGCGATAATGGCGGCGGCAATGGTGGCGGTAACGGCGGCGGCAACGGTGGCGGTAATGGTAACGGCGGCGGCAACAATGGCGGCAACGGCAAAGGCAACAGCGCTAACGCTGGATCAGGATCGTCTGGATCAAACGGTGCAAAGAACGGTGGTGGCCTGATCAAGAACGGCAAGCTGTTTGGAATCATACCAACCGGCAAGAAGCCGAAACCTGCCCCCAAAAAAGCCGCAGCTCCGAAACCCAAGCCCGCCAAGGCAAACCATGGCGCGATCGCCTCTGAGTTAAAAAGTCTGAACGCGGCTCACGCGAATCCAAACGCCTTGGCCAATGCGGGCGCAAACAGCATGGTAGGGAAGGTCGCAGCCTATAAATCGGCAGTCGAGGCGATCTACGAGCTGGAAGTCGAGTTGGCCGATCTGCAATCTGAGCTCGATGCGCTTACAACCGAGCAAGCAGGGTTGCAGACCATCGCAGATGATGCGCGAGACGCTCTAACTGAAGACCAGAAAGCCCTCGCAGATCTTTACGAGGCAGAAACGCTGTTGAACGAAGAGTTGGCAGGCCTTCAAGGCGAGCGCCAGGATATTATCGATCAGGCTGCGCTGGAAGGCGCCGTAGCCGATACCTCAGAAATAGACCTTGCGATCGAGCAAACCGAAGCTGATCTTTCAGGTTTGGATACTGAAATTTCCGATGCAGAATCTGCGTTGACAGACGAAGACATCGCAGCGGCCCAAGGCGCAGCAGATGCTGCGGAAGCAGCCGACGCCAAACAAGACGAAGTGGATGCCAAGCAGGCAGAGGTGGACACCAAGCAAGACGAAATCGACGCGGCAGAAACCACCAAGGACGAAACCCTCGACACTGCAACCAACGGGCGCGACTTGTCAGCTGACGCGATCGCAGAGCTGCATCGGTTGCTGGGACTGGAAGAACCGGAAACCGCGGTTGACGGTGGTGAGGCTGCAGAATCCGAAACTCCAACTGAAGGTGAAGGCGAGGCGGCCGATCCAACATAAGGATTCCCGCTATCGAGCAAAAAACCATCGGGGCGGCCATTGGCTGCCCCGTTTTTCTGTCGGCCCCTTGCCCCTTGGCCCAAAACGCAATAAACGCCGCCCGATATCCCAAAGAACATGAAGGCCTCTGCCATGTCTGCTCCGAAGAAAGTTGTGCTTG
>CAYFXM010000040.1:0-8591 GCA_964346965.1 uncultured Actibacterium sp. | reverse complement strand
TATCGAGGACCTGCGCGAAGAGTTCGTGCGCGACTACGTCTACCCGATGTTCCGCGCCAACGCGCAATACGAAGGCCTGTACCTTCTGGGCACCTCGATCGCGCGTCCGCTGATCTCGAAGCGCCTGATCGAGATTGCCGAGGAAACCGGTGCCGACGCCATCGCACACGGCGCGACCGGCAAGGGCAACGATCAGGTTCGCTTCGAACTGGCCGCTTACGCGCTGAACCCCGACATCAAGGTCATCGCCCCGTGGCGCGAATGGGACCTGACCAGCCGCACCAAGCTGATCGACTTCGCTGAGAAGCACCAGATTCCGATTGCGAAAGACAAGCGCGGCGAGGCGCCGTTCTCGGTCGATGCGAACCTGCTGCACACCTCGTCCGAAGGTAAGGTTCTGGAAGATCCGGCGGTTGACGCGCCCGATTATGTCTATCAGCGCACCGTTCACCCCGAAGACGCCCCGAACGAGCCCGAATTCATCGAAATCGGCTTTGAAAAAGGTGACGCAGTCTCGATCAACGGTAAAGCTGTCAACGCCGCCGAAATGCTGACAGAGCTGAACGAATATGGCCGCAAGCACGGCATCGGCCGCCTTGATCTGGTCGAAGGCCGCTTTGTCGGTATGAAATCGCGCGGCATCTATGAAACCCCGGGCGGCACCATCCTGCTGGAGGCGCATCGTGGTATCGAGTCCATCACCATGGACCGCGGCGCGATGCACCTGAAAGACCAGCTGATGCCGCAATATGCCGAGATCATTTATAACGGTTTCTGGTTCTCGCCCGAACGCGACATGCTGCAGGCCGCCATCGACAAATCTCAGGAATTCGTCACCGGTACCGTTCGTCTGAAACTGTACAAGGGTCTGGCGCGCACCGTGGGCCGCTGGTCGGACTTCAGCCTGTACTCGGAAGAACACGTTACCTTCGAGGATGACGCCGGCGCTTATGACCAGAAAGACGCGGCAGGTTTCATCAAGCTGAACGCCCTGCGCCTGCGCCTGCTGGCGATGCGGAACAAACGTCTGGGCTAAACCTCTCTTCTTCTCGGAAGAAATACTCTCGCCGAAGGCAAAATATCCAAGGCGCGCCGCGACCACCGGCGCGCCATTTGTTTCAATTGATCGAATACCCGTGAGCTCACGTTCATGTCAGATCATTTGTTCATGGAATTCCGCATACTAAGGTCATCACTCGACGGAGGAGAAGATGGCCCAATCACATGCGTTCGTAAGTTTCAAATTCTGGTCGCTTTGTATTGCGATAGTCTTGGGATTCGTGGCGCAATGCCAAACCGCACGGGCAGCTGATACCGAAACGCTGGTTGTCGCAGGCGGTTGTTTCTGGTGCGTGGAGGCCGATTTTGAATCGGTCGAGGGTGTCCATGAAGCAATCTCGGGCTTTACTGGCGGGTCGCTCAAGAACCCCAGTTATCGCGACGTAGTCTCTGGTGGGACCGGCCATTACGAGGCTGTGGAAATCTATTTCGATCCCGATGTGGTTTCGCGAAAAACGCTTCTGAACTTGTTCTTCCGATCTGTCGATCCCACGGACAAAGGTGGCCAGTTTTGCGACCGGGGGCCGACCTATCGGACCGCTATCTTCGTCTCTAACCCTGCGGAAAAGGCCTTGGCAGAGGATGCAAAAACCGACGCGGGCAAGGTTTTGGACCGAAAAATTGTAACCCCGATCTTGCCTTTAAAAACCTTCTACCCGGCGGAGGCGTATCATCAGGATTACTATTTGCAGGACAAGGTGATCATCACGCGATTTGGTCCCCGCACCAAGGCATCCGCCTATAAGCGATATCGCAAGGGCTGCGGAAGGGACAAACGGGTGAGGGCGCTTTGGGGAGATGAGGCAATCTTTGCCAAGTAAATAGGATCAGAGCTGTCCTTCTATGCGCCCGGTTTCGCATGCTCTTGAACGAGCGTTTGGACGAAGAGGTCGGTGATCCGGTTTGGCTTGGGTGTTCGTCGCGTGACAGCCGAAAATTCCACGCGATAGTTAATCGTTTCCGGCAAGAGGGGTTTCATGATGCCCCTTTGCTCAAAATCCTTTGTCAGGTGATCCGGCAAGAACCCAAGATAACGCCCCGACAGAATCAGGATCGACAAAGCCTCTTCGCTTTGTACCTTTGCGGATCGGCGGAATTTCAGTTCTTGGCCGATGTGCAGGTTTGGCGAGTTGACGCTAATACCGGCATAACTCGCCTTTCGTACCTCTTCAAAGCTGAGTTTCTCCTGCGGGCGCTCAAAGAGAGGGTTTTCCTGACCGCAATAGAGATACATGTTTTCACCATATAGAGGCGTATAGGTCAGGCTCGGCGACACACGGTGTTCAGCAATGATGCCGACATCCGTTTGTCCACCGATTACCATGGTCTCGATGACATTCGGCGGCTCGACAGAGAGGTCGATTTCGACATCTGGCGCCAGTTGATTGAAGGCGTTGATCGATTTTGCCAGATGCGATTCGGGGTTGGACGCGCTTTGGTCAAACAAAGATACACGGATTGTCCCAACCAGTTTTTTCTTGATTTCGTTCACCTCGGCCCGAAAACCCGACACGGATTCCAGCAGGTTTTCCGCCGCGCGCAGCACTTTTTCCCCGTCCTCGGTCAACGAAAACCCCGCCGGACCCCGATTGCAAAGCTTCAAATCGAAGCGAAATTCAAGATCGGCCAAATGCTTCGAAATCGTTGAGCGCCCGATGTTTAGCTCTGTCTCGGCGGCGGACAGACCACCACTTTCGACCACCGCCTTGAAAATACGCAACAGCTTTAAATCAGCGTCGCCGATGTTTGTAACAAGTGATTTACGGGCCATGCCAATGTTCGCAATTAATGAAACTTTGATCGCAAAAGTCTACATTTTTGAAACGGTGCCCGCAAGTTAATCACCTTCCCACCGAAGCAGAATCGGCTTGGCACATGCGTTACTGGAGGGCGCGCCAGCAGGCTCTTCGGACACGCGAATGACAACACCGGAGGATTTAATGTCATTTATCAAGAAGATTAGCAGCCTGACAGTTGCAGTATCCGTAACTGCGATGCTGGCCACGGGCGCGGCGCATGCCAAGAACTTCAAGATCGCCGTGGGCGATGGCGGAGGCGGCACCCAGGAAGCTCTGGGCCTCGCCTTTATCGAAGCTCTTGAAAAGAACACCGACGGCAAGCACAGCGCATCCCTGTTCCTGAACGGCCAACTTGGTTCCGAACAGGACACCGTTAACGATGCCGCAATCGGCACGCTGGATTTCTCGATCCTCGCGATCAACAACGTCACGCCGTTCTCGCCGACCGTCGGCACGCTGACCCTGCCTTACATGATCCTGAGCCTCGAAGACGCCGAGACCCTGACTCAGGGCCCGATTGGTGAAGAGCTGGTCGAAAACACCATCCGCGATGCGGGTGTCCGGATCATTGGCTGGGCCTATTCCGGTTTCCGCGTTCTGACCAACTCGAAGCACCCGGTCACCACTGTCGAGGACCTGTCGGATCTGGTCATCCGCACTCCCAAGAACGAAATCATGATCGCGACCTACCAGTCGTGGGGCGTCAACCCAACCCCGATGGCCTGGTCGGAAACCTTTGCCGGTCTGCAAACCAAAGTCGTTGATGGTCAGGACAACCCCTACATCACCAACTATGCGATGAAGTTCGACGAGGTTCAGACCTATATCACCAACCTGCGTTACCTATTCTCGATCGAACCGCTGATCGTCTCTGAATCTGTATTCCAGGACATGTCGGATGAAGATCAGGCGGCGGTTCTGGCCGCAGGCGAAGCGGCGACCGCTTTCTCGGCACAATACCTGCGCGACGAAGAAGCCAAGATCAAAACCGTTCTGCAAGAGCGCGGAATGGAGATCTCCGACCCGGCCAACAACGAGGAAGAGTTCATCAGCCTGGCGACTGAAGCTGTCTGGCCGAAATTCTACGACTCGGTCGGGGGCGTCGACAAGCTGAACGAGGCTTTGGCCGCCATTGGTCGCGACCCGGTCGCCTCCAACTAAGACTTCGTAAAACACGTTGAAAATCAACGGGAAAGCGGAGGTTTCGCTTTCCCGACCAGGGGAGGAGTTTGTCATGTTCTGGAAGTTTCTGGACAATATCGAAAGCATCATCTGCCGCTTTCTTCTGTCCGGCTTTGTCATCCTGTTGTTCGTGCAGATCGTCTCTCGCGAGGCTTTCGGACACTCGTTCAGCTGGATCGAGGAACTGTCGGTCTACATGTTCGTCTGGTTTGTCTTCTTCGGCGCCAGCTATGCCGCGCTGAAAAGCGCCCACAACCGGGTGACCTTTCAGTTCAGGTTCCTGCCTGCCCGCTACATCAAATACATCGAGGCCTTCGCCGACCTGTTCTGGATCTTCTTCAACGTCTATTTCATCTGGCTGGCCTACGACTTTGTCTTCAACAAGATGAACAAGTTCTGGAAATCCCAGACCCTGGGCATCGAGATGAAATACGTCTTCATGGTGCTGCCGATCGCTTTCACGCTGATGACGATCCGCATCCTGCAGGTGAACTACAAAAAACTGATCCGTGGCGAAGAAATCGCCGACCCCGACCAGATCGACCTTGAGGACATCAAGGCTTCGACGGACGCGGACCGTGACGCCTGAGCGTCCAGACATCTGAAGGGATTAGGAAAATGGAAACCGAAATCGTCAGCATCCTGTTTGGATCGTTTCTGCTGCTGCTTCTGATCGGCGCACCGATCACCGTGGCCTTGGGCGTGTCCTCGCTGATCTCGTTCCTGTATCTGGACGAGAACCCGATCAAATTCGTGCAGATCGCCTTTACCTCTGTCGGGTCCTTCCCGCTGATGGCGCTGCCCGCTTTCATTCTGGCAGGTGCCCTGATGGAGGCCGCCGGCATCTCGAAGCGGCTGATCCGCGTCGCCGAAAGCCTTGCCGGACCGTTCACCGGCGGCATTTCCGCCGCGACCGTCATGGCCTGCCTGTTCTTCGGGGCGATCTCGGGCTCTGGTCCCGCGACCACCGCCGCCGTGGGCATGCTGATGATCCCGGCCATGATCAACCGCGGCTATGAAAAGGGCTTTGCCTCGGCGATCACTGCCTCGTCCGGCGGTCTGGGCATCATCATCCCGCCCTCGATCCCGATGGTCATCTTCGGCATCGCCGCGCTTGGCATGTCCGCGCCGCCCGAAGCCATCGAGAAATTCGGCACCTTCCAGTCGGTCTCGATCTCGAAGCTGTTCATTGCCGGGTTCGTGCCTGCCTTCCTGATCGCGTCTTCGCTACTGATCATGAACTACCTGCTGTCGAAGAAACGCGGCTACAAAGGCTCGGCCGAAGGCTGGTCGGCGCGCAACATCCTGTGCGAGTGCTACCGCGCCTTCTGGTCGCTGATGGCGCCGCTGGTCATCCTTGGTGGCATCTATTCTGGCTTCTTCACCCCGACCGAAGCCGCCATTGTCGCCATCTTCTACACGCTGGTCGTCGGTGTCTTCATCTACCGCGAGCTAAGCTGGGCATCCCTGTTCCAGTCGCTTGAAGCGACCACTTGGCTGACCGGCCGCGTGCTGCTGATCCTGTTCACCGCCACCGTCTTCGGTCGTCTGCTGGTGGAAAACCAGATCCCTGCGATCATTGCCGCAAATATGCTAGACTTCACCCAGAACCTCTATGTGATCTGGGCGCTGATCATCTTCTTCCTGCTCTTTGTGGGCATGTTCATGGAGACGCTGGCGACGATCCTGATCCTAGTGCCGGTGATGCTGCCTGTGGCTTATTCAGTGGGCATCGACCCGATCCACTTTGGCGTGGTGATGGTCTGTACCCTTGGCATCGGGTTCCAAACCCCGCCACTGGGCGAGAACCTGTTCATCGCCTCGGGTATCTCGAACATCACGATCGAAAAGATTTCGATCCGCGCGCTGCCCTTCGCCGCCGTGAACACCATCGCGATCTTCGTTATCGCCTTTGTCCCCGAACTGTCGCTCTGGCTGCCCCGCCTGCTTGGCTATTGATCCTGAAAGGTTACCCATCATGACCCCCATGATCACCAACATCCTGTTCGCCACGGACCTGTCGCGCAACTCGACCCATGCGCTGCGCCACGCGGCCAGCCTTGCACAGGCCACCGGCGCGGAAATCCACGTGCTGCATGTGAACGAGCCCATCTCGGAAGACGCAAAGATCACCTTCGAGATGTTCGTCCTGAACGAGGAAACCCGCAAGGCCGCGACCGAGCGCCGCCACGAGATGGTCCGTCAGGTGCTGGCCGAACGCCAAGCCCGGTTCTGGTCCCGCTTCGAAGGCGACGACGCCCAAATCCGTGATCAGGTCACGTCGATCGAGGTGACGGACGGCCACCCGGCAGAGGTCATCCTGCGCCGCTCGAAGGAGCTGGGCTGCGACCTGATCGTGCTGGGCGCTCATGACCACGGCTTCTCGCACACTTTCCTCGGCTCTGTCGCAAAACGCGTGCTGCGCCGGTCCGAAATTCCAACACTGGTCGTCCCCTTCGTGGACGCCTGACCAACACCTGAAACAGAAAGAAAAACCAATGACCAAAACACTTACCGCTCAGGATCTGGCCGACACCTTTGACGCCTTCAACCGCCACGACGTGGATGCCGTGATGACTCATTTCGCCGACGACTGCGTGTTCTACACCGTCGCGGGCGACGAGAAATACGGCAACAAGGTCGAAGGGGCCGAGGCCATCGCCACCGCCTTCGCCGGGGTCTGGGCCGGCATGACTGATGCCCACTGGGACCACCACAGCCACTTTGTCCACGGTGACCGCGCCGTGTCGGAATGGACCTTCTCGGGCACCGACGCCAACGGCATGCGCATCGAAGCCGAAGGGGCCGACCTGTTCACCCTGCGCGACGGCCAGATCGTCGTCAAACAGGCGCTTCGCAAAACCCGGCCGATGTTCAAGGCCTGATCTTCAACCCCTCACCATTTCGGGAGTCGCACCATGCTCGACAATACTCTCCCCCGTCACTGGCCCAAGTCCAGCTATGACCCGAAATACGACCCCATCATTGATGCAGGGCCGGGTCACAACCGTGACCACGCACCGACCTATTGGATCGGAACCGCCGGAACGCCGCCAGAAGACGACGGCCCAATCTTAAACGATATCGACGCCGACGTTGTCGTTGTCGGTTCGGGCTATACCGGTCTGTCGACGGCAATTCACCTGGCGAAGGACTACGGCATCGAGGTTGTTCTGCTGGAAGCCAACACCGTGGCTTGGGGCTGCTCCACCCGCAACGGTGGGCAGGCACAGATCTCGTCCGGCCGTCTGAAACGGTCCCAGTGGATTCAGCGTTGGGGCGTTGAAACCGCCAAAGGTATGCACCGCGAGGTGTCCGAGGCGTTCGAACTGTTCGAAGACCTGATCGGGCAGGACGACATCAACTGCGACCCGCAGCCGGGCGGCCATTACTACATCGCTCACCGGAAGAAGGTGATGTCCAGCCTGCGCAAGGAAAGCCAGTTGCTGAACGAGGTGTTCGGCTACGGCTCACGCATCATCGAGCGGGAAGAGTTGCACGAGTCCCATGTCCGCGACATGGAAGGCGCTGGCGCCATGTGGGAACCCGACGGCACCTGCATCCACGCCGCCAAGCTGGCCTTCGGCTATGTCAACATGGCCCGCCGCTTGGGCGTGAAGATCCACACGGCCTCGCCCGTAATGGGGTGGGAGACCAAGAATGGTGTGCATCATCTGCGCACGCCGGGTGGGATCGTACGTGCGAAATCCGTGGCGCTGGCCACTGCGGGTTACACGCCGCCGGGCCTCAACCGCCGGACCAAGCATCGCTTGATGCCGATCCTGTCGAACTCCATGGTGACGCGCCCGCTGACGCAGTCTGAACTGGACGAATGCGGCATTCAGACCAGATCGCCGCTGACCGATACCCGCACTCTGCGGCACTACTATCGCCTGCTGCCTGACAACCGGATGCAAATCGGCAGCCGCAGCGCGGTCACCGGTCGCGACGCCGAGAATGACAAACATCTGGAGCTTCTCAAGAAGGGCCTCTACCGCAAGTTCCCGGCACTGGAAGGGATCGACCTCGACTATTCGTGGTGGGGGTGGGTCGATGTCAGCCACGACATGATGCCTCGTATCTTCCAGCCGAACCCCGAGGACCAGGTATTCTATGCCATGGGCTACGGCGGCAACGGTGTGATGTATTCGGCTCAGGCCGGTCGTCGCATGGCCCAGCTTGTGGCAGGTGACAAATCCGATCCGGCCTTTAACCTGCCGATCTTTACCTCGCCCTTGCCCAGCCATGGTCTGTTGACCCCGTTCCGCCGTCTTGGCCAGCGGATGGCTTACGTCTGGTACTACCTGAACGACGAGGTTTTGTGATGCCGACCAAGTTCTGACGCCCACACCGAGACTATGCACAGACCGGATCTACGAGCCGAGCTGGCCCTGTCAGCGGCTTAACACCGAGCTTGCATTTTCAATTTTAACTCTGTAATGAGACTTGAAGTCTCAATAATAAACAAAAACGCCGACCAACAAACCGCTCTTTAAAGGAGACCGTGCGATGAAGATGACGACTGAAGAAGCTTTTGTGAAAGTGCTGCAG
>CAYFXM010000039.1:0-16035 GCA_964346965.1 uncultured Actibacterium sp. | reverse complement strand
GCCTTGATCACCTGCAGATCGGCGGGTGACAGCAGCCGCAGGGCATCCCCCGGAACGTCCTCGTTGGAATTTGAGGTGATTTCGGACAGCGACCCGAGGTCCACACCGTCCATGCTGTTCAGATAACTACAGATGTCCTCCAACTCCATCAGGTCGCGCATGGTGGGCACATCGCGGCTGGTGATGTCGATCACGCGGTCGCCGCGCAGCGTAACGAGCGCTGCGCCCTGCACGTCGGGGCGCCAAACCCGAGCCACGAGGGTGGCGCCGGCAAGAGTGTTTTCATGGGGGAGCATATTCTGGTCTTCCTCTCGTTTGTCGCGGCTCAAAGCCCCCAGCGCAGGACCACCGGGTCCAGCGGGCGCATCAGTTCCAGCAACGTTTCGCGGGTTTGTGGGTGTAAGGGGGGGATCGGGTGGCGACAGAAGTCCGAGGCGATCACCCCGCCTGCCGCCATTGCCACCTTGGCCGCGCGGAATCCGCATTGGCGGTTTTCGTGATTCACCACCGGCAGCACCTGACCGTATTGCGCCAATGCCCCCTCGCGGTCGCCGGCAAGGTGCATGGTCACCACAGGCTTGATCAGATCCGGGATCAGGGCCGAAGTCATCGTGCCGCTGGCGCCTGCATCCAGATCAGCCATCAGCGTGATCGCCTCTTCTCCGTCGAAGGGCCCTTCGATCACCGCCCCTCCCGCTTCGACCAACGCCCTCAGTTTGGCTGCCGCCTGCGGGCATTCGATCTTGAACAGTTTCAGCATCTCGATCTCGCGCGCCATTTGTACCAGCAGCGAAACCGGCAGGTCGACACCCGATAGCGGCGCATCCTGCAGCATGATCGGGATGCCTACCTCGCCCACTCGGCGGAACTGCTCGAAGGTCTGCTCGGGCGTGCCCTTGAGCAGCGCGCCGTGATAGGGGGGCATCATCATCACCATCGCTGCGCCCAGATCCTTGGCCTCGCGCGCACGGGCCACCACGATGTCGGTGGCGAAATGGCTGATCGTGACGATCACCGGCACGCGGTCGGCGACATGCTCCAGAGACAGCCGGGTCAGCGCCGCGCGCTCGGCGTCCGAGATCAGGAACTGTTCCGAAAAATTGGCGAGAATGCAGATGCCATCCACACCCTGATCCACCATGCAGTCCAGCACCCGCTTCATACCCTCGAGGTCGACCTGCCCGTCAGGATGGAAGGGCGTCGGTGCCACAGGCCAGATGCCGGAATAGGTGTAATGTGTCATGGTCGGCCTCCTCTCAGCGGGTCAGTCTGCGGGTTGTGGTAAAGGCGCGATCCAGATCAGGAGACAACTCCAGCCCAAGCCCCGGCCCCTCGGGCACGGTGATCATGCCGTTTTCGACGATGGGCAGGGCCGTGACGAGGTCGCGGTACCAGGTGCGATAGAAGGCCCGCACGCTTTCCTGAATCAGCGCGTTAGGTGCCGCAAGCGACAAGTGGGTCGAGGCCGCAAGCACCACCGGCCCGGTACAGTCGTGCGGCGCGATCGGCAGCTTGTGCGCCTCGGCCATGGCCGCGATTTTGCGTGCCGCGGTCAGCCCGCCGCACCAGCTGAGATCCAGCATCACGATGCCTGCTACCCCGGTGTCCAACAGATCTTTGAACGCCCCGATCCCGCCCAGCGTTTCCGAAGCGCAGATCGGCGCGGGGGAGGCCTCGGCATAGCGTTTAAGAAGATCGAGACTGTCCATGCGGATCGGATCCTCGTGCCAGTAGGTGCCATAGGGCGCCAGCGCCTTCGCGATCTCCATTGCGGGCAAGAGCTGCCACATCGAGTGGAACTCGACCATGATGTCCATCCTGTCGCCCACGGCGGCGCGGATCTTCTCGAACGGCTCAAGCGCGCGTTTCAGCTGGTCCTTGGAAATCGAGGTGCCGTTGCTGGCTTCGGCAGCCTCGTCGAAGGGCCAAATCTTCATCGCGGTGATGCCTTCGTCAAGAAGCGATAGCGCTAGCTCGTCGGCGTAGTGAAGGAACCCATTCAGGTCATCGTAGTTTGCATCGGCGTTGGCACCGAGACCATAGTTCACCATCTTCTGCCCCTCGACATTCTTGACGTACTCGGTGCCCGCGCAGGTGTTGTAGGTTCGTATCTTGTCGCGGGTGAACCCGCCCAGAAGCTGTGCCACCGGTTGGCCCGTCACTTTGCCCAAAAGGTCCCACAGCGCGATGTCGAAGGCGGAATTGCCGCGGGTTTCGGCACCTGACGACCGCCAGCCCAGATATCCTTCGGCAGCGCGGGCCAAATGCTCGATCCGGCGAGGATCTTCGCCTAGCACACGCGGAGCCAGTTCTGTGTGGATGTAGGTCTCAACTGTTTCGGCGCCGAAAAACGCCTCGCCTAGTCCGGTTATGCCCTCGTCGGTCAGCACCTCAACCCAGAGCAGGTTGGGGCGTTCGGCAATACGGATGGTTTCGATCCCGGTAATCTTCATGGCATTCCTCCGAAATTCGACCACAACGCCAACCCGACGACGACGAGCATCGAGATCGCCATCAGGATGTTGATGTGGAACTGGTGCCGCGCGCCCAGATTCAGCCGCTCCAGCGCGTGCCCGGCATAGAGCCAGACCAGATGGATCGGTATCCAGATCGCGGCGATGATAATCAGTTTCCAGACGGTTTCAGCAGCGAAACTTTGGGGTAAGAAGGCGAAGCCGGTGAACAAAGTAGTGTTCACGGCGTATGCCTTGGGGTTGATGATCTGCAAAAAGACGCCGGCTGCTATTCCGGGTGGGTGTTTCGCCTCGATAAAGGCGATATTGCTTCCCGCCAGTGCGATCCGCGCCGCTAGATAGATCAGGTATCCAGCCGAAACCACCAACAACACAGTGCGGATCACCGGCACTCCTAATAGTAGCACCGCCAGCCCCGAAATCACCGCCAGCGCCACTAGGTTTGTGCCGATGAACAACCCGATCACGTATCGCAGCCCGGACCGGAAACCATAACCCGCACCCATACCGGCGGCCGAGAGCACACCCGGCCCAGGCGTTATGATCAGGAAAAAGACAGCAGCCGCGAAACTCAGCATAGACTGCCGCCTTTGGTCTGTTTGCGCTGGTGCGGTTCAGGCAAAATCAAGCTGCACCTTCATGGATTGATCTTTGTCGGCGGCCACGGCGAAGGCCTCTTCGTGTTCGGTAAACGGGTAGGTATGGGTCAGCAGCGGAATCACGTCGATTAGCTGCTTCTGCATCAGTTCGACGGCAGTGGCGAATTCGGGATGGAAACGGAAAGACCCCTTCAGAGACAGCTCTTTCACCGTAACCTGTTGCAAGGGCAAGGTCACATCTCCGCCCATGCCCATCTGCACCACGGTACCGCGCGGACGGGTGGCCTTGATTCCATCGGCCAATGCCCGTTGGGCGCCGGAACATTCGAAGTGCACGTCGAAATACCCCTTGCATTGCTGATAGCCCATAAGCACGTCGGGCTCGGCCAGGGCGTTGATTGTCCGGTCCGCCCCTGCAGCAAGAGCAAAGTCCAGTGGTTTGTCCTGAAGGTCGGTGACCACGATCTCAACCGCGCCAGCGAACCGGGCAACCTGAGCGGTCAATACGCCAATTGGTCCGCTGCCGGTGATGAGAACGCGTTTGCCCACCATGTCCCCAGCCTGCCGAGCCCCGTGCAGGCAAACCGCAAGCGGTTCGGTCATGGCCGCTTCTCCAGCGGTCAGCCCGGTGGCGCGCACGCACTGCCCGACGTCGACAACCAGTTCTTGCCGGAAAGCCCCCTGAATGTGCGGCATCGGCATGGCCGAGCCATAAAATCGCATGTTCAGGCAGTGGTTCGGCAAACCCTCGTGGCAATAGGCGCACTGCCCACAGGGCCGCGATGGTGACACCGCGACCAGATCCCCAACTTTGATTCCGTCGGTATTGGGTCCGGTTTCGGTGACTTCTCCGGCTACTTCGTGGCCAAGGATTACGGGCTCGCGTATCCGAATCATTTCGCCGATTCCGCCGTGCTGGTAGTAGTGCAAATCCGAACCGCAGATACCGCCACGTAGAATGCGAACACAGACTTCTCCGGGACCAACCGGTCGCGTTGCGATCTCGCCGATCCTTAGATCGCGCTTTCCGTGGATGATCAGTGCCCTCATAGCACAACCGCCTCCCCCTCGTTCCGGACGTGTCCGTGTCGGATTGATACTTGCAGCTCGCGAAAAATGGTATACCATTTTATCAGGACTTCAAGCAGAGTACCGGGAAAATCCGAAATGAAAGGCCATAAATGAAGGGACTGTTCGATCTGGGTGGGAAAACCGCACTCGTGACTGGCTCAACGATGGGCATTGGCAAAGGGCTGGCACAGGGGCTGGCCGACGCTGGGGCCACAATCGTGCTGAACGGGCGGAATACTGACCGCCTCGCTCAAACCGCCGAAGAGTTCACCGCCGCTGGGCACCGGGTACATTTGTTGGCCTTCGACGCCACCGACGCACAGGGAGTGAAAACATCCATCGACGGGTTCGAGGCGAACACCGGCCCGATCGACATCCTCGTGAACAACGCCGGGATGCAGCACCGCGGACCGCTGGAAGACTTCGACCCCGCCGATTTCGATCACCTGATGAGGACAAACGTCAACTCAGTTTTCTATGTCGGGCAAGCGGCGGCACGACATATGATTGCCCGTGGCCATGGAAAGATTGTAAATATCGCATCAGTACAAACCGCGCTGGCACGACCGGGCATCGCTCCCTATACAGCGTCCAAAGGCGCGGTAGCCAATCTGACCAAAGGCATGGCCACCGACTGGGCCAAATTTGGGCTACAGATTAATGCCATTGCGCCGGGCTATTTCGACACACCATTGAACAAGGCGCTGGTCGAAGACCCTGAATTCTGCGTCTGGCTGGAAAAACGCACTCCTGCCGGTCGCTGGGGCCGGATCGAAGAACTCGTTGGCGCCTGCGTTTTTCTGGCCTCGGAAGCATCAAGCTTCATCAATGGACAAACACTATTCGTGGATGGCGGCATCACCGCCAGCCTTTGAACCCTATCCAACCATCAGGAGACATCATGTCAAACAGCAGCAAACCCGTGATCGGCTTTATCGGAGTGGGCTACATGGGCCACGGCATGGCCAAGAACATCCGCCTGGGTGGCTATGACCTTTGGGTCAAAGGGCACCGCAATCGCACGCCGATCGACAACCTTGTGTCGATGGGGGCCACGGAGGCTAAAACCGCCAAGGAAATCGCAGCGAACTGCGACATCGTCCACATCTGCCTGCCAAACAGCGATTACGTCGAGGAAGTGATCCTAGGCAAAGACGGTATCATGGAAGGTGCACGCGAAGGGCTGATCGTCATCGACACAACCACCGCCGATCCCAGCTCGACCATTGCGCTGGCCGAGGATTTGGCTGCAAAAGGTGTGACCATGGTCGATGCACCGCTTGGCCGCACCCCCAAGGAGGCCGAGGAAGGAACCCTTGACGCAATGGTCGGCTGCGACGACACCACCTTCGCGGTGGTACAGCCAGTGATCGACTGCTGGGCCGGCACCATCAGCCATATGGGACCGGTTGGCAGCGCCCACAAGATGAAGCTGCTGATGAACTTCATCGCCATGAGCTATGGCGCAATCTATGCAGAGGCACTGGTGTTGGGCGCCAAGGTCGGTATCTCACCGCAGAAGCTGCGCGACGTGATCGCACCCAGCCGGATGGGCAGCGGCTTCTTCGACACCTTCATGAATTACGCCGTGGACCGCAACCGCGAGGCCCACAAATTCACCATCGAGAACGCCTCCAAGGACGTACGCTACGCCAACAACATGGCCAGCGCCGCAGGCGTCGTGGGCATCATGGCCGCCGCAACCAAGCACTACTACACCCATATCGAGGCGATCGGAGCCGGTTCGGACTTTGTACCGATGGTGGCCGATCACGTCGCTCGCCTAAACGGCATGGATCTGGAGGAAGAAGTGAAGAAGGGCGCCTAAGGGCCCCCTTCCCTGTCTTCGGGAGGAGGCAATGAATATGCTGAATACAGAGCAGAAATCCTTCTACGCCGACAACGGATTTCTCAAGATCGAACAAGCGGTGACAACCGAGCAACTGGCCGAGTTGCGACGCATCACCTACGACTTGATAGAGCAGTCGCGGGAGATCACGGAGACCAACGAAGTCTTCGAGCTGGACAAGGGCCACAGCCGCGACACTCCGCGCCTGACCCGGATCAAGCTGCCGCACAAGCTGCACCCGTATTTCTGGGAAATCCTGCGTGATTCTGCTGTAACGCAGGTTCTGACCGACCTGCTCGGCACCGACACGATGCTACAAACCTCGAAACTGAACACCAAGGCGCCGGGCGGTGGCGCGGCGGTGGAATGGCACCAGGACTGGGCCTTTTATCCTCATACGAACGACAGCATGCTGGCCTTCGGGCTAATGCTCGAGGATGTGGACGAAGCCAACGGCCCATTACAGGTTATCCCCGGCACCCATAAAGGTCCGATCCTTAGCCACCACACCAACGGCGTTTTCTGTGGAGCGGTAAACCCCGACGATCCTTTGTTCGAAGGCGAAAAGGCCATCACCCTGACCGGAAAGGCTGGCGACATGACCGTACACCATGCCCGCGTCCTGCATGGCTCCGCACCAAACCTCAGCGACCGCAACCGGATGATCCTGTTCTATGAATGCCACGCGGCGGACGCCTGGCCGCTGTTGGGTGCGGGTTCCTATATCCATTCGCTAGGTCAGCGGAAACTGTGGGACGACTTGAACGAGCGGCTGATCACGGGCCAGCTTTGCCTGACGCCGCGACTGGAGCAGGTGCCAGTCAGCATCCCATTGCCACCCGCACCCGATGCCAGTTCAATATTTCGCTCTCAGCAATCCGGTGGCGCGAAAAGCGCCTTTGCCTAACTTTTAGCTAAACAGGTAGCGGAGCAGGTAGAGCGATCCCATCCCCGCAACGATGGCGAAGACCGCATTGAAGCGCAGCCCGACAACGAAGACCGCCAGCGTGGCCACCAACCGCTTGGGGTCAATAACTCCGTCAGTGACCTCGGGCCACAAGACCAAGGGCGTGACCAACGCCGGAAAAATCGCCACCGCCGTATAGCGCAAATGGGCCATCACCCATTCCGGCATCTTCCGGTCCCCCAGGATGCCAAGAAAAGAAAACCGGATCAGAAAAGTTCCGATTCCCAATAGGACAGTGACGGTCCAGAACATCTGCTGCGAGATCATCCTGTCGCCTTTCGCTTCAGATAGAACTCAGTCTGGGCGCCCGCCATCATCGCCAGCCCGCCCGCCGCCACCAGCCACAGGTTGTAGGGCATCCAATTCAGCACCATCGCCGCCACCACTGAAACAAAGGCCGCCACCACATGCGGCAAGCTGCGCAACATCGGAGCTGTCATGGCGATGAAACAAACCGGCACCGCGAACTCCAGCGCAAAGACCGGCGGAATCGCCTTACCAATCACCGCTCCGGCGAAGGTGCACAGATACCATACAGGCGCCACTGCCAGCAGGGTGCCGAAGTAATAGGCCGCCTTGGCACGCGGCCCCATATCGGGTTCCAATTCATACTTGCGTACCGACAAGGCGAAGCATTGGTCTACCATCATGTATGCCACCAGCCCGCGCAGCCAGAAGCGCAGATGTCCCAAGTGCGGCGCGAGCGAGGCGGAATACATCGCCATACGCATGTTTACCGCCAGCGAGGCCAGAAGGATCACCACCACCGGCGCGTGATCCAGCATCAGCGCCACGGCAGTGAACTGCGACGCCCCGGCGATCACCAGAACTGACATCGCCATGACCTCGTAGACGGCCAGCCCCGCGTCGCGCGCCACGACGCCGAACAGCATCGCATAGGGAGCCACGATGATAATGAATGGGGCACAATCCCAAAACCCGCGCCAGAATGTGCTACGGATATCGGTTCGCATAGCTGCGGCCTATTTAATCGACTGCGACTGGAAATAGAGCTTGGCAAAGGCCAGCCCTACCGCTGTCGCTTCGCAGCGCATCCGCGTAAAGACCGTTTCCTCGCTAGGGTCGTTCTGTACCAGCGACAACTCTTCCATGCGGTCACATTGCATCAGGTTGCCTTTAAGGTCGTATTTCACCTCTATTCCGGCAATGGCCAGTACTTCGGGGTTGGCCTTGGCGCGGATCATATCCATGCGTTCCGCGATCAACTCGCCCCAATGGTCCTTGGCACGGCGATAGCAATCAGCTCCCGCAAGGCTGGGCGCATCATAGCTAAAACAGACGGATTGTGCTTGCTGCACGCACTCAGCGACCGGCGCATTTTCCGCGATATGGGTGTCGAGACACGCCTGTGCGCTGTCGAACTCCTGCGCATTTGCGGATGATACGGCCAAAAGAGCAAACCCTGCGACGAGATGGCTTAAGCGGAGAAAAACGTTTATGGTCAATTCTTTACCCTATCTTCTCAGATGATCTCCAAGGATTTCCCACAACCTTTGTGCGGGTTCTTCTTGAATTTGGTATACCAAATTGCAATCCTACATCAAGCACAAGAAAAGCCACTGCGGGAGAGAATCATGTCAGACACGCGCGCCCACAAGAAGTTCAGGTCGCAGGAATGGTTTGACAACCCGAACAACCCCGGCATGACCGCGCTTTACCTAGAGCGCTATCAGAATCAGGAGTACACCCGAGAGGAATTGCAGGGCGAACGCCCGGTCATTGGCATCGCCCAAACGGGAAGCGACATTGCTCCCTGTAACAAGATCCACGTTTTCCTGATGGACCGGATCAAGGCGGGCATCCGAGACGGCGGCGGTATCCCGATGGAATTCCCAGTCCACCCGATTCAGGAAACCGGCAAGCGCCCAACTGCCGCGCTGGACCGCAACCTCGCTTACCTGAGCCTCGTTGAAGTACTGCACGGCTATCCCATCGACGGCGTGGTCCTGACCACCGGTTGCGACAAGACCACGCCTGCGATGTTGATGGGCGCGGCAACGGTGGACTTGCCCGCCATAGCGCTCAATGGCGGTCCGATGCTGGATGGCTGGTGGAAGGGCGAACGCGCAGGATCTGGAACCATCGTTTGGGAGAGCCGCCGACTGCTGGCCGAAGGAAAGATAGACTATGACGAGTTCATCAGCCGGGTTTGCGCCTCCGCACCCTCGTTGGGGCATTGCAATACGATGGGGACCGCAAGCACGATGAATGCCATGGCCGAAGCTTTGGGTATGAGTCTTACCGGCAATTCAGCAATCCCTGCCCCTTTCCGAGAGCGCATGGCCATGGCCTATGAAACCGGTAAGCGTATTGTGGAAATGGTCTACGAGGACCTGAAGCCCTCTGACATTCTAACTCGCGAAGCCTTTGAAAACGCCATCGTGGTCAATGCCGCGATCGGCGGCTCGACCAACGCGCCGCCGCACCTGCAGGCCGTTGCCCGCCACGCAGGCGTCGATCTGAAGGTTCGGGACTGGGAAACCATCGGCTTCAACGTGCCGCTTCTGGTGAATATGCAGCCGGCAGGCGAATACCTAGGCGAGAGTTTCTTCCGCGCCGGTGGCGTTCCCGCAGTTATGGCAGAACTGCAAAAGGCCGGGCGCATCCATGATGGGGCGATGACTGCAACCGGCAAAGCCATGGGCGCCAACCTGGAGGGTGTCGACAGCGAAGACACCAACGTCATCAAGACCTATGACAATCCGATGCGCGAAAACGCGGGCTTCAAGGTGCTGTCGGGCAACCTGTTCGACTCGGCGCTGATGAAAACCTCGGTGATCTCCGAGGATTTCCAGAAACGCTTCCTGTCCGAACCGGGACGAGAAGGCATCTTCGAGGCCCGCGCTATCGTCTTCGAGGGCCCAGAAGACTACCATGACCGGATCAACGACCCGGCGTTGGAAATCGACGAGGCATCAATCCTCTTCATCCGCAACGTTGGCTGCGTCGGCTATCCTGGCTCGGCCGAGGTGGTGAACATGCAACCGCCCGACGCGCTGATTAAAAAGGGCATCAACCATCTGCCAACCGTGGGCGACGGACGCCAGTCTGGCACCTCGGAAAGCCCCTCGATCCTGAACGCCTCTCCCGAATCCGTGGTTGGAGGTGGGCTGGCCTATCTGCAGACCGGAGACCGTGTACGGCTGGACCTGAACTCCTCCAGCATGAACGCGCTGGTCGAAGAGGCCGAATGGCAGGCCCGGTTCGACGCCTGGCAGGCTCCGGAGATCCGCCACCAGACGCCTTGGCAGGAGATTTATCGGACCCATGTCGGACAATTGGCAGACGGTGGCTGCCTAGAGCTGGCCACCGCCTATCAGAAGGTCGCCCGCGACCTTCCCCGCGACAACCATTGAGAGCCTCATACGGGCCAGTGAATAGTATCGTAACCGGGTGTCGGCAGGCCGCAAAGGCGGTCAGATCATTCAGGGCGAGGCCGCTAGGAGCGTCAAACGCGTCGCTAGCTTAGTGTTGCATAGGACCGGGAGGTCGCGGGCCTCTCAAGATACGCGCACCTTTTCGCGCTGCCAGATGTAGACACCCGAGGTAATAATGATCGCCGTGCCAAGCGCGGTCCAAACCGTGGGCAAAGTGTCAAATACGACGTACCCCACAGCAGTTGCATAGATAACCTGCACGTACACCACCGGCGCGACCGTCGCCGCAGGTGCGAAGCGATAGGCCAACGTTGCCAGCATATGACTGATGCCACCCAGGAAGCCTATGAAAAGGAAGACAAAAATCGTCAGCCCATCTGCGGGCCAGACGGTCTCGTTCAGAGCTACCGGCGCAAGTGCCAGGGTTGCCACCCCGTTGGACCACAATTGGCTGGTTGAGTTGTTGTCGATACCTGCCAGAAGCCGTGTCAGCACGAAATAGATCGATGCCGATACCAGTGCTCCGAGAGACAGGAAAATTGCCCAATGGAACTGAGCGCCCCATGGCTGCACGATCACGAGCACTCCGACAAAGCCCACTACAACCGCCAAGAACCTCTTAAGCCCCACCTTCTCGCCTAGCACCGGTATGCTGAGCAATGTCGTGACGATCGGGATGGCAAAGAACATCGCGATCGTCAGCGTAATTGGGAGATAGGAGAGCGCGAGAAAATTGAATATGGTGCTGCCCAGCAGGGCGAAGGCCCGGGCAAGTTGGATACCAGGCCTGTTAGAGCGAAATTCGCCCAATCCTCCGCGCGGCAGAAAGAGAACAAACGCAGTCAGGAAGGCCCCCGCATAGCGCGAAAACACCACCTGAAGCGCCGGTAGCCCGGCCGTGATCAGCCACTTGGCCGATGTATCAATCAGCGTAAACAAGAATACCGCGCCGGCCATAACCAGAACAGCGGCAAGAGGGCGGTCCTCGCGAGGTGTTGCCGGTGCCAATGCCCTAATCCGGTCCGGCGATGTCGTCTTCGAGGAACCAGCGCACGGTGTCCTTGAACGAGCAATCTTGCACAAAGCCAAGCCGCAACGCCTTTCCTGCGATCACGCGGTTGCGCCAGCCCTTCACGATCTTCTCGACAACCGGATCGGGCTCCCACGTGATCCGCCTCTCGGCCTCTGGGCCGAAGACCTCGGTCATGGCATCGATCATCTCGCCTACCGTGTCGCTGCGCCCAGGCAGGTTCAGACACCGGTTGAACCCGAAGGCCTCGCCGTCCAGCTCAGCCGCTATCACCAGGTTCTGGATAATCGTGCGCGGCGCTGTGTGAAAAATAAGGAAATCCCGCCCCACCGGGCAGTTCGAGCGTTGGCCCTGCATCGTGTCGCGGAAGATCGATGACATGAAGCTGGAGGCCGCGGCATTGGGTTTGCCGGGGCGAATAGAAACGTTGGGTAAACGCAGTCCCCGGCCATCCATGAAGCCCCGCCGGCTCATGTCGTTAAGCAACAATTCACCAATGACCTTCTGGCTTCCGTAGGAGGTTTGCGGGTTCAACTCGACCCCATCGGTGATGACTTCTGGCTCCTCTCCGCCATGCGCGGCCACCGAGGATGCATAGACCACCGCTGGGCAGTTGCCCTGTGCGCGGGCCGCCTGAAACAGGTATAGGCTTCCCATCAGGTTGACCCGCATGCCGAGGTCGAAATCCGCTTCGGCCGCGCCAGAGACAACCGCAGCGAGGTGATAGATAACGTCGAAGGGACCGTGACCGGCAAACAGCGCCGTGACCGCCTCTTCATCGGCAATGTCGTAGGCCAGCGCGGTCACCGGAAAGGGCGCCGCGGGGCGTGTCGGCTCGACAAGGTCCATCAGGGTCAACGCGGCGATCTTCCGCCCGCGCAATTCGCCCTTGTCGGCGAGCTTGCGCGCCAGTTTTTGGCCGAGGAATCCGCCCCCACCGGTAATCAGGATTCGCATTTTCGAACTCCTAGCCCGCGGCCCAGCCGCCGTCGATTACATGCGCCTGGCCGGTTGTATAGGCGCTTTCATCCGAGGCTAGGTACACCGCCAGTGCCGCGATTTCCTGCGGCGTGCCGATCCGCCCCATCGGCTGGCGCGCGATAAAGGCCTTCATCGCTGTCTGGTAGTCGCCAGTGGAGCGCAGCCGTTCGTGCAGCGAGGGACTGTCGACCGTGCCCGGGCAGATCGCGTTGCAGCGGATGCCCTCGGTCACGTAATCCACGGCCACCGATTTGGTCAGCCCGATCACCGCCGCCTTGGTCGTGCCGTAGGTGAAGCGGTTCGGCGCGGCCAGAATTGACGAGGCCACCGAAGCGATATTGACGACCGAGCCCTGCCCGCGTTCCAGCATCCCTGGCAGCGCCGCTTGGATCGAATGCACCATAGCCCGGACATTCAGGTTAAACGCGAAATCCAGCTCGTCGTCGGAGACGTCGAGAACCGTGTCGCTATGCACGACGCCTGCGCAGTTGGCCAACACGTCGGGCGCAGCTTCCACAACCGCTGTCTGCAGCGCCGCCTTGTCAGTGACGTCGAGAGCGAAGCAGTTCGCGCCTTCCAACCCCTCCAACAGCGCGCCATCAAGGTCGGTCGCGGTCACCTCCGCGCCTTCGGCGATGAAAGCTTCGGCAATCGCCCGACCGATCCCCTGTCCGGCCGCAGTGACGAAGGCACGCTTTCCCGCCAACCGGCTCATTTGCCTAGGACCTCAGAGAAGTAGTCGACCATCTCGGGTACCATAATGTCTCCCTTTCCGTCAGCGATCGCCGACTTCAGCGCGCCGTCCGCGGCGATCGACATGCGCGATGGTGCATTCAGGTCCTGCGACATGGAATTGTAATACCCCACGTCCTTGGATGCGTTGTGGACCGAGAACGCCAGGTCGATCTGACCATCCGTGGCATAGTTCTTGATGAAATCCATCATCCCCGATTTCAGCGGGCCGGCCGACATCACGTCGTAGAGCTTTTGGCGTTCGATGCCGGCGCGATCAGCCATGGCGAAGCCCTCGGACATCGCGCATGCGGTGGTCATGGCAAAGAAATTGTTGATCAACTTGATCGTGTGGCCCGAACCGAGTTCCCCGAGGTGGAAAACGTTTTCGCCAAGCACATCGAGCTCTGGCTTGATCCGGTTATACGCCACCTTGTCGCCCGAACACATGATGTTCAGCAGCCCGTCCACCGCATGGGCTGGTGTGCGACCCAGCGGCGCGTCGAGATAGGCCGCCCCCTTGGCCGCCATGTCGGCACCGATCTTCTTGGTCGAGCCGGGCAGTGAGGTTCCAAAATCGACCACAACCAGCCCTTCTCGCACGCCGGACAGAACACCATCGTCGCCGTATACGCGGGATTCGACGTGGTCCGAGGCGCCCATGCAGAACATCACGATGTCGCTATTCTCGGCCACCTCGCGGGCAGTTGCCGCCTCGCTCGCGCCGCGTGCAAGCGCCGCCTCGATCCCGGTGCGATCGCGGTGGCCGAGCACGACCAGATCGTAACCGGCCTTCTGCAGGCATTCCACCATAGCCGATCCCATCAGACCCAGGCCTATAAATCCGATCTTGGGTTTGCTCATGTTGTTCTCTCCTGATCAGGTATCAATATTTCAAGAAGCGGCAGGGCCTGGTCCCTTTCGGGCGCGACGCCGATAAAGGCTTCGTAGCTGTTCAGAGCCAAGTTCGGGTACAGCGCGAAACCCATCAGCCCGCAACCGACGAAGGCCAGCGACAAATGTTCCATTACATCACCGCCCCGATTTGCCAGGGCACGAACTCGTAGTCGCCCAATCCCTGCGCCTCGGATTTCGACGGCCTGCCCGAAGCGACATCCAGCAGAAGTTGGAATATCTCACGCCCGACCTCTTCGACACTGGCACCCTCGGTCAGGATGCGACCGGCGTTGACATCCATGTCCTCGGTCATCCGATTGTACATCTCGGAGTTGGTCGCGATCTTGATCGACGGCGAAGGTTTCGCCCCAAAGGCCGAGCCGCGACCGGTGGTGAAGGCAACGAGGTTACAACCCGACGCGATCTGCCCGGTGACCGAGGCCGGGTCGTAGCCCGGGCTGTCCATGAAAGCGAACCCGTTAGCCGTCACCGGCTCGGCGTATTTGTAGACACCGGTCAGGGGCGTGGTGCCACCCTTGGCCGCCGCCCCCAGCGACTTTTCCAAGATCGTGGTCAGCCCACCCTTCTTGTTGCCAGGGCTTGGGTTGTTGTCCATCGAACCACCGTTGCGGGCGGTATAGTCTTCCCACCAACGGATCAGGCTCAACAGCTTCTCGCCGACCTCGCGGCCAGTGGCACGTGCGGTCAACAGGTGCTCGGCACCATAAATCTCAGGCGTCTCGGCCAGAACACCGGTGCCCCCCTGTGCGACAAGCATGTCGCAGGCGTAGCCCAGCGCGGGGTTCGCAGTGATCCCCGACCACGCGTCGGAACCGCCACATTGCAGGGCCACGGTCAGTTCCGAGGCCGGACACGGCTCGCGCTGGAATTCGTTGACCAGAGGCAGCATCGCCTCGACCTTCTTGATACCCAGCTCGATCGTCTTGCGCAGCCCCCCCACGTCCTGAATGTTCATGGTCTGGAAGAGCGGCCCTGGCGTGATACCCATCGCCTCGACCAGCCAGTCAATCTGGTTGGTCTCACAGCCGAGCCCCGCCATCAGCACGCCTCCCACGTTGGGACTACGGGCGTAGCCCCACATCACGCGTTGCAAAACCTCGAAACCTTCGCCGTTCGTGGCCATCGCGCAGCCGGTTCCATGGTGAAACGCCGCCACGCCATCGACATTGGGATAGGACGTCAGGCGCTCGGGCGTGAAGTGGTCGGCGATCATCCGCGCGGCGGTGGCCGAGCAATTCACACTGGCCATTACAGCAATGTAGTTGCGGGTACCGACTTTGCCGTTCGGTCGGCGGTAACCCTGGAACATTGCGGGTTCCTGAGGCGCCGGAGGGCGCAGGTTAGTGCCAAATTCATATTCCGCATCTACATTGCGAAACTCGACGTTGTGCGTGTGCACATGTTCACCCGGGGCGATGTCGGCGGCTGCGTAGCCGATGACCTGTGCGTATTTCCGTACCACCTCACCCGCCGGGATCGCCTCGACGGCCATCTTGTGGCCGCGCGGAATGACGGCGGTCGCACCATCGTCGCCGACGGCCAGTTGCGAGATTGCGGTTACGACATTGTCGGCGGGGGAAAGACGAACGGTCTTCAAATCATCACCTCTTCTTCGGGACTGTGGCCACGGCCTTGTATAGCAGCCTATCCATTCAATACGTCCCCAGTCGAAGAGGATTCCGTGCCATAAGTCGTCTGCCGCAATGGTGCGCCAACCCACGATTTGCGCAAGCTCCTAGATATTGACGTCGAGTCCGGAACGATGCGCTTAGATGCAGGCTATACTTATAAACAACTGGAAGGCAGCGCCGAAGCCGCTTTATTATGCCTATTGCACTCGAAACCGGCTGCTAATGGGTAATTCGTGCTTCTCAATTTTGAGAAGTTCATAAAAGCAGATCAGCTGTTGCCCCTTTGCCACACCCAAATCCGCCGCAGTTGCTTCCACAGTGCTTCCAACGCGGAAACCGCAACGCGAACGGCCTCCCGAGGGTGGCGTGTAAGTTATTGAATTGG
>CAYFXM010000038.1:0-16476 GCA_964346965.1 uncultured Actibacterium sp. | reverse complement strand
GAACTCGCCCGCCGCGCTACGACAACCAACGCACTTGTGGTGATGAAGATTGGCCGCAACTTACCCAAACTGCGCCGCGCTTTAGGCACCGCTGGCCGCCTACACGAGGCGTGGATCATTGAACAGGGCACCATGCCCGACCAGCAGGTCCGCAAACTGTCGGAGACCAGTGACGAGGTTCCCTATTTCGCCATCGTTCTCGTTCACGGCCATGGGAGGCGCCCATGAGCGGCTGGTTAGTCGTCGCGGGTCTCGGACCGGGCGACGAGACCCTTGTGACGGATGAAGTCCGCGCGGCTTTGGACGAGGCCACCGATGTCATAGGCTACATCCCATACGTCAAACGTATTCCTCCCCGCGAAGGGCTGACCCTGCACGCCAGCGACAACCGGGTGGAGTTGGACCGGGCATCGCAGGCACTGACCCTCGCACAGGAGGGTAAGAACGTGGTCGTGGTGTCTTCGGGTGATCCGGGCGTGTTCGCCATGGCCTCGGCAGTCTTCGAGGCGATGGAAAACGGCCCGCAAAGCTGGCAGGCGCTGGATATCCGGGTCTTGCCGGGGATTACCGCGATGCTGGCGGCGGCGGCGCGGATCGGAGCTCCCTTGGGCCACGATTTCGCGGCGATCAACCTCAGCGACAACCTCAAGCCCTGGGATCTGATCGAGCACCGCCTTCGGATGGCGGCACGAGGTGGTTTTGCCATGGCGTTCTACAACCCGCGTTCGAAAAGCCGCCCGCACCAGTTTGGCGTCGCTCTTAGAATTCTGCGAGAAGAACTTGGGCCACACACGCTGATCAGCTTCGCGAAATCCGTGACGAAACCGGAAGAAGACATCACCACTGTCACCCTTGGCGAAGCCACCGAAGAGATGGCTGACATGCGAACGATGGTCATTGTCGGCAGCCGGGGCACCAAACGGATCGGTAAGTGGGTCTATACCCCGAGGTCCGCGTCTTGAGCGAGCCAGTTCATAACCTCGCCCACCGTACTGAAGGACTGGCGATCTGGCACCACAGGCCGGTCGATCAGGACCACCGGCAGGCCAAGCTGTCGGGCCGCGTCCAGCTTGGCGCGCGCACCTTTACCACCGCCGTTCTTGGCGACGATGATCTCTGTGCCGTGGGCCTGCATCATCGCCTTGTCCGCCTCGACCGTGAAGGGGCCACGCGCGATCACCGCGCGGGCCTTCGGCAAAGGCAGATCGCCCTTGGGCGGGTCGACGAGTCGAAGCAAGTAGTTGTGTTGGGGCTTGGCGGTAAAGACATCAAGGTTAAGACGCCCAATCGCAAGAAACACCCGCGCAGGGTCGTCGGGCAGCGCCGCCAAAGCGCCTTCCATATCCGGCACATGCTGCCAGTTGTCACCCTGCCCCGGCTGCCAAGGCGTGCGTTCCAGCGCGACCAGCTTGGTCGGCACCTGATTGCAGGCGGCAACCGCATTGCGGCTCATCTGCGCGGCAAACGGATGGGTGGCATCGATCACATGGGTGATCTTTTCGGATTGCAGGTATTCCTGAAGCCCCTCCACTCCGCCAAACCCTCCGGTTCGAGTGGGGATGGGTTGCGGCATAGGGTTCTCGGTCCGGCCCGCGTAGGAAAACACAGCGTCCAGCCCGCTTTCGGCCAGCGCCTCGGCCATGCGCCGGGCCTCGGAAGTGCCCCCAAGAAGAAGGATGCGTGTCATGTCTGACCCCTGGCTGACGATTGTGGGAATAACCGAGAATGGCCTGAACGGCCTGTCCTTGGCAAGCCGCGACGCCATCGAAGCAGCCGAAATCATTATCGGCGGCCCCCGGCATCTGGAACTTTTGGGCGCGACAGACAAGGGTACACCGTGGCCGGTCCCTTATTCCATAGCCCCGGTGCTAGAAGCGCGCGGCAAGCCGACCGTTGTTCTAGCGTCAGGCGACCCGTTCTGGTTTGGCGCGGGAAGTACGCTAGCCGCAAAGCTGGAAAAGGACGAATGGATCGCTCATCCCGCCCCGTCAACTTTTGCCCTCGCTACAAGCCGCCTGGGCTGGCGTCTGGAAGAAACGCTGTGCCTTGGCCTGCACGCTGCGCCATTTGAACGGTTGGTGCCGGTTTTGGCGCCCGAGCAAAAAATTATAGCCACGCTGCGGGATGGAGAAGCCGTCAGCCAACTTGCCAAATGGTTGTCGAAGCAAGGCTTCGGCCAATCCAGACTGCACGTGCTGGAAGCGCTAGGCGGTCCTCGCGAAACCATCCGAGAATGTGCAGCGGAAGGCTATGACATAGCAGAGGTGCAACATCCAGTGGCAGTCGCCATTGATCCCGCAGGCGCCGCGGGATTGTCGAGAGCAAGCGGCCTGTCCGACGACCTGTTCGCCAGCGATGGTCAGATCACGAAACGCCCTGCCCGTGCCTTAACCCTCTCGGCCCTTGCACCACATCCGGGACAGGTATTGTGGGATCTAGGTGCCGGATCCGGCTCGATCTCTGTCGAGTGGTGCCTCGCCACATCGAATACCCGTGCCATCGCCGTCGAGCAGCGCGAAGATCGCGCCGCCAACATTCGGAAGAACGCCGAGGCTTTCGGCCTATCTCATCGGCTTGATATCCGCGTCGCGCCCTCTGCCGATGCATTGGTGGACCTACCCGACCCCGATGCCGTCTTTATCGGCGGCGGGGCAAGTGACGACCTTCTGACCGCGCTATGGAACTGCCTGCCCAATGGCTGCCGTTTGGTCGCGAACGGCGTCACTCTGGAAACAGAGGCGCTGTTCGCCCGCTGGCATGACGAGAAAGGCGGCCAATTGCTGCGCATCGAACTGGCCGAGGCTCGACCCCTCGGGGACATGCGCGGATGGGCTCCTGCCCGCCCGGTCGTCCAATGGAGTGTCACCACATGAGGACCGCGGGCATCGGATGTCGGAGTGCGGCTACCGTCGCGTCATTGCAAGACGCGCTAAACCGGGCAGGCGGGGGCGTCGACCAATTGGCGACATTGCCGGAAAAGGCCGGCCTGCCAGCGGTGCAGGAGTTCGCCCGCGAGACAGGGGTGCCGATCGTTGAAACTCCACAAGAAACACTGGCTACGCAGTTAACCCTGACCCACTCGCATATTATAGAAACCCGTTTTGGCACCGGATCAGTGGCCGAGGCAGCCGCTCTGGCCGCGAGCGCCCCCGGCGCGCGGCTGATCGGGCCACGGGTGGTGTCGGAAGACGGCTTGGCCACCGCCGCAATCGCAGAAGGACCGGACGAATGACCGTTCATTTCATTGGCGCAGGACCGGGCGCCGCCGACCTCATTACACTTCGCGGACGCGACCTGATCGCCTCTTGCGACGTCTGTCTCTATGCTGGATCGCTGGTGCCCGAGGAGATCCTGTCGCATTGCCCTGAAGGCGCAAAGCTTGTGAACACCGCGCCCATGTCTCTGGACGAGATCATGGACGAAATCGTTGCCGCCCACGCCTCCGGCCACGATATCGTGCGCCTGCATTCGGGCGACCTGTCTGTCTGGTCCGCCATGGGTGAACAGCTTCGTCGCCTTCGTGCTCTGAACATTCCCTACGATGTGACCCCCGGTGTACCCTCTTTCTCTGCCGCCGCTGCAGCCTTGGGCGCGGAACTCACATTGCCCGGCGTCGCGCAATCATTGGTGCTGACCCGCACCTCGGGCCGGGCGTCCTCGATGCCCGATGGCGAAACGCTGGCCAATTTTGGACGCACAGGAGCCACACTGGCCATTCACCTGTCTGTGCATGTGTTGGAGAAGGTCGTAGATGACCTGGTCCCCCACTATGGCGCAAATTGCCCGGTCGCGATTGTCTGGCGCGCCTCTTGGCCCGATCAACAGATCATCAAAGCGACCCTTGGAACGATCATCGACGCTACCGAAGGCACGCGCGGCCGGACCGCGCTGATCATGGTGGGCCATGCAATCGGTGCCGAAGGGTTTGACGAGAGTTGCCTTTATGCGGGCGATTATGACCGTCGCTATCGCCCGGTTGGCACCAACCCGCGCTTCCCGGAAGGTACAGAATGACCCCCGGCCTATTGATCTCTGCCCCGGCTTCGGGGACGGGCAAGACCACGCTGATGCTAGGATTGCTACGAGCGCTTCGGAACGCCGGTGTTTCTGTGCAGCCCTTCAAGAGCGGCCCCGACTACATTGATCCCGCCTTTCACCACGCGGCTAGTGGACGTGCCTCAGTAAATCTTGATAGCTGGGCCATGGGGCGCGACCAGTTGGGCGCACTACTAGGGGCAGCGCAGGGTTGTGATCTGGCCTTGGCTGAAGGGTCGATGGGTCTGTTCGACGGCGTTGCAGTACCCGGAGAGACTGGCACCGGCGCCAGCGCCGACATGGCCGCGCTCACTGGGTGGCCTGTGGTTCTGGTGCTTGACGTATCGGGGCAGGCTCAATCTGCAGCAGCAGTGGCGAAGGGGTTTGCCCTGTTGCGCGAGGACGTGACGCTGGCGGGTGTCGTTCTGAACAAGGTCGCCAGTCCCCGACACGAGGCTTTGGTCCGTGACGGTATGGACAAGGCAGGCATTCCCGTTCTGGGCGCCCTGCCCCGCCGCAAGACCATCGAAATGCCAGAGCGTCATCTGGGGCTGGTGCAGGCCCAGGAACAGCCGGAACTGGAACGTATCCTTGAAGAGGCCGCCGCTTTTGTTGCCGACCACATTGACCTGTCCGTGGTCCAAGCTGCCGCGACCCCGACCAAGCTGACAGCAGGCAGGCAAAAGATCACCCCGCCCGGTCAACGCATCGCGCTGGCTCGGGATGCGGCATTTTCCTTCGTCTATCCGCATCTGCTGCAAGGTTGGCGAGACGCCGGGGCCGAGGTTCTACCCTTCTCGCCGCTTGCGGACGAAGCCCCTGACGACAGCGCCGATATCTGCTGGCTGCCCGGCGGATACCCCGAGTTACACGCTGGCCGGATCTCCGCAGCCGAAACATTCCGCACAGGCCTGAATGCTTTCGCTGAAACACGTCCGGTCCACGGGGAATGCGGCGGCTACATGGCCATGGGCGCCGCGCTGATCGACAAAGAAGGCACCCGGCACCAGATGGCAGGGCTTCTGGGACTCGTGACTTCCTATGAAAAACGCAAGATGCATCTGGGCTATCGCCTCGCAACGCTCGGCGGGGCCGTCCCCGGCCACGCGGCCGGTAGCAGGCTGCGCGGGCACGAGTTTCACTACTCGACCATCCTTGACCAGCCCGACGCGCCGCTGGCACAGGTGGTTGACGCCACCGGTGCGGAAGTGCCAGAGACAGGGTCTCGGCGCGGCAATGCGACCGGCACCTATTTCCACCTGATCGCGAGGGCGACATGAGCGGCTTTGTCAGTTTCGTATCCTCGGGCCCGGGCGATCCCGAGCTATTGACCGTGAAAGCGGTCGACCGCCTGTCCAAAGCAGACGCTATCCTGTTCGACGACCTGTCTTCTGGCCCCATCCTGAGCCATGCCAACCCCGAGGCCGATCTGGTCGGTGTCGGCAAACGCGCCGGCCGCCCCTCGGCAAAACAGGACCATGTGAACCGGTTGCTGGTGGATTATGCGTCCGCTGGTGCGCGGGTGGTGCGGCTGAAATCAGGCGATTGCAGCATTTTCGGTCGGCTGGAAGAAGAAATCACCGCGTTGAAAGCCGCCGGAATCGACTTCGAGATTGTCCCTGGCGTGACGTCGGCCACTGCCGCAGTGGCCGCCGCGGGTATACCGCTGACACGCCGCCTGTGTTCGCGCCGAGTACAATTTATCACCGGGGCCGATGTCACAGGTGGATTGCCAGAGACACTGAACATGCCAGCGATTGCCGACCCTGACGCCACAACGGTCGTCTACATGGGCAAACGCACGTTCGCGAAACTGGCGTCCCGGTTGATTGAGGGCGGGTTGCCTGAAGACACGCCAGCCCTTCTGGCTGAATCCGTTTCCACGCCGAACCAATCATTGGAACGAAGTACGGTCGGCGCCTTGGCCAAAAAGCTGGAAGGCGCCCCAGCGAATCTGCCCGCGCTAATTCTCTACGGACCGCTGGTCGAGGAATAACAAAGTCCCACCGTAGCCTGTTGAACTCAACGAGGCGATTTGACTGTGGCCGGGATGTCGGCAACGATTTGAAAGGTTACTTGCCGCTCGTAGAGAGGTACCCCAAGCTTTAGAGTCAGAGAACCTGCAAGGCTCATTGCTACGAAATCAGCTGGATTGTTCGACTCTGGTGCGGTCAGGCGCCATTCCAACCGATGCCCAGCGTGCCCTCAGCCGCCCGGCAGAATGCCAAACGCAGCACGCCGATCGAACGTGGTCCGCCCATTGCCGCCAAACAGAAAACGCGCACCGATTTCCACGAATTCTGCATCCATTCGGCCCGATCCGCCGGAACCCGATGTTTCGGTGCCCCCCAGTTTCGCGAACAGGCCAAAGCGATTATTTAATCGGTAGTCCAACGAAGCACCGTAGCGGTTCACATCTATCGCACCCGGCAGTTCGATATCGTCAAAGAAAACGCCCAAGGACAGGCCCGGACATACGGTGTAGCGGGCCGATGCACCCCAACTGCGAAACTCTGTGTTCTCCGCTTCGCCAATTTGGAAATAGGTCTGCGCGGTCAGATGACCAAGGTCCAGCCGCCCTTCGATCCCGCCGAAGATAGCGTCGTATCCGTCGAAACCTTCGTAGCCCAAATAGGCCCCGGTCGCGAACGACTCCTGTGGCGTAAAGATGAGGTGAGCGCTGAGGTCGCCTTGCGTCTCGTCCGACTCACCGAAGTGGTTGGCGCCAGAGTTCAACTGCAAATTATAGTCAGGGAACAGCTGGTATTCGAAGCCGCTGTTCAATCCGAAACGGGTACCATCGTCATCTTTATTCATCTTCGAAAACGAAACATCCACATGCGCCGCTTCCGGTTCGGCAGCGAAGGCCGCAGAGCTTGCCGCTGAAAGGCCTAAAGCAACAACGGCCAGCGTCCGAACAAACATAGATGTACCTCAAAAATTCCTTAGAGGCTCCTTAGGTAAGGACGGTCTTTTTCACAACCCACAGCTGGCCGAGCGCCCGATTTTTAAGCAGAATGTGGCTTTTGCGACCATATTTCGCGACTTCCCCTTCATCGCGCACACTTATTGGCAATTGACCTGCCCAGTTTTATCGCGGCATATGGTTCGGGTGTGGTGTCCCAAGTATGCAAAGCATCGGGACTGAAACGGGAATGGGGAACGGACGGACCAAATCGCGGCGTCCCAAGCCCCAACCGCCCCCGCGACTGTGTGCGGCGAGCGACCTTCACAATCCCACTGTCGGGTGACCCGACGGGAAGGGGAAGGGCAGCGTCGAGCCGCAAGTCAGGAGACCGGCCATACCAAACGAAATCAACCGCCGTCGGGTGTGACGGCAAGGAGAAATAGTATGCATATCGAACCCGGCGTCGTAGATGGCGCGAAAATGGCTCTTGGCTATGCCACCGCTGCAGGTGCCGCGACCTATGGCGCGAAGCAGATCTGGAACACCGTGAAAGCTTCGGGCGTTGCCCTGCTGGCCGTTCGGACCGTGATCACCACAGCGATGGTCTTCTGCTTCTTCCAAGTTCTGCCGCACTTCCCGGTCGGCGTTTCGGAAGTCCACTTTATTCTGGGCTCGACCCTGTTCCTGATGTTTGGCGCCGCACCGGCCGCACTTGGTCTTGCTGGTGGTCTGCTGATTCAAGGCATGTTCCTAGCACCTTTCGACTTGCCGCAATACGGCATGAACGTCACCACCCTGCTGGTGCCGCTCTTCGCACTGCAGTACATGGCCAACCGTATCATTACCCCGAACACCAAATACGTCGACATCACCTACAAACAGGCTCTCACTCTTTCGACCGCCTACCAGGGTGGCGTCGTAGCATGGGTTGGCTTCTGGGCCTTCTACGGTCAGGGCTTCGCCATCGAGAACATCGCCGCCGTATCGGCCTTCGCAGGCTCCTACATGCTGGTCGTTCTGATCGAGCCGGTTGTTGATCTGGCAGTGCTGGCGATCGCTAAGGCGTCGCGCACCACCTCGCCGCTGTTCACCTCGCGCCTGCACAGCGCAGCCTGAAGCTGATTGACAAATCTTTACGCGCGGCCCCTATTCGGGGCCGCGTTTGTTTTTGGGCTCTTCCATGATTGAACTCATCCTGATCGGCATCGGTACCGGTAACCCCGAGCACATGACTCTGCAGGCCATCCGGGCGTTGAACCGGGTCGACTTGGTGATGATTCCGAAAAAGGGACCCAAAAAAGGTGACCTTGCCGGATTACGCCGTGCGATCTGCGAGGAGATGCTGACCGATCCAGCAGTCGAAATCGCCGAGTTCGACCTGCCGGTCCGCGATGCCGCGAATCCCAGCTATCACGACGGAGTGGACGATTGGCACGATGCGATCGCCCATGTCTGGACCTCGACCATCCTGTCGCACTTGGGTCGCAAAGGGAAAGTCGCCCTTCTGGTCTGGGGTGACCCCTCGCTCTATGACAGCACCTTGCGTATCGCCGATCGGGTTCAAAACCAGCTCGATTTGACGGTTACGGTCATTCCCGGCATCACGTCAATGCAAGCACTGACCGCGACGCACGCAATTCCAGTTAACGAGATTGGCGCCCCGTTCACCGTCACCACCGGTCGCCAACTACGCGACCACGGGTGGCCAGACGGGGTGGACACGCTTGTCATCATGCTGGACGGGGAATGTTCCTTTCAAGAGATCAATCCCGAAGGCGTTTCGATCTGGTGGTCGGCCTACGCGGGCATGGCCAACGAAATTGCGATCAGCGGTCCGTTGGAAGAGGTCTCCGACCAGATCATCGAGGCCCGCGCGGCAGCCAGAGCAGAGCATGGCTGGATTATGGACATCTACCTGCTGCGGCGTGACGTCGAGGGGACAGAGGCATGAGCTCCCTGCTCCGCGATGCACAGCCTAACGACGCGGCACGGATTGCCGAGATCTACAACCACGCAGTCACTCAAACGACCGCATTGTTGATGGATACGACTGTCGATGCCGTGGATCGCGCAAAATGGATTGTTGAACGACAAGGCATGGGCCTTCCCGTTATCGTTTCGGTCGATCAGGATGACGCCGCGACAGGTTATGCCTCTTACGGACCGTGGCGTCCACATGACGGTTTTCGCCACACGGTTGAGAACTCCGTCTATGTCCACCCCGATCACCAAGGCACGGGATTGGGGAGGGCGCTTTTGGCCTCATTAATCGAGCGCGCACAGGAACAACGATTGCATGTAATGATCGCGGCGATCGAAGCACGCAATACCGGTTCAATTCGTCTGCACGAGCAATTCGGGTTCCACGCAAACCCACCTTTGCCAGAAGTCGGCACAAAATTCGGCCGATGGCTGGATCTGGTCTTCATGGTCAAAAAGCTGGAGAATGACGATCCGCGTTAACGTTTGCGCAAGCGGATCACGACATCGACCTTGGAAATCTCGGCCCCGGCAGGTGCTTTGGGCAAGCTGTCAATTTGCAATTCGTCCTTGGGGGCATCCGTCAGGCGGCCCTCGTCTTCCCAATAGAAATGCGGATGGTCCGACATATTGGTGTCGAAATAGCTGCGCGCGCCATCTACGACGACCTCTCGCATCAGGCCCGCATCGCAAAAGGCTTTCAGCGTGTTATAAATCGTTGCCAGAGAAACCTTCTCTCCGACCGCGCTGGCAGCGTCAAACAAGGTCTCTGCGGTGACGTGCCGGTCCTTCCCATCGCCGACCAAAAGGGCCGCCAACGCAATGCGCTGCCGCGTGGGACGCAGCTCGGCCCCGGACAGCCATTTGCCGCCAAGATCAAGGGCTTCGGTACTGAGAAGTGCCTCGGAAGTCGTCATAGGCTTACTATATAGGGCGGAAATCCTATGTGCCACAATTCATTTTCACCAGATTCCCTCTTGGCGGCGCTCTTGCGGCCTTGTCTCCGGGGGTGGTAGTGAGATAGCAACGGCAGAACAAAAATATTGGGGGGCAACAACGGTATGGCCGATTTTCCGACAAGCTTTGACAAGGACGACCTGCTGAAATGCGCACGCGGGGAGCTGTTTGGCCCCGGCAACGCGCAATTGCCCGCCCCGCCGATGCTGATGATGGACCGCATCACCGATATCTCGGGAGACCGCGGCGCGCATGGCAAAGGCCACGTTCTGGCTGAATTCGACATCACCCCGGATCTGTGGTTCTTCGAATGCCACTTCCCCGGCAACCCGATCATGCCCGGCTGTCTGGGTCTGGATGGCCTATGGCAACTGACCGGCTTCAACCTTGGCTGGCGCGGCTGGCAGGGTCGCGGCTATGCGCTTGGCGTGGGCGAGGTGAAGCTGAAGGGCATGGTACGCCCCGAAAGCAAACTGCTGACATATGAAATTGACTTCACCAAGGCGGTTCAGACCCGCCGCTTGACCATGGGTGTGGCCGACGGCATCGTGAAAATCGATGGCGAATTGGCCTACGAGGTCAAGGATATGAAAGTCGCTCTGTCCGAAGCCTAAGGCCCGGGCCCCAAAACGCAGGAGAACGCATATGCGTCGAGTAGTCGTCACCGGTCTGGGTGTAGTCTCGTCCATCGGGAACAACGCGGAAGAGGTCACCGCCTCGCTGAAAGCAGGTAAGTCGGGGATCGTCGCCTCGCCCGAGATGGAAGAGCACGGCTTCCGCAGCCAGATCGCCGGCACGCTGAAGCTGGACATCAAGGAACTCGTCGACAAGCGCACCCTGCGCTTCATGGGTCCGGGGGCCGCCTACGCGCATATCGCAATGCAGCAGGCGATCTCTGATTCCGGTCTTGGCGAAGACGACATTTCCAACCCGCGTACCGGTCTTGTAGCCGGGTCCGGTGGCCCCTCGACCAGCGCCATGCTGGCCGCGCATCAGGTTGTTCTGAAATCTGGCGCAACCAAGAGAATCGGCCCCTTCGCGGTACCGAAATGCATGTCCTCGACCGTCTCCGCGAACCTTGCCACGGCGTTCAAGATCAAGGGCATTAACTATTCGATCACTTCGGCCTGTTCGACCTCTTTGCATTGCATCGGCAACGCGGCAGAGCAGATCATGATGGGCAAGCAGGACGTCATGTTCGCCGGCGGCGGCGAGGAGTTGGACTGGACGCTCTCCTGCCTGTTCGACGCGATGGGCGCAATGTCGTCCAAGTACAATGACACGCCGGACAAAGCCTCGCGCGCGTTTGACGCCGACCGCGATGGATTCGTGATTTCGGGCGGCGGCGGCATCGTCGTGCTTGAAGAGCTGGACCGTGCCTTGGCCCGTGGTGCCAAGATTTACGCCGAGGTTACCGGCTTCGCCGCGACCTCTGACGGTCACGATATGGTGGCCCCGTCTGGTGAAGGCGGCGAGCGCGCCATGCGACTGGCGCTGGACACGCTGCCCGAAGGCCGTTCGATCAGCTATATCAACGCCCACGGCACCTCGACGCCGGTCGGTGATGCCGGTGAAGTCGCCGCCGTCCGCCGTATCTTCGGCGAAGGCAACGTGCCTCCGATCAGCTCGACCAAATCGCTGACCGGCCACGCACAGGGTGCGGCTGGCGCGCTGGAAGCTGTCTTCTGCCTGCTGATGCTGGATGGCGACTTTATTGCGCCGTCGATCAACGTCGAAACCCTTGACGAGCAGATCAACGAGGGCGAGATCGCCACCAAGCTGGTTGAAAATGCGGGCCTGGATACCGCCATGACCAACAGCTTTGGCTTCGGTGGCACCAACGGTTCCATGTTGCTAAGCAAATATCGCGGGTAATTTCCTGCGCTGCTCTGATCAAATGTAATCTTGGTGCTGCTAGGAACGTTGCGTCCGCATATGCACAGTAGGAAGTTGGGAAACCATTGATACTGAACCCTTTTAGGGGATCATTCCGCATGCTGACACTCGACAACATCATCTCGGACCGTGGCTCTAAATACGCGGTCTCTGGTGGCCCTTGCGCATCAGCGGATGACGCCAAGGCATTCATCAAACAGCTCTGCCGAAAAAAGAAATTTGCGAAGGCCACTCACAATAGCTGGGGTCTTTTGACCGATGAAGGCCCCATCAAAAACGACGACGGAGAAAGCGGCGCAGGGATGGTCATCATCCGTATGCTCGAACGGGAAAATCTTCGCGACCACATTGTCGTTGTCACCCGTTGGTATGGCGGCAAGCACTTAGGCGGCGACCGTTTCCGCCATGTGCAGGACGCTGTTCGCCTCTACTTGCAAGCAATTTGACGTGCTGACGGGCCCGTTTGGGCCCCGGCGGTTATTGATAAGAACAGTTCGTCAGCTTGGTCCGATCCGGGTTACCGCAACCCTTCGTTGACGCTGTTTAATACGCGACTACCCGGGCAGAGCTCTTCATCGCCAAGCTCGTTCAGCGGTCGTGATGCGACATTGAGGCTTTGGTTGAGATCCTGAGAATTGGGATCAAGGAACAAAAGCCCGGTTAGGATACGCCCTTCGTCATTGGCGGCTTGAACAGACCGCATCGCTGCGTTTCGATCGTCCACTTGATAGTCGGTATTCGCCTTGTGCAGGTGGATAACCGATCCGTCGTGAAGCGTGACGTTCTGCGTAGTACCGGCTTTGTACTGCGTGCGAATTTCTTCCCGCATCGGCACGAAATCCAGCGGCATCATGTCCAGATGTTCACGCGTTTCAGAGTAGCTTTTGGTAGATCCGCTGTGATTGTTGAAGGTTACACAGGGCGACACCACGTCGATAAAGGCAAAACCCTTGTGCCCCATGGCGGCGCGGATCAGCGGCTCAAGCTGCTCCTTATCGCCCGAGAAGCTGCGAGCAACGAAACTGGCCCCCTGAAGCAGGGCGAGGCTGGCAAGATCGATGCCCTCGAACGGGTTCACCGCCCCCCCCTTGCTGACGGACCCAAGATCGGCGGTCGCACTGTCCTGCCCCTTGGTCAGTCCGTAGCAACCGTTATTGGCCACGATATAAGTCATATTCACGTTGCGCCGGATCAGGTGAATGAACTGCCCCATGCCGATCGAGGCTGTGTCTCCATCACCTGACACCCCAATATAGGTCAGTTCGCGATTGGCAAGGCTGGCCCCCGTCGCCACGGAAGGCATGCGTCCATGCACAGAATTGAAACCATGACTTTTCCCAAGGAAATAGGTCGGCATCTTCGACGAACATCCAATGCCGGAAACCTTGGCGATGCGGTGCGGCGGGATCGAGGATTTAAAACAGGCGTTTCGTATCGCCGCCGAAATGGAGTCATGGCCGCAGCCCGCGCAAAGGGTTGAGATCGCTCCATCGTAGTCGGCGACTGTATACCCAAGCGCGTTGGACGGCAGTTTCGGATGGCGGAATTTCGGCTTGATATAGGACATCAGGCGGTCTCCGGGTGCAGCGCCACGACGTCGGCGCCTTTAACATTCAATGCCTTGTATATCTGACCAACGATGGATCTCGCGGTGATCGGAGTTCCCGAATAGTTCAGGACCGACGTCAGCTTGTCCGGTGCGATCTGGCATTCATTCATAATCAACTGGCGCATCTGACCATCGCGGTTCTGCTCGATCACGAAGACAAGATCGTGGTCGTGAATGAACTGATCCAGATCCCGATGGAACGGGAAGGCGCGGATGCGCATCGTGTCGATCGGATACCCCTCATCGGCCAAGATTTCGACCGCCTCATAGGATGGCGAGGCAGAGGTTCCAAAGAACAGGGCGCCCAGGTTCAATTTGGTCTTCGGCTTTTTCACCTTGATCGGCGGGTGCGTCTTCGGCTTCGGCACATAGGATTTGGCCGTTTCGAACTTGCGCAGAAGACGATCGACATTCTGTACATAATCCTCGCCGGACTCTGAATAGACTGCCATTTCATTCTTCGACGACCCTCGGGTGAAATAGGCGCCTTTCGAAGGATGGGTGCCCGGCAGGGTACGATAGCAGATACCATCGCCGTCAACGTCGAGGTACCGCCCCCATGTCTCGGCTTCATCCAGACCCTTCGCATCCAGCACTTTCCCACGGTCCATGCGGTACTTGTCGTCCCACTCCAGAGGCGGAGACATCCAGTCGTTCATGCCTAGATCAAGGTCGGACATCAAAATGACGGGGGTTTGCAACTGCTCTGCCAGATCGAAAGCCTGGACAGACATGTCGAAACACTCGCGCGGCGTCGCCGGGAACAGCAGCACCTGCTTGGTGTCACCGTGGCTGGCATAAGCAGCGGCGAGGACGTCAGATTGCTGGCTGCGCGTCGGCATCCCGGTCGAGGGGCCAGATCGCTGGACGTTGACTAAAACCACCGGCACTTCGGCGAAATAGGCCAAGCCAAGGAACTCACTCATCAAAGACAGGCCGGGGCCAGAGGTTGCGGTGAAAGATCGTGCACCGTTCCAGCCAGCGCCGACGACCATACCCATCGCGGCAAGTTCGTCCTCTGCCTGTACGATGGCATAGTTCTGTTTGCCGCTGCCCGGATCGATGCGCATCCGTTTGGCGTATTTAGCAAAGGCATCCACCACAGAAGTCGAGGGCGTGATCGGGTACCAAGCCGCCACGGTAGCACCTCCATAGATCGCACCGAGTGCCGCTGCGGTGTTGCCGTTCATCAAGATATGTTCGCTTTCCAGAATATGCGGCGCGACATTCCCGCCGCTCTCCAGGCGGATCGGCAGAGGGCACTTGAAGTTCTCGGTCGCATATTGATAGCCCATCTCCAGCGCGTGCACGTTGGAGGAGATCAGCTTTTCCTTACCTTTGAACTGATCGCTCAGTAGGTCCTTGAGGATCGAGAACTGGATGTCCAGCAATGCCGCGAGCGCACCGACATAGACTACATTCTTGAGAAGCTGCTGCAGGCGCGGGTTTTCAAACTCGCGCATACACATCTCTGTCAGCGGGATGCCAAAGTAAGAAATGTCGTCGCGCTTCAGATGTGGTGCCAATGGCTTGGTGTTGTCGTAGACGAAGTACCCCCCCGGCTCCACGCTTGCGATATCTTTCTCCATGCTCTGTGGATTGACACAGAGCATCAGATCGACACCACCGCGACGGCCCAGATAGCCGTTCTTGTTCACCCGAACCTCGTACCATGTCGGCAAGCCCTGAATATTGCTGGGGAAGATATTGCGCGGGCTTACAGGGATGCCCATGCGAAAAATCGCCTTGGCGAAAAGGTGGTTGGCCGATGCCGACCCGGTGCCGTTTACATTGGCAAATTTCACCACGAAATCGTTGACGCCCTTGATCTGTTTCATTTGCCCCCCATCAGGTCTGGAGTTGCCTTTGTGACGTTGTAGGTAAACATCTGCATATCCCAAGCGGCTGTCGGGCAGCGCTCGGCACAGAGACCGCAATGCAGGCAGACATCTTCGTCCTTCACCAGCACCTTGCCGGTTTCCAAACCTTTAGAAACGAAAATGTCCTGCTCTTCGTTCTGCGCCGGAACAGCCAGATTCTTACGCAGTTCCTTTTCAGGAGCATTGGGTATGAAGTTGATACAGCTTGTCGGGCAGATGTCGGCGCAGGCGTCGCATTCGATGCAGTTTTCAGGCGTGAACACCGTCTGCGCATCGCAGTTCAGGCAACGCTCTGCCTGAATGAACGCCGCCTCGGCATCAAAGCCGAGCTCCACCTCCAGATCACGGTTTTTCAGCGCCTTGTCCAAGTCCACCAAGGGCACGGCCTCGCGCTTGTCATCCACTGGAACCGAGTCATAGCTCCATTCGTGGATGCCCATCTTCTGGCTCACTAGATTGACCTGAGGCGCGGGACGCTTGCTCAGGTCCTTGCCGTTGCAATAGAGGTCGATGGACACGGCCGCTTTGTGACCATGCGCAACCGCAGTGATGATGTTTGACGGACCAAAAGCCGCATCTCCACCAAAGAACACTTCTTTGCGGGTCGACTGGAACGTCTCGTCATCGTTGATGATCGGGGTTCCCCAGCTGGTAAATCGGATACCTGTGTCCTTCTCGATCCACGGGAAGGCGTTTTCCTGACCAATCGCAATCAGAACGTCATCGCATTCGACGAAAGCAGGCTCTTCACCGGTTGGCACCAGTTTACGCGTGCCATCAGCCTCATAAACCGCCTCGACCTTCTCGAAGGTCATACCGACCAGTTTTCCGTTCTCGACGACGAATTCCTTTGGCACGTGGTTGTCGATGATCGGAATGCCTTCGTGGATCGCGTCTTCTTTTTCCCACGGAGAGGCCTTCATGTCTTCGAAGGGGGAGCGCACAATCACCTTGACGTCCTCGCCGCCAAGTCGGCGCGAAGTGCGGCAGCAGTCCATCGCGGTGTTACCACCGCCGAGAACAATGACCTTCTTGCCAATTTTATCCGTGTGATCGAAGGCGACATTGGCCAGCCAGTCCAGACCGATATGGATGTTGGCGTCCGCCTCCTTTCGACCGGGCAGCTTCGGCAGATCGCGACCGCGCGGCGCGCCGCACCCGACGAAGATGGCGTCGTAGTCTTTCTCGAGCAACTCTGCCATGCTGTCGAT
>CAYFXM010000037.1:0-16570 GCA_964346965.1 uncultured Actibacterium sp. | reverse complement strand
GGTGCAGACGAACTGCTGGCACAGAAGCTGGCTGTTGAGCACATCAACGGCGAAGGCGACGGCGGCTGCCTGAACACCTTCAGCTCGAAAGCGCTGAAAGGTAACGGCATCCTGGGCAAGAAAGTTGATTTCGTCACCGGCGACACTCAGACCAAATCGGACGCAGCACGCGCATCGGCAAAGTCGATGATCGAAAAAGACGGCGCCGTAATGATCAACGGCGGCTCGTCCTCGGGCGTGGCTGTTGCTGTTCAGGGTCTGTGTCAGGAAGCTGGTGTGATCTTCATGGCTGGCCTGACCCACGCCAACGACACCACCGGTAAAGATAAGAAAGCCAACGGCTTCCGTCACTTCTTCAACGCCTACATGTCGGGTGCCGCTCTGGCGCCGGTGCTGGCCGCAGAGATGGGCAAAGACCGTCGCGCTTATCACCTGACCGCCGACTATAACTGGGGTTGGACCCAGGAAGAGTCGATCGTTGCTTCGACCGAAGCGATGGGCTGGGAAACCGTCAACACCGTCCGCACCCCGCTGGCGGCAACTGACTTCTCGTCCTACATCGCCCCGGTTCTGAACTCGGGTGCTGACGTTCTGGTTCTGAACCACTACGGCGGCAACATGGTCAACTCGCTGACCAACGCGATCCAGTTCGACCTGCTGGCCAAAGTGGCCAACGGCAAAGACTTCAAGATCGTCGTTCCGCTGTACTCGGAGCTGATGGCAACTGGTGCTGGTGAGAACATCAAAGGCGTTCTTGGCTCGATGAACTGGAACTGGCAGCTGACCGACGAAGGCACCAAAGCCTTTGTTAAGTCGTTCGGTGAGAAGTACGGCAAGCCGCCGTCCAACTCGGCACAGACCTGCTACGCACAAACCCTGCTGTACGCTGACGCATGTGAGCGCGCAGGCACCTTCAACCCCTGTGGTGTTGTTGAAGCTCTGGAAGGCTTTGAGTTCGACGGTCTGGGCAACGGTAAGACACTGTACCGTGCAGACGACCACCAGTGCTTCAAAGACGTTCTGGTTGTGCGCGGCAACATGAACCCGACTTCGCCCTACGATACCCTTGAAATCGTAGAGAAAACCCCGGTTGAGCAGGTTACTTACGCACCTGATCACCCGATGTTTGCTGGCGGTGCTCTGGGCTCCTGTAACCCGGGCGCGTAAATCACTCACGCTCAAGCCGGCCGCGTCACTACGCGGCCGGCCTTCTTTTTCGGTCGGCCCGGCTCTGAACACGGGCGACTTCACTCCAACACCAGGACCGGGTGGGGAAAATGGACGCAATCCTATTGCAGATTCTCAACGGCCTCGACAAAGGCTCGGCGTACGCGCTGATCGCCTTGGGGCTTACGCTCATCTTCGGCACCTTGGGCGTCGTGAACTTCGCACATGGTGCGCTGTTCATGATTGGCGCCTTCTGTGCCGTTACACTTACAAAAATTCTGTCGATTTCGAAGGAAGTCGTCGATCCGACCAAGACGGACTTCCTTGGCAACCCGCTGAAGGTAAAAGTCCCCTACGTGGAAAGCTGGTTCGGCGCGGATGTCGGCGGGGCGATCATCAACTGGTCGGTACCTCTGGCGATCCTTTTCGCCATTCCGATCATGTTGTTCGTCGGCTATGCGATGGAACGCGGCCTAATCAAACACTTCTACAAGCGTCCTCACGCGGACCAGATCCTTGTGACATTTGGTCTGGCGATCGTTCTGCAGGAAGTCGTGAAGTACTTCTATGGCGCGAACCCGATCCCGACCCCTGCCCCGGACGCCTTCAAAGGCTCGTTCGATTTTGGCGCGTTGCTGGGCTTTGAAGCGAATGCGATCATCTACCCCTACTGGCGTATGGTGTACTTCCTGTTTGCAGGCATCATCATCGCAGGCGTCTTTGCCTTCCTGCAGTTCACCACCTTCGGGATGGTTGTTCGTGCCGGTATGGCCGACCGCGAGACCGTGGGCCTTCTGGGCATTAACATCGACCGCCGCTTCACCATCATGTTCGGCCTCGCGGCCGCCGTGGCTGGTCTTGCGGGCGTGATGTACACGCCGATCAACTCGCCGAACTATCACATGGGTATGGACTTCCTTGTTCTGTCCTTTGTTGTGGTTGTTGTGGGCGGCATGGGCTCCCTGCCCGGTGCTGTCGCAGCTGGTTTCCTTCTGGGTATCCTCGAAGCCTTTGCTTCGATGAACTGGATCAAGGACATCATCCCCGGCATTGACCAGATCATCATCTATCTGGTTGCAATCGTTATCCTGCTCACCCGTCCGCGGGGTCTGATGGGCCGCAAAGGCGTGATGGAGGACTAAGGACATGTTTGGTCTAGATAAAAAAGACACCTCACTATTGATGATCGTCGCGGCACTGGTTGTGTTCGCCCCGTTCATCCTGAACCCCTTCCCCACTGAATCGGGTCTTGCCCAGTTCAACGCGGGTTATCCTGACCTGATGCAGCGCTTCGTGATCTTTGGGATCTTTGCGATCGGGTTTAACATCCTGTTCGGCCTGACCGGATACCTGTCCTTCGGCCACGCGGCCTTCCTGGGCATTGGTTCCTACTCGGCGGTTTGGATGTTCAAACTGCTCAGCATGAACATCATCCCGGCGATCATCCTGTCGGTTGTTGTTTCGGGTCTGTTTGCCCTTGTCATCGGCTATGTCAGCCTGCGTCGCTCGGGGATCTACTTCTCGATCCTGACGCTGGCCTTCGCGCAGATGTGCTACAACATGGCCTACTCGGTTCTGGGCAACCCGGCGTCGAACTACAACCTGACCAACGGTGAAACCGGCCTGCAGCTGCTGCTGGACGACCCCCGCGTACTGGGTGTCAGCCAAACCGCAGACGGTTCGATCCCGGTGACCAACCTGTTCGGTCTGGAAATGCGTGGTTCGACAACCCTCGACATCGCGGGTTGGAGCTTCAGCTTCTCGGCGGGCTACTACGTCAGTGGCATCATCATGCTGATCTCGTTCTACATCGCGATCCGCGTGTTCCGTTCGCCCTTTGGCATGATGCTGCGTGCGGTTAAGTGTAACCAGAACCGCATGAACTTCACCGGTCTGAGCACCCGTCCCTACACCCTTGCAGCCTTTGTCATCTCTGGCATGTATGCCGGTCTGGCAGGCGGTCTGATGGCTTGTATGGACCCGCTGGCAGGCGCTGAGCGCATGCAGTGGACCGCGTCGGGCGAAGTTGTTCTGATGACCATTCTTGGCGGCGCTGGCACCCTGATCGGTCCGGTTCTGGGCGCAGGTGCGATCAAGTACATGGAGAACATCTTCTCGAAGATCAACGACACCGTACTGCACAGCTGGTTCTCGTTCATGCCTGATGGCATCGAGGACTTCATCGTCTTCGTCATCCATCCCTTCGTGGGCAAAGGCTGGCACCTGACCCTTGGTCTTGTGTTCATGGCGGTTGTTATCTTCCTGCCAGGTGGTCTGGTCGAAGGTGGCCAGCGCATCCGGGATGCAATCAAAGGTCGCAAGAAGTCTGATGACGACGCGGCTGAAACCCAGCCTGCGGCTGAATAAGGAGGAACGGAACTATGGGAATCCTTGAAGTCAAAGGCGTAGGCAAACGCTTCGGCGGTCTGCAAGCCCTCGGCGACGTGAACCTGAGTGTGCAGGAAAACACCTGCCACGCAATCATCGGTCCGAACGGTGCGGGTAAGTCCACCCTTCTGAACTGTCTCATCGGGAAACTGATCCCTGACACCGGCAGCGTCATGTTTGACGGCCAGTCGGTGCTGGGTCGCAAACCCTACGAGATCAACCAGATGGGCATCAGCCGCGTTTTCCAGACACCAGAGATCTTCGCCGATCTGACGGTTCTGGAGAACATGATGATCCCGATCTTCGCAGCCCGTGATGGTGCGTTCGAACTGAACGCCTTCAGCGCGGTCGTGAACCAGAAAGACGTTCTGGAACGCGCCGAAGAGATGATGGAAGAGATGAATCTGGCCGACAAACGCCACATGCACGCCGCAGCTATGTCACGGGGCGACAAACGTCGCCTCGAGATCGCGATGTGCTTGTCGCAGAACCCACGTCTTCTGTTGCTGGACGAACCGACCGCCGGTATGGCCCGGGCCGACACCAACAACACGATTGATCTGCTCAAGCGGATTAAGGAAGAGCGTGACATCACCATCGCGATCATCGAGCACGACATGCACGTGGTCTTCTCGCTGGCAGATCGGATCACCGTTCTGGCACAGGGCACCCCGCTTGTCGAAGACACGCCCGAGAAGATCAAAGGCCATCCGAAGGTGCGCGAAGCGTATCTGGGTGAAAGCGCGTAAGGAGGCGAACCAATGAACGTCAAACCCGACTTCAATAAGAACGCCAACAAGGCGACCACCGCACCGGCCTTCCTTTCGGTCTGGGACATGCACGCATACTACGGCGAAAGCTATATCGTGCAGGGCATCAACTTTAACGTCCACGAAGGCGAGATTCTTGCGCTTCTCGGCCGTAACGGTGCCGGTAAAACCTCAACCCTGCGCGCAATTGCGCGCACGGGCAGCCCCGAAACCCGTCAGGGTGAGATCTGGTTGGACCACCAGCCGCTTCACCAGATGACAAGCTACGAGGCAGCGTCCGTTGGTCTGGGTCTTGTTCCCGAAGACCGTCGCATCATCCCCGGCCTGACCGTGGAAGAAAACCTGCAGTTGGCCCAGATCGCCCCGCCCATCGGCTGGTCGCTGGAACGCCTGTACGACTTGTTCCCCCGTCTGGGCGAACGTCGTAAGCAGGAAGGTGTGACCCTTTCGGGTGGTGAGCAGCAGATGCTTGCGATCGCACGGGCCTTGGCGCGTGACATTAAAGTGCTGCTGCTGGACGAACCTTACGAAGGTCTGGCACCGGTGATCGTGGACGAGATCGAAAAAACCCTCATCCACATTAAAGAGCAGGGTATGACCACGATCATCGTGGAACAGAACGCTGTTCGTGCACTGGAACTGGCCGACCGCTCGGTCATTCTGGACACCGGCTCGGTCGTCTTCGACGGCACCGCGAAAGAGGTTCTGGAAAACGCAGAGCTGCGCGCAGAATACCTCGCGATCTGATCTGGCTTTCCGCAGAAACAACAAAGGGCGCCTTTCGGCGCCCTTTTCTATTGCGATGGTAACAAGTCGTGTAGGTGTCCAAAAACTCCGCCCAAAAGCCTTTGGTCCCAAGCATCAGTACGCCCCAGACGCCGTAGAATTATCTGTGAAGACGCTTTTCGGCTTCCGGGGCGCTGTGCCGGTTTCGCTCCGAGGATTGGCCTGACCTCAAAACCGGCAAATGACTCATTCTCCGCTAGGCTTGAACCGCCCTGCCGAACAGAAACCGCAACGAGAACCGCTTGCGCTTGGGAAACATGCCCTTGGCCATCAATTGGGCTTGCTCAGCCCGTCTTTGCCTGCCGATCGCCATGTAGTGGGCTGTGTCGATTGAGCCATCAGGGCGAAGTTTGATGTCTGAAGTGTCAATGCGTTGCATGGCCCAGTTCTCCTCATAGCTGTTACCCCATTTAAACGTGAGGCGCCGGTTCAAGCTTGAAGAGAACCTTTAGAACTTCTTGTCATTTCCATGATTTTACGCGGTCCGTCGGAAAACCCTTGAGCGAATGGGCTTTAGCGCTTTTCAATGGCCTATGACCTATCGATTTGCGAATTGCTCGATTGATCCCCAACGGCATCTCTTTCTACGCGACAATGAGCCTGTCCACGTTGAGCCTCAGGTCTTTGAATTGCTGCTGGTTTTGGCGGAGAGGCAGGGACAACTCGTGACAAAGGACGAATTGATTGAAATCGTTTGGCGTGGATTAAACATTTCCGATGCGACGATCAGTGCGCGCATCAATTCGGCCCGAAAAGCCGTTGGGGACACTGGCCGGGAACAGGCCATCATCAAAACCGTTCACGGTAGGGGCTTTCAACTGATAGCACCGGTGGACACACACAGAGACCAGACCCCAGAAACAGCCGCATTTAACCGCACAAACACTCAGGCCATTCGGTTTGCAACCTCCTCTCTCAACGCGAAAATCGCCTACGCGCAAAGCGGCGAAGGTCCGCCCCTTGTGCGGGTCGGTCACTGGCTGTCTCATCTGGAGCTCGATTGGAACAGCCCGGTCTGGCGGCCATTGATTGAAGAGCTTGGGAAGCGTCACACGCTCTATCGCTACGATCAAAGAGGGACTGGCCTCTCCTCCCGAATCCTCGACGGAGCTGACCTTGGCGTATTCGCCGACGACCTGAAGGCCGTCGCGGATGCAAACAATCTTGACCGGTTTCCAATATTTGCCGCGTCACAAGCAGTCCCCGTCGCCATCCGCTTCGCCGAGAGAAACCCCGATCGGGTAAGCGGTTTGGTACTCTATGGCGGATACGCAATCGGACGCGCTTTAAGAGAAACCTCGCCGGACGACATTGACGAGAATACCCTGCTTGGCCTCATCAAGGCAGGTTGGGGTAAGGCCGATAGCCCGTTCGTAAATGCCTTTTCCGCGCTATCCCTTCCAGATGCCACGACTGAGCAAATGGATAGCTTTATCAAAATGCAAACCGAGACGATTTCCCCTGACAACGCCGCCCGTCTCAGACAGATTGTCGATCGGTTTAGCGTTAAAAACATCTTGCCCTCGGTCACCGCTCCGACGCTTGTCATTCACGCCATTTCCGACGCGATGCAGCCCATCGAGCAAGGCCGGATCCTCGCAAGTGAAATCCCAAACGCCAAATATGTTTCACTGGAAAGCAGGAACCACATTCCCCTTCCGCAGGAGGAAAGCTGGGCACAGATGATGTATGAAACCCAGTCTTTCCTCGAAACCCTGACCGAGTAAAAGTCGGCCACACCCACTTGGCCGACCAGCATAATGGGTCAACGGAACCACCTTAACGGGATTATCCGAAATCAGACCGCCTTTTCGTTCACAACAACGCGGTCAGGGTTCATTATTTGCTCAAAAAGAACCGGGTCGCAGACCTGCGTTCCATCAGGTCCAATCAGCGGTTGGGTAAAGCCGGTCAGGCCCCTGTCATCGACAATGAAATAGCACCCATTCGATAAGCGGCGCACCTTGCTGATATCGGTCTCGGGCGGCAACGCGGCCTCTGCTTCGGGCGAGATCATGACCTTCGGCGTGCTGGTTTGGCACGCGGATAGCGAAAGAGCGGCCACAAGGCACAGCCCCGTTTTAACAAAAATCAACTTCATCCCGATAAACCTCCTGAAAAATAAATCACTTACTAGCGCCATAGCAAATCTGCCAAGAAGGTGGAAGCTGGCAGCTTGTCCCGCGTTCGGCACACCGGTTGCGGGCGCAGTTCATGTTATCAACTATACCTTTGAGATCCTTTCAAACTGGACAAGTACAGCCTCCTGCCCCTAGCATCGCAACTTATGGAAAAACCCCGTACACGCATCCAAACCAAGAATATCGAGGCGATCATGGACGCCGGGTTGGAGGTTTTTTCCCAGCATGGGTTTCGAGGCTCGACGCTGGACCAAATCGCGCTCACTGCAGGCCTGTCGAAGCCGAACCTGCTGTATTATTTTCCATCCAAGGAAGCGATCCACGTCGCATTGCTGAACGAATTAATCGACAGCTGGACAGCGCCCCTGCGTGAGATGGATCCCGAGGGCGATCCCGTCGAAGAAATCCTGACCTACATCCGTCGTAAGCTGGAAATGAGCCGCACCATGCCGCGCGAAAGCCGGCTGTTCGCGATCGAGATCATGCAGGGCGCGCCCCGCATGAGCAAATCGCTGCACGGCCATGTAAAAGAGTTGGTCGACGAAAAGGCAGCGGTCATTCAGGCGTGGGTCAATGCGGGCAAGCTTGGCCCCGTGCACCCCTATCACCTGTTCTTCTCAATCTGGGCGCTCACCCAGCACTACGCGGATTTTGACGCGCAGGTCCGCTCGCTTCTGGGCGACGAAGACCCGTTCGACGAGGCGCAGGCCTATCTGGAACGGCTTTTTACGAAAACTCTGACGCCAGACAGTTCAGCCTAACGCCTTCTGCACGTACTCGACCAGCGCAGCGGTGGAGCCATCCTGTTCCGCTTCGCTTTCACCCGCCAGCACCGGTTCCAGCTTCATCGCCAGTTCCTTGCCCAATTCGACTCCCCACTGGTCGAACGAGTTGATGCCAAGGATTACCCCTTCGACAAAGACGCGATGCTCATAAAGCGCTACGATCTGACCGAAGACATGCGGCGTTAGCTGAGGATAGACCAGCGTGGTCGAGGGGCGGTTGCCCGGGAAAACCCGATGGCGCGCCTGACGCTCCAGCTCATCACCTTCAAACCCCTTGGCCTTCATCATGTCCCGAGCCACGTCCAGCGAACGACCCAGCATCAGCGCCTGCGATTGTGCGAAACAATTGGCCACCAGCAACTGGTGATGACGCGAACGGCCCATCTCGTTGCCCTCGGCGGCGACCATGAATTCACAGGGAACCACAGCGGTGCCCTGATGGATCAGCTGGTAGAACGCGTGCTGGCCATTGGTGCCCGGCTCGCCCCAAACCACTGGGCCAGAAACCACCTTTAGGTCCTTCCCGTCCATACCCACGCCCTTGCCGTTGCTCTCCATCTCGAGCTGCTGCAAATAGGCCGGAAGACGGGCAAGCTGTTGATCGTAAGGCAAAACTGCCCGGGTGCCATAACCGCAGAACTGGTGATGCCACATGCCCACTAGCGCCAACAGAACCGGCAGGTTCGCGCGCAGCGGGGTTTCCTGGAAATGGGTGTCCATCGCCTCGGCCCCGGCGAGAACGGCGCGGAAATTAGCGGGGCCCACTGCCAGCATGATCGGCAGGCCAATCGGCCCCCACATCGAGTATCGGCCACCCACCCAGTCTTCGAATCCAAAGACCCGTTCAGACGCAATGCCAAAGGCGGCGGTCTTGTCGGCGGCGGTCGAAACAGCTGCGAACTGCGCCGCCGGATCGGTGACAACCTCGGCCATCATCGCCCGCGCGGTTTCAGCGTTGGTCATGGTTTCGATGGTGGTGAAGGTCTTCGATGCGACAATTACCAGCGTCCGCGTCAGGTCCAGCCCACGCATCACCTGCGCGATGTGCGCGCCGTCGACGTTCGAGACATAGTGAACCCGCGGCCCGTCGCTGTAAGAGGCCAGCGCCTGAGAGGCCATCACCGGACCAAGGTCGGACCCGCCGATTCCGATATTCACAACATCGGTAATCGACCCGCCCTGTCCCTGAAACGCGCCGCTGCGCACTTCATCGGCAAAAGCCTCCATCCGGTCCAGCGTCGCGTGTACCTCGGGCATGACGTCTTCGCCATCCACGTAAACACCCACGCCCGAGCGACGCAGCGCGGTGTGCAGCACCGCGCGATCCTCGGTTTCGTTGATCTTGTCGCCACCGAACATGGCCTTACGGTGCGCCACGAGGTCTGCTTCATCCGCCAACTGGAACAGGGCCTCCATCGTGTCGGCCTGCAGAGTTGTTTTGGAGAAGTCGAATAGCATGCTGCCAAACCGCGCCGAAAACGCCTCGGCCCGATCAGGGTCGTCAAACAGATCGACAATACGGGTTTTCTTCGCGGTCTCGGCTTTTTTAGCCAGCGTGGTCCAAGTGGTCATGGGTTACTCCGCCCAGTGAACAGTTGCATCATTCAAAACGGTTGCGACAGGCGCGTCGCGAAGGTCACCCGCTGCCTGCGCCAGATCCAGCGCGCGGCGCTTCTCATGGCCAGTGATCAGCAAGTGAATCGACAGGGCTCCGGCCAAAACCGGTGCCGTCAGTGTAATCCGCGGCTCAGGCGCACCCGGAGCGCGCATGGGCAGCAGGATCGGGGCGTCAGGCGACAGCGCCTCTTCCAGCCGATCCGCGCCGGGGAAGAGAGATGCCGTATGCATGTCCGCCCCCATTCCCAACAATAGCACATTGATCGGCAGCGCAGGGCGGATCGCTTCGCACAAATCGTCCAGCTTGTCTTCGGGCTGCGGTGCTTCAGCATACAGAGGCAGAAGGGTTGCCTTTGCGGCTTTCCCGACCAGCAGGCGTTCACGCAACAGCCGTGTGTTCGACCGATCAGAGCTTTCGGGCACCCACCGTTCATCACCCAGCATCACGTCGACGCGCGACCAGTCCAGATCGGTGGCGGCCAGAGCATCAAAGACCGGTCCCGGTGTTGTTCCGCCCGGAACCACGAAGGTCGCCCTCTCTTCGTGCATCAGGGCTTCTTCCAGCTCTTCAGCCAGAACGCCGGCCAAATCCAGCATCAGCGCATCGCGGTCGGGGTATTCGACGAGCCTCATGCCCGTACCTCACGCCAACGGCGGCCGTCACGATGCAATAGCATCAACGAATCTTCTGGTCCCGAGCTACCGGGATCATAGGGACGCGGCACATCACCCCGTTCGGTCCAGCCCTCTATGATCGGGTCGGTCCAGGCCCAGGCGGATTCGACTTCGTCGCCGCGCATAAACAGGGTTTGGTTGCCCCGGATCACGTCCATGATCAGGCGTTCGTAAGCGTCGGGCACATGTTCGGCATCTGGACCAAGCGCATCGGCAAAGGTCATATCCAGCGGCACCTCGACCAGACGCATGCCGCCCGGCCCCGGTTCCTTGATGGTCACCCGCATCTTGATGCCTTCGTTCGGTTGCAACTGAATAACAAGCACGTTGCCACGACGCTCTTCCTGCGCCTCGAAAATCGAGTGCGGCGGGTCTTTGAAGACAATTGCGATCTCCGACGTCCGATCACGCAGGCGCTTACCGGTTCGCAGATAGAAAGGCGTGCCTTTCCAGCGCCAATTGGACACGCCAACCTTCATTGCCACGAAACTTTCGGTCTTGGAGCTTGGGTTTTCCGAATGTTCGATATAGCCCGCTTCGTCATCCCCGGCCAGATATTGGCCACGAACGATATCCGCAGGAGCTACAGGGTCCAATGCCCTGATAACCTTCAGTTTTTCGTCACGAACGGCATCGGGATCAAATTGGTTTGGCGGCTCCATCGCAATCAGGCAGAGAAGCTGCATCATGTGGTTCTGCACCATATCGCGCATCGCGCCCGATTTATCGTAATACGCGCCACGCCCACCAACACCGACCGTCTCGGCAACGGTGATCTGGATATGATCGACGAAATGGTTATTCCACAGCGGCTCGAACAGGATATTGCCGAAGCGGACCGCCATCAGGTTCTGAACGGTCTCTTTGCCCAGATAATGGTCGATACGATAGATTTGATGTTCGTCGAAATAGGCCGCCAGCGTCGCGTTCAACTCTTGGGCAGTCTTCAGGTCGTGACCAAAGGGCTTCTCAACGACGATCCGGCTATCATCCGTGGCAATCTTGTTGGTCTTCAACCGCTCTGCAAGGTCACCGAACAAGGACGGCGCAACCGAGAAATAGAAGGCGCTGACCACATCTTTGCGGACCAACTTGCCAAGCTCTTTCCAGCCGCCTGTCCCCTTGGCATCGATACCCACATATTCCAGACGGGACAGGAACTCGTCCCGCTCCTCACGCGTGGTACCGCGGGAGTCACCGAATTCGTCGATAGCTTCATCAACCATCTTGCGGAATTCATCAGTGCTCAACTCGGATCGTGCTGCACCGATAATGCGCGCATCCGTTGGCATTTGGCCGGAAGTGAACCGCCGGAACAGACCGGGCAGAATCTTACGACGAGCAAGATCGCCCGTTGCACCGAAGATGACGAGATCGAAAGTATCGACGGGAATAACGCGAGAGACCATGGGTTCCCCTCAAAAAGTTAGCGCTAACAGCGCCTCAATAACGGCTTGATTGCGTCCTGTCCAGCATCAAGTCTCATTCTAGCAAAATCTGTTGGAAGAAAGCACAGCCTATTTGCGATCAGCTTTCCAATTCGGCATCCCAGTATAGGAAATCTACCCAGCTATCATGCAAATAATTGGGCGGGAATCGACGCCCCATGTTGCGAAGCTCTTCCGCGCAGGGCTGTCTGGGCACTTTCCGCAAGGCCATGCCAGCCCGCCTCAGGCTCTTAGACCCCTTCTTCAGGTTGCATTTGGAACAGGCCGCCACGACGTTTTCCCAAGAGGTCACCCCACCTTTCGCCCGAGGCACCACGTGGTCAAACGTCAGGTCCCCGCGCGTTCCGCAGTACTGACAGGAAAATTCGTCCCTCAAAAACAAATTAAAGCGCGTGAAGGCCACGCGCTTTTGAGGTTTGACATAATCTTTCAGGACAACAACCGACGGGATTCGTATCTCGATCGAGGGACTTCGAACCACTTGGTCGTATTCGGCGATGATATCGACCCTGTCCAGCCAGGCCGCCTTGATCGCCTCCTGCCAGGGCCACAGCGACAGCGGGTAATAGGACAATGGACGATAATCTGCATTCAGCACCAGCGCAGGATGCTGTTTCAAACCTCCGGGTTCGCGTACAAAACTCGTCCTGAAATCACCATCCATGAGGGACTCCGCCTCCGCCTCGTCTGCTCTGTTCAGCACCAAGGCGGGACGACCCGCCCCAGCATATGATTCAACTATATATCGAGTTGCTCATCTGGCAACCCCCACAACATACAGTGGATGGTTCAAGACTTAGATTGATTCCGCTACGAGAGTATGACGGTTGGTGCATACAGGCCATTTGCTCAATTATTGGTCACCGAGACGTGATGGCTTCACTCAGGCTCAGACCCGCGGACCGCTTCGGGATGGTCAGAGATGAAGCGATGCAAGACTTCGAACAGTTCTCTTGCATGGTTCAGGTCGTCTTTATGCAGAGCCTCGCGGATGTCTTCGCAGATTACCTGCTGGATATGCTGCGGCCCCTTCGGTTCATGCATCAGATAGTTCGCCGTCATCGCGGCTGTCATCAGAGGCACATGATCGTGTTCTGCAATCGCCGCGATCTCTTCACGGGTCAGGTCGGTGATGTCTTCAACGTCGTCCAGAGATATCATGGCTCCTCCCTCCAAATCTCACTTTTAACGAATGTAGCAGGTTGACGACAAAGCGCCCTTGACCCCGATCAATAGAAAACGGCGCCCGAAAGCGCCGTTTCACGGTCATTTAAAGGGTGCGGATCTCATTCAGCCGGGGTTGCAATCCCCTGCCCGCTTGATGGTTTCTCGGGCAGGACAAAGGCCACGATCACAAAGACCGCCCCCAGAACGATGCCCAGAATGTCGCCGGGAACCGCCGTTAGCCCATCATATCCGGACTCCGGAACCGCCCCAAGCGTCACCTTGCCGCCTGCGATGTTGTCCAGCAGGCCCGAAGCTTTCCATGCCGGATAGGTCGCCATATAGGCCGCCGCGCCAAGCAGACCGCCCGCGATAAAGAACAGCGCATCTTTACGACCCGTGGCCGCCGCACAAACACCCGTACCGGGGCAATAGCCCGACAGAGCCCAGCCACCGCCGAGAAGCAGGCCGCCCAGGAAAACACCGATATAAGCTGCCTTCACCGACATATGGCCGACCGATACCAGCCCCGCCATCTGCCCACCAAACATCAGGATCGAGCCGACACCGATCGCCAGCAGGATGGTTTTCATAAGATGTAGATTCGTCAGGTTCAGCATTTTGCCGATCATATTAGGGTTCGCTGCCCCGATCCGGTCCAGCGTCGCCCCGAAAGCCGCACCAATTACGATTGCCAGAAGAATAGTGGTCATGACTCAGGCCTCCTGCTTATACATCATCAAGGCAACGGGAATGGCCGCGCCAAATGCGCCAGCCGCGAAGATGTAACCGGACAACGCGGTTTGCATCATCCCCGACATCATGTGGCCAGAGGTGCAGCCCCCCGCCAGCCGCGCGCCGTAAAGCACAAGGAAACCTCCTGCAAAAGCCACGGCATAGCGCTTCGCCACCCCATCCCCGAAATTCGCACGCCACAAAGCCGGCATCGAGCGTTCGGATCTCTCCAAACCACCGCGCAGCATGACCGACAGGAATGCACCAAGCATCATCGCCAACACGAAGACGAAGCTATAGTTCAGAGGATTCGCCACCGACTTCGCGTATTTCCCGCTGGATTTCGCCAGATAGGCGTTGGTCGATGTGTACCCGTCATCGGTCTGTGTCACGACCTCTGGGCTCACCGCATCCCACAGGATGCCATCCAGAATGACGAATTGCGTTGATACGCCGATGGGCTTGACCAGCGCCACGGCGAGAAAGAAGACCACGCCAAGCAGCAGCCCTCCGGATTTCCAGTTCAAATGCATGTTGCCCTCCTACACATATTCAATAAATCATATGTATTTTGACACTTGCGGCTTTGATGTAGGTCAAGCTTGAAAACCCAGCCTCCACATACCGGGATGGAGAGCCGATCCGACCACCCTTATCCTCTATGAGCCGCCACATCTGCGCGACACGCTATACAGAGCGAGACCCTCTTTTGTGCTACATTCAGGCATAAGGGGGGAAGATATGCGGAAATCAATTCTTACCGTTATGACAATCGCCGCCGGCTTAACAATTGGCAGTTCGGCGAAAGCAGAGATGATCCACTTGATGGCCCGCAAGGGCGATGTAAGTAAGGTAATGGCGGAAATCGACAAAGGTGTTCCCGTCGATCTACCCAGCACGAAACACACGAATCTTATTGGGTCCTCTCCCCTCTTCGTCGCATCTCGTTTCGGGAAGATCGAGGTTGTCGCCGCCCTTCTTGAGGCCGGTGCTGATCCAAACTTTCGTCGGCCCGATTATATGGGTGAAAATACCTACGGTTCGCCGCTGATCACGGCTGCCAGCAACGGCCATACCGACGTCGTCAAACTACTGCTGGCCGCAGGCGCTGATCCCGCTATTACCGACCCTTCCCTCGGCCCGCCGCTGCATGTCGCCCGAATCCGGGGAAACATCGAAATCGAGGCCCTTCTGTTGGAGCAAGGCGTCCCCCAGTCGACCCACCTTCCCGCTGATCCAGAACTTCTGCGCAATGCCGATACGGAACGCGGTCGACTTATCGCAGGAGGTTGCGGCCTCTGCCATCTGCTTCGCAACAGTCCTCAGGGTGAACCCAAAGAAGGCCCCAATCTTTGGGGAATCGTGGGGCGCCCCAAGGCTTCGGCCGACGGGTACGACTATTCCCCTTATATGAGACAGAAAGGCGGGACTTGGAGCTACGACGACCTCAACTCATTTCTCTCCAGCACTTACGAGTTCGTGCCCGGTACAAAGATGGTAAATAGAGGGTTGCCTGAAGCGCGAGACAGGGCGGACGTAATTGCCTATCTCCGAACACTCAGCAGCGAACCGGTTCCCCTGCCCTAACTGGATACGCCAAAAACGAAACGCGCCCCGAAGGGCGCGTTCTCTTTAGGATTTCTTGGGCTTAGTGTGCAGTTTGGCTGCCCCGGGGCTCGGCGGAAGTCAGGGCAGATTTCGCCGCCGCTTCTTCCGCCGCCTCGTCCCATTCAATCGGTTCCGGCTGGCTGACAAGCGCCTTCTCAAGAACTTCTTTCACGTGGGTGACCGGAATGATGTCCAGCCCCTCTTTCACATTGTCCGGGATCTCGGCCAGATCCTTTTCATTCTCTTCCGGAATGAAGACCGTTTTGATCCCACCGCGCAGCGCGGCCAGCAGTTTCTCTTTCAGCCCGCCGATTGGCATCGCGTTGCCGCGCAGCGACACCTCGCCAGTCATGGCAATGTCCTTGCGGACCGGGATACCGGTCAGGACCGAAACAATCGACGTTACCATCGCCAGACCGGCCGACGGCCCGTCCTTCGGCGTTGCGCCGTCGGGGACGTGCACGTGGATGTCGATTTTCTCGAACTTCGGCGGTTCCACACCGATCTGCGGCGCCACCGAACGGACATAGCTCGAAGCCGCATCGATGGATTCCTTCATCACGTCACCCAGCTTACCCGTGGTCTTCATCCGCCCCTTGCCGGGCAGTTTCAGCGCCTCGATCGACAGCAGGTCGCCGCCGACGCTGGTATAGGCCAACCCGGTGACAACACCGACCTGATCATCCAACTCAGCAAGACCGTAGCGGAACCGCTTCACCCCAAGGAAATCTTCTAGATTCTCAGGGGTTACAGTGACTTTCTCATCTTCCTTCTTGACGATCTTGGTCACGGCTTTGCGGGTCAGCTTGGCGATTTCGCGCTCGAGGTTCCGCACACCTGCCTCGCGGGTATAGGTGCGGATAATCTCTTGCAGCGCCTCGTCGGTCAGCTCGAACTCGCCCTTGCGCAGCCCGTGGTTCTTGGTCTGCTTGGCGATCAGGTGCTGGCGCGCGATCTCGGATTTTTCATCCTCGGTATAGCCGGCCAGCGGAATGAGCTCCATCCGGTCCAGAAGCGGGCTCGGCATGTTGTAGCTGTTCGCTGTGGTTAGGAACATCACGTTCGACAGGTCGTATTCGACCTCAAGGTAATGGTCCACGAAGGTCGAGTTCTGTTCCGGGTCCAGCACTTCCAGCATGGCCGACGCAGGGTCGCCGCGGAAGTCCTGACCCATCTTGTCGATCTCATCCAACAGGATCAGTGGATTGGTCGTCTTCGCCTTTTTCAGCGCCTGAATGATCTTGCCCGGCATCGAGCCGATATAGGTCCGGCGGTGACCGCGAATT
>CAYFXM010000036.1:0-16697 GCA_964346965.1 uncultured Actibacterium sp. | reverse complement strand
GACGATCGCCTCGAATTTCTCTTTCTCGGACCGATACACCTTGTCGTTCTGGTCATCCCTCGCGATAGGACGGTTGGTCGGAACTTCAACCACGCCCAGTTTGTAGATTTCCATGAATTCTTCGGCCTCAGTGGCCGCAGTACCGGTCATGCCAGCCAACTTGTCATAAAGGCGGAAGTAGTTCTGGAAGGTGACAGAGGCCAGCGTCACGTTCTCGGGTTTGATCGAGACGTTTTCCTTGGCTTCGATCGCTTGGTGCAGACCGTCCGACAGGCGGCGTCCCGACATCATGCGGCCGGTGAATTCGTCGATCAGGACAACCTCGTCATTGCGGACGATATAGTCCTTGTCCTTGGTGAACAGCTTATGCGCTCGCAAGCCCTGCGTTGCGTGGTGCACGATGGTGGTGCTTTCCGGATCATACAGCGACTGGCCTTCGGGCAGGATGCCCAGCTCGGACAGGCGCTGCTCAAGGAACTCATTGCCCTCGTCCGTGAAAGTCACGTTGCGAGCTTTTTCATCCTTGGTGAAATGCTCGTCCACCAGTTCGGGGATGACATTATCCAAGGCGATATACAGCTCGGATCGGTCGTCAGCCGGACCGGAAATAATCAGCGGCGTCCGCGCTTCGTCGATCAGGATCGAGTCGACCTCGTCGACGATGGCATAGTGGTGGTCGCGTTGCGACATCTCGGCCAGAGACGAGCGCATGTTGTCACGCAGATAGTCGAAGCCCAATTCGTTGTTGGTGGCATAGGTGATGTCGGCGGCGTAAGCGTCTTTCTTCTCGCCCTCGGGCTGCTGGGGATAAACAACGCCCGTGGTCAAGCCCAGTGCGCCATAAACCTTGCCCATCCAGTCCGCGTCGCGCTTGGCCAGATAGTCGTTGACGGTGACGATATGCACGCCCTTGCCAGTCAGCGCGTTCAGATAGGCCGGGAAGGTCGCCACGAGGGTTTTACCTTCACCGGTTTTCATCTCCGAAATATTGCCTTCATGCAGGAAGATCCCGCCCAGAAGCTGCGTGTCGAAAGCGCGCAGGCCAAGGGCCCGCTTGGCGGCCTCTCGGCAGTTGGCGAAGGCTTCGGGTAGCAGCGTCTCGAGCGACTCGCCAGCGCGCGCGCGCTCCTGCAACTCGTGGGTCTTGGCGATGATGCCTTCATCGCTCAGCGCCTCGAATTCGGGCTCTAGGGCGTTGATCTGCTCAACCGTCTTGCTGGCGGATTTGACCTTACGGTCGTTCGGGGTGCCAAAAACCTTTTTGGCGATTGTTCCAAAGCCCAGCATATTCTCTCCGATCGGACGCGTCTGACGAGTTCTTTATCCGCGCTCTCTTGCCCTGATTCACATGGCCCCTTAGGTAAGTTCAGGAAAACCAGAGAAGGCTGGGCGCAGACTGACCCGAAAGCGATGTAAGCGCCCGTCTGAGGACTGTCAACGCCGCCCGCCTGCGCGGCTCGAAAAGGAGTGGCCTATATGCCAAATCCCCTGAAATTTCTCGCTGTTCCGGCTGTGGTCGGCATCATGGCCGCACCTGTCTGGGCAGAGGAGAAGGTGGCAGAGCCAGCGCCGATGAACATCGACACAGTGGTGGCCACGGTTGGCGGCACCGACATCACTCTGGGTCATGTGATCCTGCAGGCCGCGCAACTGCCGCAGAACTACCAGTCGCTGCCCGATACCGTGTTGTTTGACGCGATCGTGGATCAGTTGATCCGTGAAGAGGCCGTCGCCCAGACCGCAGATGAGGACGTCTCGAACATGGCGCGGCTGGTGTTGGATAACCAGACCCGCTCGCTGAAAGCGGGCGAAGCGCTGGCAAAGCTGGCGGCGAGCGCAGTCACCGACGAGAAGGTGCAGGCGCTTTATGACCTTCGTTACGGTAACGCCGTACCAGAGCCGGAGTATAACGCCTCGCATATTCTTCTGGAAACCGAGGAAGAAGCGCTGGACGTCATCAAGACATTGGAAGGTGGCGCGGATTTCGCCGAGCTCGCCAAGGAAAAATCGACCGGCCCCTCTGGTCCGAACGGCGGCCAGCTTGGTTGGTTCGGCAAAGGTATGATGGTGCTGCCCTTCGAAGAAGCGGTTGTGGCCGCAGAAGTCGGCGCAATTGCAGGTCCTGTGGAGACCCAGTTCGGCTGGCATGTCATCAAGGTTAACGACACCCGCGACTTGCCAATCCCGAAGCTGGACGAGATTCGGGACCAGCTGATGGACGAGGTCGAACAAATCGCCATTGAAGACGCGGTCGAAGACATCACTGCAGAGACTGCCGTTACCCGGATCAGCGCCGAGGATATTGACGCCAGCGCGATTCGGAATATGGACTTGCTGCAGAACTGATCAGGAGCGGCGCAGATGGCCAAGGACAAGTCAAAATCCTCGAAGAAGGATAAATCGTCTTCGGACGTTAAGACTCTGAAAAAGAAATTGGCCAAGCTGCGCCGCAAGTTGAAAGAGGCGCGCAGCGATGCCTCAGCGGCCTCTACCCCGGCGATTTCGCCTCTGGCACCGGCAAGCCAGCCGCAACTCCCACCCCTTGCGGGCGTCGAGTTCGCGGCCGTCGCCGCGGGTGTGAAATACACGGACCGGCTTGATGTTATGCTGGCCCGGCTGGTATCTGGCACCACGATGGCAGGTGTTTTCACGCGGTCGGCGACACGGTCCTCTAACGTTCTCGATTGCGAAGCCAAGATAGGCGCTGACAGCGACGCCGGAGCGGCCATTGTCGTCAACTCCGGCAACTCGAACGCCTTCACGGGTCGCGCAGGCGATGGCTCTGTCGCGGCGATTTGCGAGGCCGTGGCATCGGCCACCGACCTGCCGGCAGAGCGCGTCTTCACCTCCTCGACTGGTGTTATTGGCGAACGTCTGCCGCACGACCGGATCACGTCAAAGGTTGCGGATCTGGTCGCGGGGCTGGACGCAGACAAGATCGACATGGCGGCGCAGGCGATCATGACAACCGACACCTTTGCCAAACTGGCAACAACAGAGGTTATGATTGACGGTACGCCGGTGCGGATAAACGGTATCGCCAAGGGCTCTGGCATGATCGCCCCGGATATGGCCACCATGCTGGTCTATATTTTCACGGATGCCGCCGTCGACCGCGAGCCTTTGCAACAGATGCTCTCGCGCCTCACGGATGAGACTTTCAACTGCATCACCGTCGATGGTGACACTTCGACCTCAGACACGTTGTTGTTGGCGGCAACCGGTCAAAGTGGAGCCCAAAGGATCACGGATTCGCAGAGTGAAAATGCGAAGGTTTTCGAGATCGGATTGAAAGAGGTCATGCTGGACCTGTCCCATCAGGTCGTCAAAGACGGTGAGGGCGCCACCAAGTTCTTCGAGGTTTCCGTCACCGGAGCGACCGACGTTGCGGACGCCCGCAAAGTGGCGATGGCTACAGCGAACTCTCCGCTGGTCAAAACGGCGATTGCGGGTGAAGACCCGAACTGGGGGCGCGTGGTCATGGCAGTCGGGAAATCCGGCGCCAAGGCTGATCGCGACCTGATCACCATCCATTTCGGCGATATCCTTGTCGCAGAGAAGGGCTGGGTCGCCGAAAGCTATACCGAAGAGGCAGGTGCGGCCTATATGAAGCAACCCGAACTGGTGATTAACATCGACCTTGGGCTTGGCAACGGCTCGGCCAAGGCATGGAGCTGCGACTTCACCAAGCGTTACATCGAAATCAACGCCGACTACCGCTCATGAAGACCATTCTTGTCTCTGCCGTCGCGCTGATCGACGTCGATGGCCGCGTGTTGCTGGCACAGCGGCCCGAAGGCAAGTCCATGGCCGGCCTGTGGGAATTTCCCGGCGGCAAGGTTGAACAGGGTGAGACCCCCGAACATGCGTTGATCCGCGAGCTGCACGAGGAACTGGGCATCGACACGTGGCAAAGCTGCCTTGCCCCGCTGACCTTCGCCAGCCACAGCTATGACGAATTTCACCTGTTGATGCCGCTGTTTGCCTGTCGCAAGTGGGAAGGTACTCCGCACCCGAAGGAAGGTCAGTCTTTGAAGTGGGTGGCGCCCAAGGCCCTTCGTGACTATCCGATGCCACCGGCAGACATCCCCCTGATCCCGATCCTGCGCGACTGGCTTTAGGCCCTCCCAAGTCGCGCGCAGCGGTACTGGGCTGGTGTTTGTCCCGTCCACTTACGAAACGCCCGGTAGAAGGCGCTTGGCTCGGCGAAGCCCAAAACCTGTGCGATTTCTTCCACCGGCATCGTGGTCTGGACCAGCATCGACTTTGACCTGCTTTTCCGGATGTCATCCTTGATCTGCTGAAAGCTGGTACCATTTCGCGCCAGCCCCCTGCGAAGGGTTGATGCCGAGGTGCCCAGATGCTCCGTCATTTCCTCGATCCGGGGCCAATCCGCAGGATCGGATCGCTGTAGGTATTCGGTGATTTCACGTTGGTAACCAGTATCGTGAACATAGCCCACAAGAATATTCGCCGGCGCTTTGCGCAGGAAGGACCGCAACTCTCTGTCGGTTCTGGTCACAATCGTATCAAGATGACTGCTGTCAAACGACAAGACGTTGACCTTTTGCCCAAACCGAACGGGGGCTCCGAAGAATTGGCGATAGTCTTCGCCAGCGGCAGGTTCCGGGCAGGTGAAATCGACCTGCAACAGGGGAATCCGGCGGCGGGCAAGCCAGCAGGCCAGGCCGTGAAGCAAAATCCAGTAGGTTCGATAGGCAAAAGCAGAACGATCGGGGTTTTGGTCATACAGAAAAATCCTGGCCTGTCCCTTTTCGACCTGCAACCTGCCCCATGGTTCATCCAGCACAACGCGAAGGAACTTCAGCGCCCGCTTGATGGCGGTCCGAAGGGTCGGGGCGGTCAGGGTGGATTGCGCCATCAAGGTGAAGGCGCCGGGCCTCATGGGCCGGTCACCCAAACCGAAGAACTCATCCTCCATCGCTGCGGCCAAGCCAATCCAAAGACGCCCGAAATCCTCGGCTCCATATCGCGCCGCGGGATCGAAGAGTATGGGGACATCATTTAAGATCTGGTCGATGTCGATACCCGCCGACCGGCCACACTCCAAGGCCTCGGCAACAAAACCAGCAGATATCGGCTCGGCGCTCATCGCTTTCCAATCTGGCAAAACCAGTCACTATGTTGCACCCAATTGGCATCGTTTGCAATGCTTGCATCAGGTAAACTGCCCTCTCTGACGACTGATTTCTGGGAGGGCGCTTTGGATATCAAGGATCGCGTATTCATCGTAACCGGAGGAGCCTCTGGTCTGGGGGCCACCGTTGCCAAGTCATTGCTGGCTAAGGGTGGCAAGGTGGTTTTGGCGGACATCAATCCACCGGCTGAAGACCAGGGTGAGACCGCCCATTTCCAAAGAACCGATGTCACCTCGGGTGAAGACGCCGCAGCGGCGGTTCAAGCGGCGCTTGACCAGTTCGGAGCGTTGCACGGGCTTGTGAATTGCGCTGGCATTGCGCCGGGTGAGAAGATCTTCGGGCGGAAGGGGCCGCACGAGTTGGACAGTTTCGCCCGTGCGATCTCGATCAACCTGATCGGTACATTCAACATGCTGCGTTTGGCGTCAGAGGCGATTGCCCGTAACGACCCCGGCCCGGACGGTGAGCGTGGCGTGATCATCAACACCGCATCCATCGCGGCCTTCGACGGGCAGATCGGACAAGCGGCTTATGCGGCGTCGAAGGGCGGCGTCGCCAGCCTGACCCTGCCCGCGGCACGCGAACTTGCCACGCATGGTATCCGTGTTGTGACTATTGCGCCGGGCATTTTCGGTACGCCAATGATGTCTGGATTGCCGCAAGAGGTTCAGGACAGTCTGGGCGCCAGCGTGCCCTTCCCGGCGCGCCTTGGTGATCCGAAGGAATATGCCGACCTCGTTCAGCACATTCTGGGCAACCGGATGCTGAACGGCGAGGTCATTCGCATTGACGGCGCCCTGCGCATGGCGCCACGCTAATCCTTGGGAGGTATTCGTCATGGCAATTGAAGATCCAATCGTCATCGTAGGGGCCGCTCGCACACCAATGGGCGGGTTCGACGGCGACTTCAAAACCGTTGAAGCCAGCGCCCTTGGCGCGACGGCCATTTCCGCTGCCGTCTCGCGAGCCGGTGTCGCCCCGGAAGATGCGGACGAGGTCATTATGGGCTGCGTGCTGCCAGCTGGTCAGGGTCAGGCTCCGGCCCGCCAAGCCTCCCTCGGCGCAGGCCTGCCGCTCTCGGCTGGCGCAACGACGATCAACAAGATGTGCGGATCGGGCATGAAGGCCGCGATGTTCGGCCACGACCTGCTCTTGGCCGGTTCCGCCGACGTAGTTGTTGCCGGTGGCATGGAAAGCATGACCCGCGCGCCTTATCTGCTGGACAAGGCCCGCGGCGGGTATCGTCTGGGGCACGGCAAGGTCATGGACCACATGTTCCTTGATGGCTTGGAAGACGCCTATGACAAGGGCCGCCTGATGGGAACCTTTGCCGAAGACTGTGCGGAATCTTATCAGTTCACCCGCGAGCAGCAGGATGACTACGCAATTGCCTCTCTGGAACGGGCGAGCAAGGCGATCACAGAGCGCTATTTCGAAGAAGAAATCGTGCCGGTCGAGATCAAGGGCCGCCGCGACAGCCGCACAGTGGTGGACGACGAACAGCCGCTGAAGGCGCGGTTGGACAAGATCCGTCAGTTACGCCCGGCCTTCCGCGAGGGTGGGACGGTCACGCCTGCGAACTCCAGCTCGATCTCTGACGGGGCGGCGGCGCTGGTACTAATGCGCGCCTCGGAAGCAGAGAAACGCGGCCTGATGCCTGTGGCCAAAATCCTTGGCCATACCACTCATGCGGACAAACCCAACCTCTTCCCAACCGCGCCGATTGGCGCCATCGAAAAGCTGGAAGAGAAGCTCGGCATTCCCCGCAGCGACTACGATCTGTTCGAGATCAACGAAGCCTTCGCCGTGGTCGCTATGGCGGCAATGAGGTCGCTGGACCTGCCACACGATAAGGTCAACGTCCACGGCGGGGCCTGCGCACTTGGGCACCCCATCGGGGCGTCCGGCGCGCGGATCATGGTGACCCTTCTCGCGGCATTGAAGAAATATGGTCAAAAACGCGGGCTTGCGTCGCTTTGCATCGGAGGTGGCGAGGCCACTGCGATCGGCGTGGAACTGATGGCCTAAAAACGAGCACCATATACGGCTGGATCACTCTCACGCCGCTTGGTAAGCCATGACAGGAACAATGTCGGCGGAGGGTGCCATGGAAGAGCTGAACAAAAAGGGGCTTGTGCTGATCGGTTGCGGGCGCATGGGATCAGCGCTTTTGGCCGCTTGGCTGGACACGGGACTGGACCACGCGGCGGTCCATGTAATCGAGCCCTACCCCTCGGATTGGCTTCTGGAGCAACAGAGCAAGGGATTGCATCTGAACGGGGAATTGCCATCCAATCCGGCCTGCATGATCCTCGCCACCAAACCGCAGATGATGAAAGAGGCGATGGAAGCGGTGCATGGGGAGTTCTCGGACACGGTTTTCATCTCGATCGCGGCGGGAACGCCCATTGCCTTTTTCGAAGACGTTCTCGGTGGCGACGCGCGTATCGTGCGGGTGATGCCCAACACTCCCGCGTTGTTGCAAAAGGGTGTGTCGGCCCTGGTCGCCAATACGGCGGCGCAAGGCGCGGGGTTGGAATTGGCCAGAACGCTTATGTCAGCCGTTGGTGGCGTGGAATTTCTGAGCGATGAAGAAGACATGCATGCAGTGACCGCACTTTCAGGGTCCGGCCCTGCCTATGTCTTTGCCTTTATCGAGGCGCTGGTTGCTGCTGGCAAAGAGGCCGGGCTCAAGGAAGACCTCGCCTTCCGACTGGCGCGCGACACCCTCGTCGGTGCTGCGGCTATGGTCGGGGACAACTTCGCTGAAGTGGCCACACTGCGCGAGAATGTGACCTCGCCAGGCGGTACGACAGCGGCGGGGCTGCAGGTATTTCGCGCAAGCGAACCCAACCTCGACGCTCTGGTGACCGCCGCAGTCAAAGCCGCGAAGGACCGAAGCATCGAGCTGTCTGAAATGGGCTAAGAAGGTCAGCTCTCCCGGAATGACCCGCGCAGGCTGTCAGTGAAGGGTTTGAGCAAATAGTCTGGGATGGTGCGCCCGGCGTTGCCCGAAACCCTGCTTCGAAATGGGTCTGGGCAAGGGGGGCCCTACGCTTCCATCGCGGCTTCGAACAGGCGGTTATATGCCTCGTTGCTCTCTTCCAGTTTTGCCTGACTGTCAAACGCGACAACGCGACCCGAATCCAACATCAGTATCTTGTCGACAAAGCGTAGCGTCGCAGGCCTATGAGTCGCAAATAGAATGATCTTGTCCTCAAAACCTTGTCCGAGGTTCTCCATGATCCGGCGTTCGTTTTCAACGTCCAGCGCACTGGTCGCCTCGTCGAAGACATAGACTTTGGCATCCTTCAGCACCGCGCGTGCAATCCCGATCCGCTGCTTCTGCCCGCCGGACAGGGCAGAGCCATTGGGTCCGACATTGGTGTCGAGCCCCTCTGGCAAGTCAGCCAGAACAGCAGGAAGCGAGGCACATTCTATAGCGCGGTGCAGCTCGCCCTCGGTCGCATCCGGCTTGCCGTCGAGAATGTTTTCACGGATCGTGCCATCGAACAGGAAGACCTCTTGGCTAATTAGCGCGACGGCATTGCGCATCTCGACCTCTGTAACTTCCTTCAGGTCCATTCCGCACAGGCGGATTGTGCCCTGTGTGGGATCGTAGAAGCGCATGACCAGGTCGATCAGCGTGCTTTTACCTGCGCCCGACCGCCCGACCAGCGCGATCTTTTCGCCAGGGCGTAGGGTGACACTGACTTCCTGAAGCGCTGAGACGTCTTTCTCGGAATCGTAGGTAAATGTGACGTCGTCGAAGACCAGATCGCCAGATGTCTTCGGAAAGGTCATTTTCCCCGCGGCGTGTCGCACCGGCGGTGTTTCAAGGATGTCGTACATCACCCCGGCCTGCACCAGGCTTTTCTGGATATGAACGACCAGCTTGGAAATCCGTTCCGCCGGTTGATAGGCCAAGAGGAAAGCGGTGATGAAGGCCGTGAACTCGCCCGGCGTCTTGCCATGCGTCAGGGTCTGCCACGCGGCGTAGACGACAAAGCCGCCCAGAACGAGTCCTCCCAGAAGCTGCAACAGGGGAACCGTCGCCGAGGTCACCCGCGCGATGCTAAGAATACGGTTCTCAAGGTTCCCGATCGCCTCGTCGAAACGCTTGATGGATTTCTCTTCCAACCCATAGCTCTTAACTGTTTTGACACCTTGGAATGTCTCTGTCCCGACTGCGAAATAGCGCCCTGTCAACTCTGTCTCTTCTGCGGCAACAGAGCGGACGCGTTTGGACAGGGTCGATACGACGCCGAAGATAACCGGGAAGATTATGCAGGAGACAAGGCTCATCACCGGATCTTGCATGACCATCACGCTAACGAGCGCGAGTAGCGTCAGGCTCTCGGTCAGTAGTTTGTTGGACAGGCTAACCACGACCTCGGCGCAGGCGCCGCCCAACTGCTGTACCTTCGCCATGAAATCCGAAGGATGAGTGCCGCTGAAATGCCAGACATCTTTTTCCAGCATCTTTCGAAAGACCATCCGCTGGTATCCCGCTGCAACCACGCGCTGAAATGTCACCGAGATCACCGCATTTGCATACTCGAACCCGCTTTTGAACAGCGAGATCAGGACGACCAATCCTGCCACATAGAAGGCCGCCTTGGCGTCTTCTGCGACGAAGACCTCGTTGACGATCAGCTTGGTGGAATAGGCCAATGCACCGGTAAAGGCCGAAACGCCGATCATGCAGACGATCGACAGGGCATAGAGTTTCCAGCGAGGCGCAATGGATTCCCGCAGCAGCCGTTTCGCAATACTCAGACCGCCGAGGTTGGCAGTGGTTTCACTTGAGTTCATTAAAACGTCTGCCTTGCGACCGCATATCCATAGCCCAAGCTAGATAGGCTGATCTGCCCTGCCCCGCAAGCCCGCGCCCCTGTCAGGCCACTGTCGGCTGCAAGTCAATCCAGATCGCTTTTTATAGACGCATACCCGTTGTGCGGCTACGCTTGAGACCGAAAGCCCGCGCGTTACATTTTATCCCCATTAGTTTGAAGGCTGCCGATGCCTGCCGAAACGGAACACGTCAAGAAGCTGAAGGAATGGTACAAGAAAGCCCGAAATAGCGGGCTGGAACTGAATTTCGCTTTGGCTTTGGGTGATAAAGACGATGGCATGCTCGTCATCGTCGACAAGAAGAAACCGCCTCAAAAGCTGTTGCTTGACGCAAAGGACGAAGGCGAAACGAACAAGTTTGCCATGGGGACTATGAAAGTCCTGAAAGACGAAGTTCGGCTTACCTGCATCAAGAAACCCGCTACCGGCACGGCGAAGAAACTCAAGAAATACCTCAAATTGATCAAGATGCCGGGCGCGCCCAGCTTGGTCATTATCGTCGATGACCAAGGGGTAACGCTAGAGACTGATGGCGAGTCCGAAACCGACGGTACTGCGCCCGCAACCGATGGAGAGGCTACCTCCGACGCTGTTGAAGCAAGGCAGGACGAGTCTGCCTCACCGCCTCCTGATCCGTTGAAGGAAAGGTGGGAGACGGGGCTTAAGAAACTCGGTCCGGTCGCGATGCAAAGGATCAAGGCAGGCGGAACGGATGCCAAAAAACTTGCCCAGCTTCTGAAGTCGGGCAAGGACAAGGCGGCAGAGGGAAACTATGCCGCCGCGCTGAAAGTCCTGCCTGCGATAGCACAGGTTCTGAAGACACAGGCGGCGGAAGAACCGGCACCTGAATCCTCGGCAAAGCCAGAGACCCCGAAGGCCGAACCCGGCCCCGCAAAACTGTTTCAGGAACGACGCGCGCAAATCCTGCCCGAACTTTCGGCTGCAGTTAAACAGAAAAGCCCCCATGTCGCCGAAGCGAAAAAGGCCCTGGAGGCGGCTCTGGAAGCAGCGAAGGCCAAAGATTATTCAGCGGGCGTGACTTATTTGGACGAGGTATCCCGCATCCTCGCACAACCGATCCCGGAATCGCCCCCGGCGGAAGAAACGCCCCCCAAAAGCGAAGAGCCCGAATTGCCGCAAGAGCCTTCGGAGCTTGAAGGGCGGCTGGTCATGACCGCACGTGCGATCCAAAAGAGCCGCCTGCCGGATGACGAAACCGACCGCCTTTCGCGCGCATTGGTCCGGGCGGGGGCCTTGTTGAAGAAAGGCGACGACGCCAATTGCGAGGCGCTGTTGGACATGATCGCCAAGGCCCTGTCGGCACCCGCACCCGCGCCGAAACCGTCGGGCCGGGAGATTGCGGCACAGGTCCGCGACGTTTGGGATGATGCCAACAAAGTGGTCAACGGCAGGCTCGCGGGGCTGCGTAAGGCGTTCGGAGAGGTTGACGATCCGAATTGCCAGGAGCTCGCCGACAAGGGGCTGATCTCTTTCACAGGCGGGCTTTACGTCAAGCTGAACAAGTCCTTTCTGGAACTTCAGGCCGCAGGGCCCGACAAGATCGACACCGCGTGTATCATGGCAGACGACACGTTCCGCGCATTCCAGCAAATGCTCGACAGCCACGAAGCGGTGCAGCTGATCGACCAGAACCATTTCGGCGTGACTATTGGGCTGAGTGACACATTGGGTGGGGCATTGGACGAGATGCGGGACATCGTTCGCAACCCCGCAGCGGCCTAACAGTAACGAGGGAGAGTTCCAATGGGAGAAGCGAATGACGACGTTGCTGATACCGGAACAGACAAGGTCGATGCGGATGGCAATCTGACCAAATCCTTCAAGGGCGACGTCCACGCCGCCAAGTTTGCGGTGCGTCTGCTGAAAGCCATCGGCAAGAAGGCGATTGTCGTCCCCGACGAACAGGCTGTGCGAAACCGGATCACCGGGGCCGCACGCCTTTTATCCGAGTACCGCTATACCGAAGACGCCAGCCGTTTCGACGACGACTTGTTCAACCTGACCGACGAGGAAGTGGCTTCCTACGACGGCCCACCCAAGCGATTGGCGCTGATGAAACAGCTGCGTCATCCGATTGCCTCGGCCAAGACTCGCAAGACCGACAAGGCCGCGGCGGCAGAGCTGAAGAAAACCATCACGAACCTTCAGGCATTCGTGAACGCCGAGAAGATCCGCATCGCCGACGAGCTTGAGGGAAAGCGCGTTATACCCAGCGCCACTGGCGATGGGACCACGTCACAAGACGGCCCGCCGCCCAAAGGCACCCAGCGCCTTTCCCTTGTCTATCAGGCACGCGCCGCAAAGCTTGCAGCAGAGCTGATGGACCAGGAAAAATACGCAGAGGCACAGCGGGTCATTCAGGCGCTCATGTATATCGACACGATGGGCAAACTGGCGCGCAAGGACACCCGCCCGGAAGAAGCTCCCACAGCCGACGGGTTCGTTCAGGGCGCGACCTTGCGGGATGCCGAAACCGACGCCACAGACGCCTCTCGTAAAGAGGCGGATGACTATCTGGACCAAGCACTGTCCAAACGCGGCAAGCCAAACTCCAAGCCGGTCAAATCCAAGGCAGAGGCCCTGTTCAAAGTGGCGAAAAATCAGGTGGCCGAAAGCGACCAGCTCTTCACCGTCGCCAATCTGCTCGAGCAGAAATCCCGCGCGAAACTGGTAGCCATTCTCGATCCGATCCGGCCTCGGTTCTACGAGCTTGACCATGCCCTGAAGCTGTCGCTGAATTTAAAGCTCAAGGTGGATGTGGCGGACAAGGATATCGATCTCGACGACGTCCCCGAGAGCGAAGTCACGGAGTCACTGCAAAAGATCGAACGCCACGAGGCGCGCCTGAAAACCGTCGAGGAGAGAATCCAGGAAACAGAGGAGGCACTGGACGCGGCGCGGGATTTCTATGCCGAGAATTCCGAGATCGACGCGAATCTCAGGAACGTCCTGTTCTCGGACCTTCTGAAGGGCAAGAAAAAGAAGGGCAAGGTCCGGATGGAAGGGGCCGCGCTAACCGGTGTCGGCGACATCAAGGCCCAGAAAAGCGCACTGCCGCAGGGGCCTCTGAAAGATATCGTGGCCAAGTACAACACGATCCGTGCGCTGGAAAAGACCGCCGCCGCGGACCCTGAAAGCCGCGCACTTGTCACCAAATTGCAGAAAGAAGTGAACCACGACGTCAGCTTCCTTGAGAAGAACATGGAAACCTACAAGGCGATCGAGAAGCTGATCGAGGAATATGAAAAAGAGCTGGCGCGCAAGCGCTGGGCCTATGATGCAGCGAACAAGTTGGTTCTTGAAGACAATCTGGACAAGTACAAAGAGCGGTTGAACAAGGCCCGCACGGCAGAAGATCTGCAGGACAAGGTCAAGGCACGGATCGAAAACCGCCTACGGATCATCCGGGACGATAGCGTACCCAGGGCGGGCCGGTACCGGACAAAGGCCGAGGCCCTGCGCGACCGTTTGGACAAGTTTGAGAAAGAACATCTCAAGCCATTGGGCAAGGCGCTGCACGAATATTCCGAGACCTATGACATCGCGTACAAGAGCGCGAAGGACACGGTCAAAGGCTATGTTGATGATCAGGAGCGGAAATCCGACCGGAAAACCCTGAAAAGTGCGGCCAAGAAGGCGGGCAAGAAGGTCGAGTACAAAGGCAAGTTCGATATTGAGTTTCAGAATATCCGCGGCAGCTTGCGGATCGAGAAACCGGAGTCCGTGACCACGCAGACCAAGCTTCTGGATAGCCTTCAGGAACGCATAAAGACCAAGAAAGACGAATTGGACGACCAGATCGAACTGGCCAAGACAGCCCGAGGGTATGGTCACGATCCGCTCAAGGCGAGCAGCTACGATCCTGATGTTGCTCGGGATGCGCGTATCGACATCACCTTCTCGGAACGCGAGGCTGGTCGGATCGCCACGATCAAACCGCTGATGGAGGACACGATCAAGCGGGTCGACAAGTTATTGAGTTCGAACAAGTTTTTCGCGCCAAAGGCCGACAAGGCGACCTTTGATTCTCTGGAGACACGGCTGAAATCCGTGAAAGCCCGGATGAAACAGGCCAAATCCTCGGAGGAGTTCAACGCGCTCTGGGACGAGATGCGCGGGATCGACGAAGAGCGGTTGGCCGCGATCGGGGCCGGCAAGATCGACGATGAAGAGAAGATCGACAAGATCGTCGACTACGTGGTCGAGGCCGAAGATCAGCTTGGCAAAGCACTGGGTGCTTTTTTTAAGAACGACGTGGCGCAGGAGGCGAAATACGCGTCGTCTCGTCTGGATGAAGACGTGCTGGCGAAAGACAAGAGTATCCAGACCTTCGTCAAATACTGCGACCCAAGCTCGCCCGACAACAAGAAGGCGGTGATAGACAAGTTCGCCAAACGCCTGCCCGAGGTTCTGGGCGCACGCAAGCTGGGCGACCTGTACAAGACCAATTGGGCGGCGGCTTTTGAGGAAGGTGCCAGCGACACGGCGCGCCGCGCGGCCAAGGAAGAGCTTTTGTCCGACCTGCGATGGCGGCGCGAGATGGTCATCACCTCGGCCCATGGCAAGAAGATGCGCCTGAACCCCTTCGACAATGGCGATCATGTGAATGCCTATCTGCGGGTTCTGCAGGCCGCCGAGGGCCAGATCATGGCCAAGGTCAAATAACCGCGATCCAACCGGAGTGAGCCAATGAAATATGCTGCACATATCAAATGGTTGGACGAGGTCGTCGATTACGACGCCAGCATGGCGCAAAAGACCGGCGACAATCAGGACGAGGACAAGCTTGACGATCTGGATGTCGCGCTGCTGAAGCGCGAGAGGCTGGAAGACCCAGTCCTAAAGAAGAAACTTGCCAGTTTCCGCGATACGGGCGCGGCCATGTTCGACGGCATGATCTTTGTCAGCTCCAAGGGCAAAGACCGCGAGATGATTGCCAGCGACGGCAAGGGCGATCGCATCACGCGGATGGGCAAGATCAAGAGCGCAGCCGACGAGGAACTCAATGTTGGGGATGACCGCACCGGTCTTGTCGATATGGTCAAGATCAAGGGAGCCGACGGCAAGCTGAAAGAGCTCGATCCAAAGTCTGACCAATACCGCAAGATGACCGAAGAGATCGCTGGCATGACCCGCGAACTTCTGGCCCTGTCCAAGGAGATGGAGGACCAGGGCTTCAGCCCCGCCGAGATCGAGCGAGAGATCTGGACACCACTGGTGCGCCAGAAAGCCTTTCCCGCCGATCAGGTGCCAGACAAATACTCGCAATATGTGCAGGTCATGTCGAACGCCTCGGCGCTGTATGAAGAGGTGCTGGAAAAGGCGGATGGCAGCGTGGGTGAAGAGCGCTTTGGCGACAAGCTGCTCGGCGGCATCCGGGATACGGTGGACGTGGCCAAGGTCTTTGGCTCCGAATTTATGCGCTATGAATTCAACCCGATCATCGAAAGCACCCGCGTCGATCTGAGCAAATGGATCGAATGGAACAAGGAGAACAAAGCCGAATGGGCGGCGAAGTTCCCGGACGCCAAGAGCCTCAAGGACATGGTCAAGATGGCGAGGTCGGCGAACAACGACGCGCTGACGGACGACCTGAGCGATGAGGAAAAGGCCGAGCTGAACAAGGATCCCTATGACCTTGATGGGGAATTGGAAGGTCTGTCCGGCGAAGAGCGCGACAAGAAAGAGGCCGAAATCCTTGCCAAATGGTCCGATGACAAGACCGACAGCCTGCTGGAAAAACATTCCGCTACGCTTGAAGCCAAACCCTATGAGATGACCGATGACATGTCCGACGAAGAGAAGTCGGAGATTCTGGCGCAATGGGCAAAGGACAACCCGGAGCATGAGGACGCAGCGCTAGCCGCCAATGTCAGCGAGTTTAATATCGAGCACCACAACGTCGAAATGGGCGAGCGAACCGACATGTTCGGCGACAAGGTCGAAGCGCAGGCGTACTATGCCGGGGCCTGCGCGGCGGTGGAGACCTCGCTGTCGATTGCCGAACAGTCCCGCAAGAAGAAGAAAGAGCGCAGCGTTGTCGATATGATCGAAACCGGTGCGCAGGGTGTCATGGGTATCGTCGGCGCTGCTCTGACGATTGAAGACGACAATCTTGAAGCCGCAATCGACGAAGACACACAAACGCAGGCGTTTCAGGAAAAATATGGTGTCGCTGCCGGGAAAGCCGCGATCACGACAATTGCCTCGGTTGTCCGAATTGCGCAGGCGGGCGGCGACCCGGCCAAGCTGGAGAAAGCGATTGGCGAGGCGCTGTCCAGTTTCATGACAGCGACCGGCTCCACCATTGCCGCGCTTCACGGGAAAAAAGAGGAAACCGAGGCCGCGGTTCAGGCCGACGAGGCCACCGGGACAGAGTATCAGGCCGCTGAATACGACGACAGTCGCAAGGAAGCCGCCAATATCGCCTTGATCATGAGTTCTACCGGTACGGTAGGTATCGCGGTCAAGAACCTGGTCAAACTGGCCCGGAACAAGGATTGGGAAGCCTTCGCTCTGCAGATGTCCTCGCTCGCCGTATCAGGGGCCGGGGCCGGTGTCATCGAAGCCGGCGGCAAGCTGCGCGTTCAGGTCGAAGAGGGCGAGATCACCGAAGAGAACTATGGCGCGGTTGGCGGTATCTACAAGGAATCCGAACATCAG
>CAYFXM010000035.1:11524-16763 GCA_964346965.1 uncultured Actibacterium sp. | reverse complement strand
CACCAAGGACGGTGTGACCGTTGCCAAGGAAATCGAGCTTGAGGACAAGTTCGAAAACATGGGTGCGCAGATGGTGAAAGAAGTCGCCAGCCGCACCAATGACGAAGCCGGTGACGGCACCACCACAGCGACTGTTCTTGCGCAGGCCATCGTTCGCGAAGGTCTGAAGCAGGTTGCTGCCGGTCTGAACCCGATGGATCTGAAGCGCGGCATCGATCTGGCAACTGCCAAGGTCGTCGAGCAGATCAAAGACGCTGCACGTGAAGTCAAAGACAGCGACGAAGTTGCTCAGGTTGGCACCATCTCGGCCAATGGCGAAGCTGAAATCGGCCGCCAGATCGCAGACGCGATGCAGAAGGTTGGCAACGAAGGCGTTATCACCGTTGAAGAGAACAAAGGTCTGGAAACCGAGACCGATGTCGTTGAAGGCATGCAGTTCGACCGCGGTTACCTGTCGCCTTACTTCGTCACCAACCCGGACAAGATGATTGCCGAGCTGGACGACTGTCTGGTTCTGCTGCACGAGAAGAAACTCTCGTCGCTGCAGCCGATGGTTCCGCTGCTTGAATCCGTGATCCAGTCGCAGAAACCGCTGCTGATCATCGCGGAAGACGTTGAAGGCGAAGCGCTGGCGACCCTGGTTGTCAACAAACTGCGCGGCGGCCTGAAAATTGCTGCTGTTAAAGCACCGGGCTTCGGCGATCGCCGCAAAGCCATGCTGCAGGACATCGCGATCCTGACCGGCGGTCAGATGATCTCGGAAGATCTGGGCATGAAGCTCGAGTCCGTCACCATGGACATGCTGGGCACCGCCAAGAAAATCTCGATCACCAAAGACGAGACCACCATCGTTGACGGTGCAGGTGAGAAGGCAGAGATCGAAGCACGCGTAGGTCAGATCCAAGCCCAGATCGCAGACACTTCGTCGGACTACGACCGTGAGAAGCTGCAAGAGCGCGTTGCCAAACTGGCAGGCGGTGTTGCTGTTATCCGCGTCGGTGGCATGACCGAAGTTGAAGTGAAAGAGCGCAAAGACCGCGTTGACGATGCGCTGAACGCGACCCGCGCGGCCGTTCAGGAAGGCGTCATCGTAGGTGGTGGTGTTGCACTGGTTCAGAGCGGCAAAGCTCTGGAAGGTCTGGAAGGCGCAAACGCCGACCAGAACGCCGGTATCAACATCGTTCGCAAGGCTCTGGAAGCTCCGCTGCGCCAGATCGCCGAGAACTCGGGCGTTGACGGTGCGGTTGTTGCCGGCAAGATCCGCGAAAGCGACGACGCAGCCTTCGGCTTCAACGCTCAGACCGAAGAATATGGCGACATGTTCTCGTTCGGCGTAATCGACCCGGCGAAAGTGACCCGGACCGCTCTGGAAGACGCGGCCTCGGTTGCTGGCCTGCTGATCACCACCGAGTGCATGGTTGCTGACAAGCCGCAAGAAGGCGGCGCAGCCGGTGGCGGCATGCCCGACATGGGCGGCATGGGCGGCATGATGTAAGCCACCCCGGCCATAAGGCTTTAGGAAGGGCTCGCATTTCGCGGGCCCTTTTTTTATGCGCTGTCTTCAGGCCGAGACGGGGTTAGATTTATTCGGCTGGCCGGGCTTCCGGGCGAACAGCGGTCCAATTGTGTATACTGTCGGAACAGCTTTCTGAGGGAGGAAAGTATGACAGATATTCATGAAGGAGGCTGCGTCTGCGGGAGGGTGCGGTTCAGAACACATGGCAAACCCACGAGGGTTTCGGCTTGCGCTTGCCGGTGGTGCCAGAAGCGCACCGGAAGTGCCTTTGGGGTGTCTGTTTATTTCGAGGAAGAAAATGTCGAGATACTTCAAGGCAAGCTCAAGAAATTCCACACAAAGTCGGACACAGGTCGAAAGGTTGAAAGCGAGTTTTGCGAAGACTGCGGAACCACAGTGACCTTCAGGCTGGAGTTGCGTGATGGCTGGCGTGGGATCGCGGGAGGAACCTTCGACCAGCCAACCTTCTGGTACGATGTCGAGACCTTTATCTTTGCCCGGACAAAACCTGATTGGGTGGCGATCCCTGACGGGATGGATTGGCACAAGACTGCGCCTTACCACCCCACGGCAAACGAGTGACCAATGGGCAAGCGCGTTCGCTAAATTGGCGGGCATCGTAAGCGTCGCCGACAGGCAGTATGTGTGGAGGGTGTTTCGAGGCTCTCTTGCAGTCAAGGGGCTCGCGTTTCGCGGGCTCTTTACTTTTGCAAAGGGGCGTGATCCATCAGCAAGATGAAACTATCTCTGTCCCAATCCCAAATTGCAGTCATTCTGGTGCTGATCTCTGTTCTGTGCTGGTCCGGGAACTGGGTTGTTGGCCGATCCGTACGGGACATTGTGCCACCCTTTGGTCTGACCTTCTGGCGGTGGGCTTTGGCGGCGGTGTTGCTGACCCCGTTCGCCTTGCCTAAGCTGGTGCGAGAATGGCCGGTGGTGCGGGCGCATTGGAAGGTCCTGTTCGGATTGGGCCTGCTCAGCGGAGCGATGTTCCAGTCGATGATCTATATCGGCGTGCACACGACCACGGCGATCAATGCTCTGCTTTTGAACGCGACCGGGCCCGTTTTCACCCTGTTCATTGCCATGATCGTTCTGGGGGAGCGTGTCACTCTGCGGCAGTTGATCGGGATTGCGATCTCATTCTTTGGGGCCGGGTGGCTGGTTCTGCGTGGGGACTGGGCGGCCCTGATGGCGCTGGAATTCACGGTGGGTGACATCTGGGTCGTGGCAGCGATGTTCGTTTGGGGGCTGTACTCGGTCTTGTTGCGTTTCCGGCCCTCTGGCCTGTCGGATCTGACACTTGTCTATATCGTCTCGTTGGTCGCTGTCCTGTTGATGATACCCATGATGGGATGGGAAATGTCGCGCGGGCAGTTCGTTGAATTCAACCAACCGACGCTGTTGGCCGTCGGCTATGTGGCAGTGTTTGCTTCGATCGTGGCGCTGTTAAGTTTCAATGCTTCGGTGGCCCGGATCGGGCCAACCAAAGCGGTGACATTCCTGTATTTCATGCCAGTGTTCGGCGCCGGAATGGCGATCGGCTTTCTGGGGGAGCAGCTAGCCATGTATCACCTGATCGGTTTTGCAGTGGTCATGGTTGGCGTCTTGCTGGCCACGACGGGGAAGAGAAATGCAGTTAAGGCTTGAGAATGCAGAGGTGCTACGGCCCGGCGGGCTGGAAGCGGCACCGCTCTCGATCCACGGGCCAGAGATCGCCGCGGGCGGAGGCCGTGCCGTTGACCTGAGCGGCTGCCGTATCCTGCCGGGGATCGTCGATCTGCACGGTGACGGGTTCGAGCGACACCTTGCGCCGCGCCGCGGGGCGATGATGGATCTCTCCGAGGGGCTGCATGCGGTGGATGCCGAGCTGGCCGCGAACGGGATCACCACCGCAGTTTTGGCGCAGTTCTGGTCCTATGAAGGTGGGATGCGCCGCCCGGACTTTGCCGAGCGCATGGTTGATGCATTGCTGGCAGCGCGGGGAGACCTGCTGACCGATATGCAGCTGCAGTTGAGGTTGGAGACCCATTTGATCGACGACTACCCGCGAGCAGAGGCTCTGATCGCCAAGGCCGGGATCAAATATGTTGTCTATAACGATCACCTGCCGCATTCCGCCTTGGCAGCAGGAAAGAAGCCGCCGCGACTGACCGGGCAAGCCCTGAAAAGCCGTCGCAGCCCCGAGGCGCATCTGGCCTTGCTGCATGAATTGCACAATCGAGGGCCGGAAGTGCCAGAGGCTCTGGCGGCCTTGTCGGAACGGTTGCGGGCCGAAGGTGTGCAGCTTGGCAGTCACGATGATGCCTCGCCCGAGGAACGTGCCGCCTTTCGGGCAATGGGGGCGACGATTGCGGAATTTCCGGAGACTCGCGAGGCGGCGGAAGCGGCAAGGTCGGCAGGTGACCCGATTGTCCTTGGCGCACCGAATGTGATGCGGGGCGGCTCTCATGCCGGGAACGTCGCAGCGGAAGCATTGATCAGCGAAGGCCTATGCGACGCGGTGGTATCGGACTACCATTACCCCTCGATCCGGCGGGCGGCCGTGAAACTGTCCGAGAGGATCGGGTTCGAGGCGGCATGGCGTCTGGTCTCGGCGCGGCCTGCGGATATACTAGGCTTGGACGACCGTGGGCGGCTGGAGCCGGGGCTGCGCGCCGATCTGGTGATACTGGACCGCGCAGGCCGGGTCGGGGCGACCTTCTGCGCTGGGCGTTTGGCCTATGCGCGGGGCGAGGTGGCCACAAGATTGATGGGGACGGGATGAAAGTATTTCTGCTGACAGCGCTGACCATGGTGGCCTTCGCGGCCAACTCCCTTCTGAACAGGGCGGCGCTGGCAGAGGGGGATATCTCCCCGGGCAGCTTCGCCCTGATCCGGGTGGCCGCCGGCGTCGCTGTGTTGGTATGTCTGGTGGCGGCGCGAGATCGAGCATTGCCTCGCGGGTTGCGACCTGATTGGGGCGCGGTCGCGGGCCTGACGGCCTATATGCTGGGGTTTTCCTATGCGTATATTCAGCTGGATGCCGGGCTTGGTGCGCTGATCCTGTTTGGCGGTGTGCAGATTACGATGTTCACCGGCGCGCTTTTGGGTGGCGAGCGTCCGCACGTCGCCAGGTGGGCCGGGATGGTGATGGCACTGGCGGGTTTGGGCCTTTTGGTCTGGCCCGATGCCGCATTTGACCTGCCACTGGGCAGCGCCGGGCTGATGGCAATCGCGGCCATCGGCTGGGGAGTCTATTCCCTGATCGGGCGCGGTGTAGAGGACCCTCTGGCGGCGACGGCATCGAATTTTGTGTTCACCCTGCCGTTGGCATTGCTTGCTCCACTGGTCATTGGCGGCCTGACCGATGCCAGTGCGCGCGGTGTCATGCTGGCAGTGGTTTCGGGCGGCGTGACGTCGGCGTTGGGGTACGCTCTGTGGTACAGCCTGCTGCCAAAACTCGGGGCAACCCGCGCGGCACTGTCGCAATTGTCGGCACCGGTGATTGCCCTTGTCGCCGGAGCGCTGTTTCTGGGTGAGATCGTGGCTTTAAAATCCATACTCGCCTCGGCGCTGATTCTTGGGGGAATTGCTTTGGGCGTGGTCTGGCCTCAGCTCACGATACGCTCTAGCGGATCATAGCCCGGACCCACCCCCCAAGCTACGTCCGGCAGGCTGCTTGGCTTGTGGCTTTCCGTGGGCACGGCCACGCGGCGGGCGAGGTCCGCAAAGTAGCCGCAT
>CAYFXM010000035.1:0-11514 GCA_964346965.1 uncultured Actibacterium sp. | reverse complement strand
GGCCGGACCCAGCCATTTGCCCTTCTGCTTGGCTTGAACCGCAACCCGGCCATTTGATCGCGCGTAACAAAGCGGCGTTTGTGGACGACAGCTTCGGGATCTTTCCAGTCGTTGGTCAGAGTGCCCGCGCGCAGGGTACAGCGAAAGAAGATATCCACCTGATGAAAGCCGTCATCCGGCGAGTGAAACTCATTCACCAGACAGGGCAGGCCCACGTCGATGATGAGACCGGTTTCCTCGTGTACCTCACGAGCAAGGTTGTCGGGCAAAGACTGACCGGGCTCGGCCCCGCCGCCGGGCGCACACCACAGGTCGCTCTTCTCGCCAGCATAGGCGTTAACCAGAAGCAGTCGGTTGTCATGGACAAGTACGGCGCGGGCAGAAAGGCGGATCGGACGGTAGGACATGACGCAAGGCTGGCCCATGGCGCAGAATCCGGCAAGCCCTTTTGGGTGGCGATTGGTGGTTCACATTTTCTTCTGCGCCCTTATGTCGGAAGCATGTTGCGTTTTCTCTGCCTGTTTCTTTTGTGTCTTCCAGCATCGGCCCGTGCCGACTGTGTTGTGCTGTTACACGGGCTTGGCCGGACAGAGGCCTCGTGGACCGTGATGCAGGAAGCGTTGGAGCTGCATGGATTCACCGTGAAAGCGCAGGGATATCCATCGACCGAAGAGACTATCGAGGACTTGGCAGCATATGTTGGTAAGGGGGTGACGGCCTGCGGCAGCGGCAGGGCCCATGTGGTGACACATTCGATGGGCGGCATCCTTGTACGGCAGTGGGTGTCCGACACGCCCGAAGCCAGACTCGGTCGCGTTGTGATGTTGGGGCCACCGAACCAGGGGTCGGAATTGGTGGATGAACTTGGAGAACTCGCACCGTTCGAGTGGATCAACGGGCCAGCGGGTCTACAATTGGGAACGGGTGAAGACGGCCTGCCAAAGGCGCTGCCTGATGTGACATTTGAATTGGGAGTCATCGCAGGGAACCAGAGCGGGAACCCGGCCTATTCCCGCATTATTCCCGGCGACGATGACGGTAAGGTTTCGGTCGATTCAACGAGGGTTGAGGGCATGAAGGAGCATATTGTCCTTCCGGTGACACATACCTTCATGATGAACGATCCTCAGGTGATCTTGCAGGTTCTGTCTTTTCTTGAATACGGCGAGTTCACGGACAATCCTGGGTTTTGGCAGGCAGGCCGAAAGGTCTGGGGGCCTGTTTTCCAAAATGAGGACGGTGACTGACGGTCTTCGGAGAGGGGGCAGCCCCTCGCGCTCTTCAGGAAATCTCTGGCCAAATGAAGTGGAAGCCGTTGGAAAATAAAAACCCGGCGCTATGGCCGGGTATGTTGATCAGGGCTGTTCGTCTTCGTCGTCGCTGTCGGGCAAGTTGAAGAAGCTGTCCGCGTCCGGCAGTTCATCTTCTTTTTCCTCTTCCACAGGCTCGGACAGCGAGAATGTTTCGAGGCCCGAGATCGCGGTTGGGATGCGCGGTTCGGCTTCCATGTCCAGCGATTGCTCGGTTGACAGCAGCTTGCGGCGCTCGTCGTCCGACATCGATGCACCTTCAGCGGCTTTCTTGGCAGCAGCCTTTTGAACTGCGGCGTCCAGTTCCGACTGTTTACACAGGCCAAGGGCAACCGGATCGATCGGCTGCATGTTGGCGATGTTCCAGTGAGTCCGCTCGCGGATCGACTGGATGGTCGGCTTGGTGGTGCCGACGAGCTTGGCGATCTGGCCGTCGCTCAGCTCCGGGTGGAATTTCACCAGCCACAGGATCGAGTTCGGACGGTCCTGACGCTTGGACAGCGGGGTGTAGCGCGGGCCACGGCGTTTTTCCTCGCCCACAGCGGCGGGGTTGAACTTCAGCTGCAGCTTGTACAGCGGATCGGCCTCGGCCTTGTCGATCTCTTCCTGCGTCAGCTGGTTGTTTGCAATCGGGTCGAAGCCTTTGACGCCAGTTGCGACGTCGCCGTCGGCGATGCCCTGAACCTCAAGCTCGTGCAGGTCGCAGAAATCTGCGACTTGTTTGAAGGTCAGCGTCGTGTTGTCCACCAGCCAGACGGCGGTTGCTTTTGCCATGATCGGTTTGGCCATTGGATCTCTCCTTTGAATACTTTTCTCCCGTCGGGTGAAATGGGTGGTCCGGTCTGGACCTGATCCGCAATTTCGGGGAGGTTGCGGTTTATATAGGGACGTTCTTGGCAAGAGGGAAGAGGAAATGCGCTGGTTGCTGATGCTGGCTCTGTCTGCGGGATTGGCGCGCGCCGAAGGCGAGAGGGCCGGTGATTTCGATTATTATCTGTTGAGCCTTAGTTGGTCGCCGACCTATTGCGCGCTGGAAGGCGAAGAGCGTGGCAATCCGCAATGTGACAGGCCGGAAGGCTGGGTTCTGCACGGGCTTTGGCCTCAATATGAAGACGGATGGCCCAGTTATTGCCGGACAAGCTATCGCGAGGCCACGAGGGCGGAAACCGCAGCAATGGCAGACATCATGGGATCGGCCGGATCGGCATGGCACCAGTGGAAGAAGCATGGCCGCTGTTCTGGCTTGTCGGCGCCGGCGTATTTCGAAGCTGCGCGCGAGGCCTTTGACGCCGTCATTCGGCCAGAGGTCTTTCGCAAGCTGGACAGGTCGATCCGCCTACCTGCACAGGTCGTGGAGGATGCCTTCCTAAAGGATAATCCGAAGCTATCCGATGATATGCTGACCGTGACCTGCCGCGATGGGCGCATTCAAGAAGTGCGCCTGTGCCTGACCAAGGAGTTCACGCCTCGTGAGTGCGGCTACGATATTCGTCGTGATTGCAGCTTGAGCCGGGCGTTGCTGGATCCGATCCGCTAGGCTCTCTTCAAATACCGAATGCGTGCGGTTGTCATAGGCACGGTTATTGCAACTACAGCGGCGCCTTCGCTGGCCGCCGTAAAGAGACGACGTGCAGATCCACTTTTCTTTTCGGTGGTGAGACGATCGATATAGCGTTGAGCAAGCATATAGGTGTAACCGTCGCCATCAGCCTGGAAGTTGCCCGAGGACAAGTCGAGCCCCGTGGCGCTGTCCGTCACGATCTCCCACAAAGCGAGTTGGAAGGCTGCCGCTGATCTTGAATCCCGCACATCGTCATAGGATTGCACGTAGAGTTGGTTGATTCTTTGTGAAACCGCTTTGGGCAGCCAGCTCCAGATGGAGAAATCCCCTTCCGGTTCGTTGCAGCCGAACACGTTCAGACAAAAGGCTTCGACAACGATCCGGTTGTTGGCATCGACCAGCCGGTAAACACCGGCTTCGGTCGTGTAGCTCTCACCCAGAACCGTGAATTCGACTTCGCTGACCCAACCGGGATTGCCGAACGCATCCCGCCCCAAATTCTCGAAGCTGATTTCATTTGCAGTGGCACTTCCCAAGCCGAATGAAAGGCTGAAAAGAAGAGCCAGACCAACGGATTTCAGACAAGTAAACATTGTTACACCAAGCAGACTATCCCCACTTGGAATTATGGCTGAAAAATGGCCGGGGCCAAAATCAGGAGTACGAATATCAGTCAAATCCACTCAATTTCAGACGAAATCGAAACAATTGATCCGTATCTGGCCGCATTTAATACGCCAGACCAGAAACAATGGTCTGAATTTTCGGGTTTTGTTTGGGTGGAAGGGAATCGATTGACCTAGGTAACGGCTAAGACAATCTTCCCGATGTGGCCGGAGCTTTCCATTCGCTCATGGGCGGCGCTGGCCTCGGCAAGGTCGAATTGCGAGTCCATCACGGGGGCGATACGGCCTGCATCCAATAGCGGCCAAACCTTGTCCCGCAACGCCAGCGCAATCGCAGCCTTTGCCTGGTCGGACTGTGGCCGCAGGGTCGAGCCGGTGATAGTCAGGCGACGCATCATGACCTGCGCGAAATTCAGCTCGACCTTCGGGCCTTGAAGGAAGGCGATCTGTACCAGACGGCCGTCATTGGCCAGCACCTTCACGTTGCGGGGCAGGTAGTCGCCGCCGACCATGTCGAGGATCAGGTTCGGACGGCCTTCGGCCTTGAGCACCTCGACGAAGTCTTCCTCGCGATAGTTGATCGCGCGGTCGGCGCCGAGCGTCACGCAGGCCTCGCATTTTTCGTCGGAACCTGCCGTAGCGTAGACCGTTGCACCAAACGCTTTCGCCAGTTGGATCGCGGTCGTCCCGATACCCGACGAGCCGCCGTGGACAAGGAAACGCTCCCCCTTCTTAAGGCCACCCCGCATGAAGACATTCGACCAAACGGTGAAAAAGGTCTCGGGTAGGCAGGCGGCTTGATCCAAGCTCATACCTTGCGGGACCGGCAGGCAATGCGCGGCGGGGGTGGTGACGTAGTCGGCATAGCCCCCTCCCGGTAGCAGGGCGCAGACCTGATCGCCCACTTTCAAGTCAGTTACACCTTCGCCAATCGCAACCACCTCGCCTGCTCCCTCTAGGCCCGGCAGGTCGCTGGCTGTTGGCGGCGGCGCATAAAGGCCCGCGCGCTGCAGCGCATCGGGTCGGTTCACGCCGGCATATGCCAAACGGATCAGAACCTCTCCCTCGGCCGGTGTTGGCACCGGACGCTCGCAGAGTTGCAGAACCTCCGGTCCGCCGGGTTCAGTGATCTCGACGGCGCGCATGGTCTTGGGAAGGGTCATGTTTACTCCGTTTTCGGGGTCTTGATGGTGCCGGGAAGGTCGTCATTCAACGCGCTTCGGGGGGCGTGGATTTGGTCCAGAATCTTGCCGGGACCTGCCATGAGCGTCTTGAACAACGGGTTCTCGCGCGCCTGCGCTTTGACCTTTTCGAACTGCATCACATTGTCGATGCGACGGTCGAGGAACTCCCACGTGCGGTGATTGTCCGGGCTTTCATCGCCAAGCCAATACAAGACCGTCGAGCCATAGACGCCCGATAGGGTGGCACGTTTGGTGTACCAGTTCACATCATCCGAGGTGTCGCCAAGAACCGACCAAATCCGGTCGCAAGTATCCCAGATTGCCTTGGCGCCTTCGGCGGCGTTCGGCGGCAGTGAAAACAAGGTGGTGCCCCGGCGGACCAGTTCCTTGTCCTCGACCAGCTCCAGCCGCAGTCGCACCGCGTGGGCAATCCGGTCGCGGAACCGTAATTCTGTCAGATCTTCGGCCCGCAGCGCGGTCTCCATCGCGTCGTCGCCGCGCCGGTGAAAAGCGAGAGCCAGATCGACCGCTCCACGCGGGTAAAGCGCCCGTGCCTGATCAAGCGAAACACCCGAATCGGCAGCCGCCTCTCGTAAGGTCAGATCGCTCCAGCCGTCGAAGGGAACATGGGCCAAAGCGGCATCTAAAAGCTGTTCCCGGGTATCCTGTGCTGCGTTGGTCATAGCATCCTCGTAACCGTCGGCTACATGCTAGACAAGTGAAAGGCGCTTTGCTATATGGCCACCTCCTGCTTTTGACAGAAACTCTAGATTAGAAAGGTGGTGTAAACCACATGCAGGTTAGCGTTCGCGACAACAACGTCGATCAGGCTCTTCGTGCCCTGAAGAAAAAGCTTCAGCGTGAAGGTGTTTTCCGTGAGATGAAACTCCGTCAGCACTTTGAAAAGCCGTCCGAGAAAAAAGCGCGTGAGAAGGCCGAAGCAATTCGCCGTGCTCGCAAGCTGGCTCGTAAGAAGGCACAGCGCGAAGGTATGCTCTAAGCATCCGTTCGACAGCGAACTGGGGCTTTAGGGCCTCCTTGATGACCCCCGCGCGAAGGCTCGGGGGTTTGTCGTTTTAAGGCTGGTGAACAGCCGGTAGTATTGGATTAGGTGAGACTATGGATCTGATTGCCCCATATATTGCGTATGTCGTCGCGCTCTCGGTCGCGGCGGTTATTCCCGGACCCGGTGTAGCGGCGCTTGTTGGTCAGGCGCTTGGCGGAAATCGGCGTGCATCGTTCATGTTTCTGACGGGCATCACCATTGGCGACGTGGCCTATCTCACCATTGCGGTGGTCGGGCTCGCCGCCGTAGCCCAGACCTTTGCCAGCGCCTTCATGGTGATCAAGTTTCTAGGCGGGGCCTACCTTGTTTATATGGCGTTCCGCTTCTGGTTCAGTGACGCCGGATTGACCAAGGTAAAAACCGCGCGCGAGAAGTCTGGAACAGCGGCTCTTGTGTCAGGATTTGCGCTGACACTTGGCAACCCGAAGACCATTTTCTTCTATTTGGCCCTGCTTCCCACTGTTATGGATCTTAACAATGTCGGACTGACGGAATGGGCCGTTCTTGCCCTACTGACCGTCGTGGTTTTGTACGTGGTGCTGTTGCCCTATGCCCTTCTGGCGGCAAAGGCCCGAACGATGATGACCAAACCCACCGCGCTGCGCCGCCTTAATCGCATCGCGGCGACAGCGATCGGCGGTGCGGGATCGATATTGGTTAGCGAGGTCGCCATGGCGGCCCTACGGCGGACCTAGACTAGTCTCGCGAAAGCTCGAAACCTGCCTCGGACATCAGGTGATCCGAGGCGGTTTCTACAACGTCTTCCAGATGGGCCATGAAAGATCCGGTTTCCATGCCTGGCTCGATCGGTGGCAGAAATTCGACGACCGCCAAACCTTGCTTGCGATGGATGCCGGTGCGGGGCCAGAAGACGCCCACGTTGGTTGCGGCGGGCACGCAGGTTTGCCCCAGTTCGGCATACAGCACACCGGTCCCGACCTTATAGGGACGTTCCACCCCCGGCGCCACGCGAGTGCCTTGCGGGTAGATGATAAGTTGACCGGGCCGTGACCGACCAGCGGACACGTCGGCAACCATCTTGCGCAAGGCTTCACTGCGCTTACCCCGGTTAACGGCGACGCAGCCGATGCGCACCGCGTAATACCCAAGGACAGGAGCCCATTTCAGCGTGTGCTTCATGATGAACTTGGGGCGGGGTACCTCTGACACGATCATGATGATGTCAAAGAACGACTGGTGTTTTGACGCGATGATAACTTCGCCGGAGGGGATTTCGCCACGTACCTCGGATTTGAGCCCGATCATCCAGGATGCTGTCCAGCGCACGTAGCGGCAATAGGTGTGCACAGCCGCAAAGGCACCGCGACGGTGGACCAAAGCCCAAGGGGTGAAGAACAACGCAAGCACTGGCATCATCAGGTACATCTGCCCGACGAAGATCAGGGATCGCAGCCACTGCAACGCATAACCCATTACATTGTTCCTTTCAGCAACCGCAGAACCGTGAACCGCGTCGCAACATAGGCTACGGCGGCTGCGAAAGGCGGTACCATGAGCGGCAGAAGCCAGCCAGCCCCATTCGGGTGCAAACCGGTTAGAAAACTGCCAGCGGCCGGATCATCTGGCACAAGGAATACAGCCAACACTCCGACAGCAGTGCCAACTAGAGCACCTGCAACCGCCCGACCCGTAAACCGCCAGACAAAAGCCCGAGCGATATAGCGGTCCTCTGCGCCCACCAGATGCAGTACATCAATCTCCTGCCGACTGGCGGCCAGAGCCGCTTTGGACGACAGGGCGACGACAGCGGCCATCGTCAGACCGATGAGTAAGATCGCACCCCATCCCAGAAACTTTAAGCGTACCGCTGCTTGGGCCAGAGGTGCACGCCATCGGGTATGGTCATCAAAGACTGCCCCGGGGGCTTCGGCTTCCAAACGCAGATTGAGACCCAATTCGTCAATGCCGTCGGGGCCAATTTCGACTTCGACAAGCCGCGGCATCGTCAAGTTATCAAGCGGCAGGTCGTTCCCCAACCAAGGTACAAGCAACGCCTCTTGTTCCTCCAACTCCAGCGCCCGGGTACTGACGACTCCGTCGGTCGTCTGCAAAATAGCCAGCACAGAACCCAAATATGCCTCCATCTGACCATCGGGCGCGGTGACGCGAACCGTTGCGGTTCCAGCCAGCGCCTGTTCCCAGTGATCCGCCAGCCGTGTCGCGGCAACCGTCAGGATCAGGGCGAAGACAGCCAGAAATGACATGGCCGCCGCACTGAACATAGTCAGGTGGCCGGTCAATCCAGCAGGAGGCACGATCCGCCCATCACCCTCGTCGCCACGCAGAAATGTCAGGAAGCGCATCACAGCTCTGCCCCCGCCACTTGGACCTGCTTGTCCCGGATCCGCAGAACCTTCGCCGAAACCTGAGACTTGGCCACCCGGATCAGGTTCAGGTCATGGGTTGCAATAACAACGGTCTTACCCATCCGGTTCAATTCGACCAGCAATTGCAGCAAACGGCCTGCCATTTCCCAATCGACATTGCCGGTGGGTTCGTCGGCCAGAATGACCTCGGGGTCCATGATGATTGCGCGGGCCAACGCGGCGCGCTGACGCTCGCCGCCGGAAAGCTCGGGTGGGAAAGCGTCCGCTCTGTTGTTCAGCCCGACCCAAGCGAGCAACTCGTTTAGGTTTTTCCAGTCAACCTCTGTCAGTTGACCGGAAACCTTTAATGGCAGGGCAATGTTTTCAGAGATCGTCAGGTGGTCGATAAACCGGCAATCCTGATGCACCACACCGATCCGTCGCCGTGTACGCGCGATTTGGTCGCGATCCATCTGGCGGACATTGGCGTCGAAGAGTGAAACCTGCCCTGACGTGGGCCTCAGGTCTGCATAACAGAGTTTCAACAGGGTTGATTTCCCCGATCCCGACGGGCCGGTTAGAAAATGGAAGGAGCCCGGCTGGAATTGCAGGTCCACATCCGACAATAGCGCCTGATCGCCGTAACTTTGATTAACATTTTCCAGCTCGATCAAGGCGCGCTCCGTCAGACCTCTTCTGCTATTTGCCCGACATTGTTACAGGATTCAATCGAACCCTCTGGCAAATGCTTTGATTAAACTTCATGAATGGTCCAGAATGGCCGAAACGACAACAGACCGGCCCCGTTTAGGTTGCAGAGGTGAGCAGATGCGACTGACATGCCCCAATTGCCGCGCTCAATACGAGGTGGACGATCGTGCTATCCCGGAAGAGGGTCGCGACGTGCAATGTTCCAATTGCGGTCAGACCTGGTTCCAGGAAAAGATCGTTGCCGGTCCGCTAACACCCGAACATCTTACGCCCGAGCCCGAACAATCAGAGCCCGTAGTGGCCAAGGATGAAAGTGCGCCGCCGGTCCGCGGAGCGGTTGAGAATTCTATTCTGAACATTTTGCGCGAAGAGGCAGAGCGTGAACAGCGGGCCCGCGAGCAGGACCGCGCCACCGAAGCGCAGGATCACGCCGCCGAAATGGTTCAAAGGCAGGACGATCTGGGCTTGAGCGCCGGTTTTGATGAATCGGCGGCATCATCCGAAGATACTGCAGCGCCCCCTGACGAAAGCGCAGCCACGGAAACCGTCGATGCGGCGAGCGCTGAGAGCGGCGCGGATATGCTGCGCAACGGTGGCCTGCCCGATCTTGAAAAGATCAACACCACGCTGCAGGAAATCGCTGACGCCGAGAGCGATTCCGACGCCAGCGGAGTCCGCGAAGAGGGTTCTCGGTCGAGCTTCAGCAGCGGTTTTGCCCTTGTCATAGTGCTGTTTGGCCTGGCTTTGGTCAGCTATTCTTTTGCACCAACGATCGCTCGGCATGTTCCGGCAGCAGAGCCGACCTTGGCTAGCTACGTTGAATTTGTGGATAAGGTGCGAATTCAGACTGACCGGATAATGGTCAACCTTGTTCGTAAGATCGAAGGCGAATAAGCGCTAGAACCTTTCCAGCAGCCGTTTCAGGTAATCCAACTCCAGGTCCGGGCGTTCCTGCTCGGACGATCGGCGGCGGATTTCCTCCATCAATTTGCGCGCGCGGTCATAGACATCGTCGCCCGGCAACAGGTTTTCCTCGGTTCCGACGAACTCACCTGAACCAGAGCCATCCCGACCAAGCGGGTCGCGGTTGCCTCTGGCATCCGGATTGCCCATCGCCTGTCCACGTTCGCCGTTTTGCTGTTGCTGCGCCAAGGCCTCACCCAGATTTCGCATGCCTTCGCGCAGTGCTTCCATCGCGTCGGCCTGATCGTCGAGCGCACCGGGGAGATTGTCGTCGCGCAAAGCTTCTTCTGCCCGTTCCATCGCCCGACCCGCCCGGCCGAGTGCATCTCGCGTGGCTTGACCCAGTTCCCCGCCCAGACCGGGTAAATTCCGCCGCTGCTCATTCAACTGATCCTGCAGTTCTTGTTGGCGGTCAGCGAGGTTTTGTCCTCCCTCGCCGGGCTGCTGCCCTTCGCCGGGTTGTCCCGGTGCGTTCTGTCCTTCTTGTCCGGGATTGAACTGATCCTGTAGCTCGCGGAAGGCGTCGTCACTCAACCCCTGTTGGTCGCGCAGGGTTTCAGCGAGCCCCTGCAGCGCCTGTTGGCCCTGCCCCTGACCTTGGCCCTGCGTGACGCGCATGTTCTGAGTCATTTGGCGGAGCTGTTCCAACAATTGCATCGCCTCGGCCATCCGGCCCTGCTCCATCAATTCCTGTATCCGATCCATCATGGATTGCAGATCTTCCGGCGTCATCTCCTGCGACTCTTGGTTTTCGGAAAGTTCCTGATTTTCCTGCGGTTCCGCCTGTTCCGCCAATTGGCGCATGTACTCATCCAATGCGCGCCGCAATTCTTCCATTAGTTCAGCGATTTCCTCGTCGCTCGCGCCGTTGCGGATTGCTTCGGCCAGACGATCCTGAGCGCGTTCCAGGCGGGCACGCGCATCCGACAGGTCACCCTCTTCGATCTCGAGCGCAAGGTCCCAGAGGATTTGGGCGAACTCATCGCGAGTTTCTCCGTCCAGTCCGGATTTCACTGCGGTATCCAGACGCCTGTTCAGGGTGCGGAGTTTCAAATAGACAGAAGTACCGAGCTCCAGGTCATCCGGTTTATAAAGAACCGTCTTCAAAATCTGCGAGCTTCGTTTCCCATTTTCCCGGTTCCACAAGAGGTCGCGACGCAACTCGATCAGAGCGGCTGCGACCGGATCAAAGAACCGCCGCCCGCCAAGATTGCGGAACATCAACTCGCCATCACTGGTCTGGGCGATTGCGTCCTCAACCTCGAACAGCATAACCACGGGCAACCGAGCCCATGGGTGCTCCGAGAAATTCTCGACGAGCACCTCCTCGAATTTGGTGCGGTCGCCACTGATCGGCATGGGCAGATCGACTGTGATCGATTCTCGGTGTTCGGGGACCACGCGCAAACCGTGACTGCGGTCGACCCGATCCAAATCCAGCGAGATGGTGACCCGACCTGCAACAACGCCATAGTCATCCTCTGCCAGAAACGGTTGTTGAATTTCTCCGCCCCGACCACCACGCATCTCTGCCAACACAGAGACATCGGGCTTCATGTCCGGCAGCATGGTGACGTCCCAGCTTCGGCCACCGGGTCCGGTGATGGCGAGGGTGCCTTCCTGTGTCACCTCGAACTGGTGCTGCATTAGCGGATCACCTTGGCCTGCAGCAGGTAGGGGGCCGGAAATCGTCTGGTCCAGAGCCAAAGCTCCCGGAGCGCCATAGAACCGCAATGTAATCACGCTGCCCCGCGGAACGACCAGCG